>NZ_JBVHHE010000009.1:0-39316 GCF_055561235.1 Kitasatospora sp. NPDC022856 | reverse complement strand
ACCCCGGGGGGGGCGGGGGGGGGGGGGGGGGGGGGGCGCGGGGGGGGCGCCCCCCGCCCCCCCCCCCCCCCCCGCCGCCCCCCCCCCGGCCCCCCCCCGGGGGGGGCCGGCCCCGCGTCCGGCCCGTCGCCCTGTCCCATCCCTTCCGTGTGACCCATGACATGTGAAATATTACCTGCGCTCCACCGACTGTTTCCCGACTCCACCGACTCCACCGACTCCCCAGACCACCCACCGTCCGGAAAGGACCGGTCAGTTGCGCAGACTGTCCGCGGCACTCGCGGCCGCGCTCACCACGAGCGCGATAGCGGCCTCCCTCCTCGGCACCCCCGCCCAGGCCGCTCCCCCCTCCCCCGCCCTCACCGCGGCCGCCGCCGCCCAAGGCGCCGAGGAGGGCGGCACCGAGGCCCCGCCCGGCCCGCTCGCCCCCCAGGAACGCGAGCGCCAGTCGCTTCGCACCAAGGCCCTGGAACAGGTCAACAAGGGCTCCGTGGCCAAGACTTCGCAGAAGCGGGCGCCCGCCAGGGTGAAGATCGGCAACGACTACGTCCAGCTCGCGCAGCAGCGCACGGACAAGGTCTTCGTGATCCTCGCCCAGTTCGGCGACCAGGTGGACAACACCACCGAGTACAACGGGCAGCCCCGCTACGGCGGCACGCCCGGCCCGCAGCACAACGCGATCCCCAAGCCGGGCAGGAGCGACAACCACACGCTCTGGTCCAAGGACTTCGACCGCGACTACTACCAGCAGTTGTTCTTCGACGACGCGCCCGGCGCGGTCTCGATGCGCAACTACTACCGCACCCAGTCCTCCGGCCGCTACGACGTCGAGGGCACGGTCAGCGACTGGGTCACCGTGCCGTACAACGAGGCCCGGTACGGCAGCAACAAGGGCCCCCAGGGGTCCGGCGCCTGGACGCAGGGGCAGGAGTTCGTCCGGGACGCGGTCAAGGCCTGGTACGACGGCGAGGTCCGCAAGGGCCGCTCCGCCGCGGACGTCAAGGCCGAGCTGGCCCAGTACGACGTCTACGACCGCTACGACCACGACAAGGACGGCGAGTTCAGCCAGCCGGACGGCTACCTGGACAACGTCATCGTGGTGCACGCGGGCGTCGACGAGACCTGGGGCGGCGGGGCGCAGGGCGCCGACGCCCTCTGGGCGCACCGCAGTTGGGCCTTCCCGGACCCGGCCGGCCAGACCGGCCCGGTGGGCAACCGGATCGGCGGCGCCCCGGTCGGCGACACCGGCCTGTACGTCTACGACTACGTGCAGGGCGGCGAGAACAGCGGCGTCGGCCTGTTCGCCCACGAGTTCGGCCACAACCTCGGCCTGCCCGACCTGTACAGCACCACCGGCGGCGACAACAGCGTCAACTTCTGGTCGCTGATGTCCTCCGGCTCGTACCTCGGCAAGGGCAAGAACACCACCGGCGGCTACCCCGGTGACCTCGACGCCTGGAGCAAGCTGCAGTTCGGCTGGCTCGACTACGACGAGGCGCAGGCCGCCACCCGCTCCAGCCACGCGCTCGGTGTCAGCGGCTACAACACCGACCAGGCCCAGGCGGTGCTGGTGCACCTGCCCGACGGCACCACCAGCACCGACCTGGCCGACCCGAACCAGGGCGCCAACCACTGGTGGAGCGGGACGGGCGACAACCTGGACAACTCGCTGGCCCGGACGGTCGACCTGCGCCCGGTGAGCGGACCGGTCACGCTGACCGCCGCCGCCTGGTACGACATCGAGCAGGACTACGACTTCCTCGCGGTCGAGGCCTCCACCGACGAGGGGAAGACCTGGAAGGCGCTCGGCGGCACCGTCGACGGCACGCCGATCGGCAACACCACCGCCAACACCCCCGGTCTGACCGGCACGTCCGGCGCCTACCGGCAGCTGTCCGTCCCGCTGGACGGCTACGCGGGGCAGCAGGTCCGGCTGCGCTTCCACGTCACCTCGGACAACAACACCCACGGCCGCGGCGTCCTGGTCGACACCGTCCGGGTCGCCGCCGGCGCCACCGAGCTCTTCGCCGACGGCGCCGAGAACGGGGCCAACGGCTGGACCGCGACGGGGTTCTCGGTGGTCACCGGCCGCACCGCAGTCACCTCGCACCCGCGCGCCTACCTGGTGGAGAACCGCCGGTACGCGGGCTACGGCGCCTTCCTGAAGACCGGCCCGTACAACTTCGGGTACACGGGCGTCGACGGCAAGAAGGACATCGTCGACACCTACCCGTACCAGGAGGGCGTGCTGGTCTGGCTCTGGGACACCGGGTACGGCGACAACAACACCAAGGACCATCCCGGCGGCGGGCTGATCCTGCCGGTCGACGCCCACCCGGCGCCGATCCGGTTCGCCGACGGCACGCTGGTCAACGCCCGCGCGCAGACCTTCGACGCGACCTTCTCGCTGAAGCGGACCACCGGCTTCACCCTGCACAAGGCCGGCGTCCCGGTGCGGATCGGCGCCGAGCCGGCCGTCGCCGCCTTCAACGACCGCACCGGGGTCTACTCCGACCCCGCCACGCCGCAGCTCGGCGTGAAGGTGCCGGACACCAACACCAAGATCGAGGTCGTCCGCGAAGCCCAGGACGGCCGGATCACCACCGTCCGGGTGGGCCCGGCCTCCTGAGGCCCGCCACCCGCGCGCACCGCACAACGGCCGTGGCCCCCGGATCCGTCCGGGGGCCACGGCCTCGCGTCGTCCGGGGCCGGTCGCGACCGCGGGAGCGGCCGGGCTCCGCGACCCGCCGGCCGCCCGGCCCGGTCCACACCGACCACGCCGGGCACCGCGTCGGCGCCGGGTACCGCCCCCGCCCCCGGCGCCCCCACCGGCCCGCCAGACCCCCGGCCCCCGACCGCAGAAGGCCCGTACCCACCAGCGGGTACGGGCCTTCGAGACGTTGGAACCCGGTCGGACGCGGCCCTCAAGAGGTTCCCCGCCGCGCCCGACCGGGGGTCGGGAGGAGGGCCCGCGGACGGGCCCCCGGGGTGCCGCCGGACCGCCCGGCCCACAGGCGGGCAGGGGTGGTCCGGCGGCCGGGGCGTCAGGCCTCCGGGAAGTGGCAGGCCGCCTGCCGGGTGCCCGGTCCGGCGATCCGCAGCAGCGGACGCTCCGTCCGGCAGAGCTCCTGGGCCTTCGGGCACCGCGGGTGGAAGCTGCACCCGGACGGCGGGTTGGCCGGGCTCGGCGGGTCGCCGAGCAGCACGATCCGCTCGCGCGCCCGCTCGGCGGCCGGGTCCGGCAGCGGCACCGCGGAGAGCAGCGCCCGGGTGTAGGGGTGCGCGGCGTTGCCGTAGACCTCCGCCTTGTCGCCGATCTCGACGATCCGGCCGAGGTACATCACGGCGACCCGGTCGCAGACCCGCTTGACCACCGAGAGGTCGTGCGCGATGAAGACGTACGCCAGGCCGAGCTCGTCCTGGAGCCGCTCCATCAGATTGACCACCTGGGCCTGGATGGAGACGTCCAGCGCGGAGACCGGCTCGTCGGCGATGACCAGCCGGGGCGAGGTGGCCAGCGAGCGGGCGATGCCGATCCGCTGGGCCTGGCCGCCGGAGAACTCGTGCGGGTAGCGGTCCAGGTGTTCGGGGATCAGCCCGACCAGCTCCATCAGCTCGGCGGCCCGCTTGCGCGCCCCGGCCGCGCCGGCGCCCTGGACCAGCAGCGGCTCGGAGATGATCCGGGCCACCGTCTGGCGGGGGTTGAGCGAGGAGTACGGGTCCTGGAACACCATCTGGAGGTGCCGCCGGTGCGGGCGCAGCGCGGCCTGCGACAGGCCGCCGATCTCGGTGCCGTCGAAGGTGACGGTGCCCGCGGTGGGGTCGAGCAGCCGGACGATCATCCGCCCGGTGGTCGACTTGCCGCAGCCCGACTCCCCGACCAGGCCGAGCGTCTCGCCCTGGGCGACGTCGAAGCTCACGCCGTCGACGGCCCGGATCGGGGCGCCGGCCCGGCCGGTGCGGCTGCGCCGGCCGGGGAAGGTCTTCACCAGGTCCCGGACGGACAGCAGCGGCTCGGCGGAGCGCGGCCGGTCGGCCGTCAGCGGTCGGTCGTTCATGAGCGGGCTCCCAGCGGCACCAGCGGCAGGTGGCAGGCGGCCTGGTGGCCGGGGGCGAGCGGGCCGAACGCGGGGCGCTCGGCCAGGCAGCGGGCGTGCTCCTCGGCGGTGGCGGCGCTGGTGCGGGCGCAGCGCGGGGCGAAGGTGCAGCCGGGGGCGGGGGCGATCAGCGACGGCGGGCTGCCGGGGATGGCCCGCAGCGGGGCGTCGTCGGTATCGTCGAGGCGGGGCAGCGAGTCGAGCAGCCCGCGGGTGTACGGGTGCGCGGGGGCGCCGAACAGCCGGTCGACCGGGGCCTGTTCGGCGGCCCGGCCGCCGTACATCACCAGCACCTCGTGGGCGACCCGGGCGACCACGCCGAGGTCGTGGGTGATCATGACGACGCCGAGGCCGCGGTCCTGTTGGATGCGGGCGATCAGGTCGAGGATCTGGGCCTGGACGGTGACGTCCAGGGCGGTGGTGGGCTCGTCGGCGATCAGCAGGTCGGGTTCGCAGGCGAGCGCCATGGCGATCATCACGCGCTGGCGCATGCCGCCGGAGAACTGGTGCGGGTACTCGTCGACCCGGCGGGCCGGCTCGGGGATGCCGACCTCGCCCAGCATCTCCACGGCGCGGGCGCGGCCGGCCCTGCGGTCGGCCCTGAAGTGCACCCGGTAGTGCTCGGCGATCTGCTCGCCGACGGTGTAGAAGGGGTGCAGGCTGGACAGCGGGTCCTGGAAGATCATGGCGATCCGCCGCCCCCGGACGGTGCCCAGCTGCCGCTCCCCCAGGCCGTTCAGCTCCTGTCCGGCCAGCCGGATCGAGCCGGTGACGGCGGCGCCGCGGTGCAGGCCCATCACGGCCAGCGAGGTGACGGACTTGCCGCTGCCGGACTCCCCGACCAGGCCGAGGGTCTGCCCGGACGCGACGGTGAAGGAGATGCCGTCGACGGCCCGGACGGTGCCGCGCGGGGTGTCGAAGGAGACGGCGAGATCCTCGACCTCCAACAGTGCCATCAGTACCTCACTCTCGGGTCGACGTAGGCGTAGAGCAGGTCGACCAGCAGGTTCGCCGCGACGATGAAGAAGGCCGCGAGCAGGGTGACGCCGAGGATGACGGGCTGGTCGGAGCGGATCAGCCCGTCGTAGAAGAGCCGGCCGACCCCGGGCAGACCGAAGATCGACTCCGTGATGACGGCGCCCGCGAGCAGTCCGCCGAGGTCCATCCCGAAGATGGTGAGGATGGGCGTCATCCCGGAGCGCAGCCCGTGCTTGACCGTCACGGTGAGCGCGGGCAGGCCCTTGGCGCGGGCGGTGCGGATGTACGGCTCGGCCATCGTCTCGATCATCGAGTTGCGGCTCTGCCGGGCGTACATGGCCGCGTAGAGCAGGGCCAGCGCGATCCAGGGGAGCAGCAGGTTGGAGGCCCAGCCGAACGGGTCCTCGGTGAGCGCGTGGTAGGACGGGTAGGGCAGCAGGCCGGCGGTCCGCACGACGCCCCAGATCAGCATGATCGAGGTGAAGTAGACCGGCAGCGAGGCGGTTCCGACCGACAGCACCATCAGGGTGCGGTCGGTGAGGCCGCCCTTGCGCAGGGCCGAGGTGATGCCGGCACCGAGGCCGAGGACCAGCCAGAGCGCCGCCGCGCCGAAGGCGAGCGAGACGGAGACCGGCAGGCGGTCGGTGAGCAGGTCCCAGACCGGCAGCCCGTACTCGTAGGAGTAGCCCAGGCAGGGGAAGCCGCAGTGCACGGCGCTGGGGCCGCTGCCGTAGTCGCGGCCGGCGAAGATGCCGCCCAGGTAGCTGCCGAACTGGTCCCAGACCGGCGCGTCCAGGCCCATCGCCGCCTTGACGGCGGCGAGCCGCTCGGGGCTGCAGGTCTTGCCGCAGGCGGCCGCGGCCGGGTCGTTGGGCAGCAGGTAGAAGATGGTGAAGGTGATGGCGCAGATGGCGAGCATGATGCCCGCGACGCCGATCAGCCGGCGGCCGAGGTAGATGATCATGACCGGCCTCCCCGGGGGTCGAGGATGTCGCGCAGCGCGTCACCGAGCAGGGTGAAGGCGAGCACCGCGATGAAGAGGAAGACCGTCGGGATGAGGAAGTAGGTCGGATCGGTCTCGTAGTGGAGGATGCTCTCGGCGATCATCTGACCCCAGGACGCGGTGGGCGGGCGGACGCCGACGCCGAGGTAGCTGAGGGCGGCCTCGGTGGCGATCATGCCGGGGATCAGCAGCGTGGTGTAGGCGATGATCGGGCCGGAGACGTTCGGCAGGATCTCCCGGGTGAGGATGCGCCAGGAGCGCGCGCCGCCGACCTTGGCCGCCTCGACGTACTCGCGGTGCTTGAGCGAGAGGGTCTGGCCGCGGACCACCCGGGCGATGCCGGGCCAGCCGAACAGGCCGATCACCAGGGTCATCAGCAGGATCCGGTTGACGTCCTTGGCCACCGACATCATGGCGATCATGAAGATCAGCGAGGGGAAGGACATCGTGAGGTCCATCAGCCGGGAGAGCGCCGCGTCGACGCGGCCGCCGAAGTAGCCGGCCACGATCCCGGCCAGGGTGCCGGCGATCACGACCAGCGCGGTGGCGGTGAACGCGATCAGCAGGGAGACCTGCCCGCCGTGCAGCACGCGGGCGAACAGGTCGCGGCCCGAGCCGGGTTCGACGCCGAGCCAGTGCCGGGTGCCGATCCCGCCGAAGGCGCCGATCGGCGTGCCGCCCATGTAGGGGTCGATGGCGCGCTTGTCGAACTCCTCGGGGGTCCAGCCGCCGAGCGAGCTCAACGGGCCGGCCAGGGCCGCCGCCAGGACCAGCACGGCGACGGCGATCAGGCCGAACCGGGCCGAACCCTGGGCCCACAGCCGCTCCCCGACGAGCCGCCAGGGCCCGCGCCCGGCGGCCTTCGCGGGACCCGCCGCCGTGTCCTCCACGGCGGCGGGGTCAGTGGTAGTACTCATCGCTGACGTTCCCTCAGCCCTGGCTCTTCGCGGGGTCCTTGAGGCCGACCACAGCCATGTCGATCATGCCGGCGTAGCCGGAGTTGCCGAACGCGCCGGCCACGTTGGTGCCGACCAGCAGCGGGCGGCGCTGCCACATCAGCGGCACGGCGGGGGCCTTCTTCACCAGGTCCTCGTCCAGCTGCTTCCAGGCGGCGTTGGCCTCGGCCAGGTCGGTCATGGCCGCGATCTGGTCCATCCGGTCCATCGTGGCCTGGTCCCGGAACTGGCTGTAGTTGCCCTGGTTGCCCTTCTCCTTGATGGTGCGGCCGTCGAAGAGGAAGGGCAGGAAGGTCGCGGCGGACGGGTAGTCCGGGCACCAGCCGTTGATGGTCAGCTCGGGGGCGTTCCTGGTGTCGCCGACGGTGTCGGAGAAGGCCGACGCGTCCACGGTGTTGACGGTGACCTGGACGCCGGCCTTGGCCAGCGACTGCTGGAGCGCCTCGCCGCGACTCTTGTCACCGATGGACACGAGGAGCGAGACCTTGAGGTCGGTCTTGCCCGCCGCCTTGAGCAGGTCCTTGGCCTTCTCCGGGTCACCGGCGGCCGGGATCTTCAGCGGATCGGCCTTGGCCCCGGCGGTCAGCGAGGGCGGCAGGAAGGAGGTCGCGACGTCCGCCATCGCCGGGCCGCCGAAGGCGGTGACCTGGGCCTCGCGGTCGACCGCGTACATCATCGCCTCGCGCACCTTCGGGTCGTCGAAGGGCGCCTTGGCGGTGTTCAGGTACAGCATGTCGGTGCAGCCGGTCTGCTCGGCCACCATGCGGGCCTTGACGTCCGCCTTGGGCAGCACCTTCGAGACGGACTCGTGCTGCATCCACGGCATCTCGATGGTGGAGGCGTCGGCGCCGTCACTCGCGATGACCCGGTCGTCGGCCTGACCGCCCTTGAGGCCCTGGGTGACCACGATCTTGTCCGGGTACGCCTTGCGGACCGTGTCGGAGGCCTGGTCCCAGTTGGTGTTGCGGACCAGCACGAGCTGCTTCCCGCGGTCGTAGGAGGCGATCTTGTACGGGCCGGAGGAGAACGGCCGCGAGTCGTACTGGGTGCCCTTCTCCTGCGACTGCGGCACGGGCGAGAAGGTCGGCAGGGTGGCGGTGTACGAGAACTCGGCGACCGGGCGCTTCAGGTGGAAGACGATGGTCTTGTCGTCCGGGGTCTCGATGCTGGGCAGGTGCTCGCCGTTCAGCGGGCCCTTGTAGTTCTCGCCGCCGGCCAGGTACTGGATGGCGTAGTCGGGGCCACCGGTGAGGTCCGGGGCGAAGGACCGCTCGACGTTGTACTTGACGTCGGCGGACTTGATCGGGCTGCCGTCCTCGTACTTGAGGCCGTCGCGCAGGGTGAAGGTCCAGGTCTTGCCCCCGTCGGAGGACTTGCCGAGGTCGGTGGCGAGGTCCGGGACGATCTCGCTGCCGGCGCTGCCCGGCTCGGACTTGAAGGTGACCAGGGTGCGGTAGATCAGCCGGGTGCCGAAGTCCATGTGCGGCAGCACCCAGTTGCGGGCCGGGTCGAGGTGCGCGAAGTCCTGGTTGGTCAGCACGGTGAGCGTGCCGCCCTTGACCGGGGAGCCGCCGACGATGGAGCCGGCCGCCGCGCCCGGGCCCTTGGTTCCGGCGGCCGTGGTGTCACCGGCGGTGTCGCTCTTGTCGTTCTTGCAGGCCCCGAGGCCGAGGGTGAGTGTCGCCGCGAGGGCCGCCGCGAGGGCGGCGTGGGTGCGCCTGTTCATGTGCAACTCCGCAGTGGGGGGCCGCCGTTGATGGCCCGTCGTCCGACCCCGGAGGTGATCCGGGGATCGACCGGGAGGGCGCCTCGACAGGTCTGGCCGCTCCGCGGTGTGACCCGTAACATAGTAATGTGAAATTGCACTGCACAAGAGATGACGCGTCCCGTTATCGAGCTGTGTCCGTGCCACCCCGCCGCCCCGTAGAGGAGACCCCCCGGTGACCCTCCGTCAGACCGGTCTCAACACCAGCAGCCACGACCTGCCGACCTCCCCCGCCCTGGAGGCCCACATGGCCACCGCCTGGGCCCCCACCCCGCTCACCGACGACCGGCGCGTCCCCGGGTACGCCGCCATGCCCGGCCGCCGCGCCCGGCTCTCCGCCGCCTTCCCCGGCGAACGCCTGATCGTCCCGGCCGGCGAGCTCAAGGTGCGCAGCAACGACGACGACTACCGGTTCCGCCCGCACAGCGCCTACGCCTGGCTCACCGGCCTCACCGGCGAGGACCAGCCCGGCCACGTCCTCGTCCTGGAGCCCGCCGGCCCCGAGGGCCACGAGCCCGTCCTCTACCTGCGCCCCCGCTCACCGCGCGGCGGCGACTCCGCCCGCGGCGGCGAGTTCTACCGCGACCGCCGCTACGGCGAGTTCTGGGTCGGCCGCCGCCCCGACCTCGCCGAGGCCACCCGCCTCACCGGCCTGCGCACCGAGCACCTCGACGACCTCGACAAGCTGCTCACCGGACCGCAGCCCGCCACCCGCGTGCTAGCCGGCGTCGACACCGCCCTGGACGCCGCCACCGACCGGCCCGGCTCACCCGCCCGGCGCGCGGACGACGCCGCCCTCGCCTCGGTGCTGTCCGAGCTGCGCCTGGTCAAGGACGCCTGGGAGGTCGAACAGCTCCAGCTCTCCGTCGACCACACCGTCCTCGGCTTCCAGGACGTCGTCCGCGCCCTCCCCGCCGCCCTGCGCCACCCGCGCGGCGAGCGCTGGATCGAGGGGATCTTCAACCTGCGCGCCCGCGCCGAGGGCAACGGCACCGGCTACGACACCATCGCCGCGTCGGGAGCCCACGCCTGCGTCCTGCACTGGATCCGCAACGACGGCGCGCTCGACCCGAACGCCCTGCTGCTGCTCGACGCCGGCGTCGAGACCGACACCCTGTACACCGCCGACATCACCCGCACCCTTCCGCTGAGCGGCACCTTCAGCCCCGCCCAGCGCCAGGCCTACGACCTGGTGCTGGCCGCCCAGGACGCCGGCATCGCCGCGCTGCGCCCCGGCGCGCGGTTCCGCGACTTCCACCTCGCCGCGATGCGGGTCTTCGCCGAGGGCCTCGCCGACTGGGGCGTACTGCGGATCCCCGCCGAGCAGGCCCTCGCCGAGGACAGCGGCCTCTACCGCCGCTACACCCTCTGCAGCAGCGGCCACATGCTCGGCCTGGACGTGCACGACTGCGCCAAGGCCCGCGCCGACGCCTACCTCGACGGCGTCCTGGAGGAGGGCCACGTCCTCACCGTGGAGCCCGGCCTCTACCTCCAGCCCGACGACGAGACCCTCCCGCTGGAACTGCGCGGGCTCGGCATCCGCCTGGAGGACGACCTCGTCATCACCGCCGACGGCGCCCGGCTGATGTCCGACGCACTCCCCCGCACCGCCACCGCCGTCGAAGCCTGGATGGCCGAACTGCTCGCCTGACCACCACCGCGCCACGGGCAGGGGGCCGGCTCAGGCCACCTTGATCGTCCGGTCCCCCTGCCCACGGTGACCTCCACCTCGCCGCCGATCGCCGCCGCGCAGGCCCGCAGGTTGTCCAGGCTGTCCACCTGCCCGTGCTCGATCTGCGACACCCGCGCCTGGCTCACCCCGAGCAGCCCCGCCACCTCCTTCTGCGTCAGCCCCACCTTCCGCCGTAGCTCCGCCAGCTCGTGACCACGGATCCGCGCCAACGACTCCTGCCGCATCCGCGTCCGCCTCCGGCGTCGCCGGCGCGGGGAACCGCTCCAGGACCTCTGCCCTCACCTCGGTCCAGCCACGACCCTTCATGCGCGCGCTCCCTCACCGGCTCATTCCCCCACACCGGCCCGGCCGTAGCGCGGCTCCGCCGTCCCGCCACCCTCGCGGGGGATGACACGGCCGGCTCTTCGCGCCCCGGGTGTGCGCCCGGTGGGGCGAGTGGCCGTCCGCCTCAGCTCCGGGCCGCCCGCCACAGCTCGCCGACGATCTCCGCGGCCGGGCCGCCGCGGGCCGCGCGGTGGCCGGTGCCGGCCCACAGGTGCATCGCCGCGGTGTCCGCCCGGGCGGCAGCCGCCGCCCGCAGCGGCTGGGTGAGGTGGTGCACCTCCGGGTAGGCGGCCGGGGCGTACGGCTCGTACCGGTCGATGAACGCGTTGCGCAGCCCGCGCGCCGGGCGGCCGGTGAACGCGCGCGTCACCACCGTCTCCGGGAGTTCGGTCAGTGCGGCCCGGTGCGCCGCGTTCGCCCCGGACTCGGCCGCGCGCAGCAGCGCCGTCCCCACCTGGACGGCCACCGCCCCGGCCCGCAGCGCGGCCGCGACCGCCGGCCCGTCGGCGAGCCCGCCCGCCGCGATCAGCGGCAGCGCCGTCACCGCGCCCACGGCGGGCAGCAGTCGGAGCAGCGGGACGTCCCCCGGCCGGTCCGCCACGCCGTGCGTGGCCCGGTGGCCGCCCGCCTCCGGACCCTGCACGCAGAGGGCGTCCATCCCGACCGCCTCGGCGCGCCGCGCCTCCTGCGGCGTGGTCACGGTGGCGACCTGGTGGATCCCGGCCGCCCGCAGCGCCCGCGCCTCCTCGGGCGAGGGCAGCCCGAAGGTGTACGACACCACGGGGACGGCCGGCGCCCCGGCCAGCAGTGCGGCGATCTTGGCGTCCCAGTCGTCGCGGTCCGGCGCGATCTCCTCCGGCAGGCGGACATCCAGGCGCCGCGCCTCCGGCAGCAGCCGCGCGCGGTAGGCGGCGACGGCCCGCGGATCGCCGGGCGCGGCGGGCACGAAGAGGTTCACGCCGAACGGCCGGTCGGTCAACTCGCGCACCCGGTCGATCTGTTCGACCATCGCGGTGGCGCTCCGGTACCCGGCGGCGAGGAACCCCAGCCCCCCGGCCGCGTTCACCGCGGCGACCAGCTCCGGGGTGGTCGCCCCGCCCGCCATGGGCGCGGCGATGACGGGCACGGCGAGTTCGTCGAGGCGGACGGCCATTCCGGGTTCCTCCACTGCGCGTGACGGCTTCGGGCTCCGCCCAACCCTACGCCCGCGGCCCTCAGGCCCCCCGGCGGATCAGCCCCCGCGCCCGTGCCTCGCGGACCGCCGCCGTCCGCGAGTCCACCCCCAACTTGGCGTAGACGTGCACCAGGTGGGACTTCACCGTGGCCTGGCTCAGATGCAGCCGCTGGCTGATCCCCTGGTTGGTCAGCCCGTCCGCGACCAGTCCCAGCACCTCCGTCTCCCGCGCGCTCAGCGCCGCCGACGGCGTCCGCATCCGCTCCAGCAGCCGGTCCGCCACCGCCGCCGCCAGCGCCGTCCGCCCCTGCGCGGCCGAGCGGACGGCCCGGGCCAGCTCCTCCGGCGGCGCGTCCTTCAGCAGGTACCCGGTGGCCCCGGCCTCCAGCGCGGGCAGGGTGTCCGCGTCGCTGTCGTAGGTGGTGACGATCAGCACCCGGGGCGCCGCCGCCCGGGCCGTGATCGCGGCGGTGGCCTGGGCGCCGTTCATCGCCGAGCCCGGCCCGAACTGCAGGTCCATCAGCACGACGTCCACCTCGACCTCCGCCGCCAGCTGCACGGCCCGTTCGGCGGTGGCGGCCTCGGCGACGACGACGAAGTCCCGCTCGCTCTCCAGGACGGCCCGCAGCCCGGCCCGGACCACCGGGTGGTCGTCGGCGAGCAGCAGGCGGATCACGGCGTCGGTCACGGGGAGTCCTCGGTGGCGGGGGCGACGGGCAGCAGTACGGCGAGCGCCGTCCCCTCTCCCGGGGCGGACTCCACGGCGAAGGTACCGCCCAGCGCCCGCGCCCTGGCCCGCATGGACGGCAGGCCGAAGCCGCCGTCCCCGCCGGCGTCGGCGGCCGCCCGCGCCGGGTCGAAACCCGCCCCGTCGTCGAACACGTCCAGCGCGACCTCGCCCTCCATGTAGCTGAGCGTCACCTCGGCGTGCGAGGCCTTCGCGTGCCGCACCGTGTTGCCCAGGGCGGACTGCGCGATCCGCAGCAGCGCGACCTCGTGCGGCACCGGCAGCCGCACCGGGTCGCCCGAGACGTGCAGCCGGACGGGCAGGCCGGCGTGCGCGGTCGTGGTGGCACAGAGCCGTTCGAGGGCGCCGGCCAGCGAGCCGCTCTCCAGATCGGGCGGGGTCAGCGCGCGGACGAAGCGGCGGGCCTCGGCGAGGTTGTCCTGGGCCGCCCGACGGGCCTGTTCGACGTAGTCGGCGGCGGCCTCGGTCCGGTCGGGCAGGGCCCGCTGGGCGGCCCGCAGCAGCAGCTGGATGCTGGACAGGCTCTGGGCGAGGGTGTCGTGGATCTCCCGGGCCAGCCGTTCGCGCTCGGCCAGCACACCGGCGGTGTGGTGGGCGGCGTCGAGGCCGGCCCGGGCGGCGGTGAGCTCGTCGATCAGCCGGCGGCGCTCCTCGCTCTCCCGGTAGAGCGCCTGGTAGCCGAAGACGGTGACGACGGCGACGGCCGCACCGAGCGTGGGCCCGATCGCCGCGGCGAAGCCGACGGTGTGCTGGTGCCAGGACCACGCGAAGACCGCGGTGACGGCGGTGACGGCGACGGCCACCAGCCCGCCCCGGCGGCCGAGCAGGTGCAGCTCCAGGAAGTACAGCGGGAAGGCGAGCCAGACGCCGTCCTGGGTGGTGGTCAGCACTCCCACCCAGGTCACACCGAGCACGGCCAGCCAGAGGACGGTGGACCACCGCGACCGCCGGACGGCCCCGACCAGCGGCCCGGCCGCGTACACCGCGGCCATCGCGGTACCGGCGGCGACGACGGCCGCCGGCTCGGCGCCGCGGCCGACCACGGCACGGGCCACGGCGAGTGCGAGCAGGCCCGCCACCAGCAGGTGCAGGCAGACCTGGAGCACGCGGGCGACGGGGGTGGTTCGAGGTCGTTCGGTCGCCATCCGTCCAGCCTAGGGTCCGTGCCGCCCGGACGGATCAATCAAAAGGTTGAACTCTGCCTCTCCCCTTCGATGCCGAGGTTCCAATCCCGCGCGCGATGCCCCACGGCCCCCTTCCGCGGGACGGTGGTGAGCGTCGCCGCCGCTGCGCAAGCCGCGGCGGACCCGAGGAAGAGGAGAGCCCGGACGTGTTCGTCGCCTGGAGGGACCTGCGGTTCGCGAAGGGGCGGTTCGCCCTGATGGGAACCGTCGTCGTGCTGATCACCGTACTGGTCGGCCTGCTGTCCGGCCTGACGGCCGGGCTCGGCCGGCAGAACGTCTCGGCGATCACCGGCCTGCCCGCCGACCATCTCGCCTTCGCCGTCCCCGCCGACGGGCAGCGGCTCTCCTTCACCGACTCCCAGGTCACCCCCGAGCAGTGGCAGGGCTGGGCGCGGGCCCCCGGGGTCACGGCCGCGCAACCGCTCGGGATCACCACCACCAAGGCCGCCGCCGGGCAGCGCACCACCGCGCTCTCCGCCTTCGGCGTACCGGACGGCTCGCCGCTGGCCCCCCGGGGCGATGCGGTCGGCCCCGGCCGGGCCGTGCTGTCGCAGGCCGCCGCCGAGGAGCTCGGCGGTCTGCGTCCCGGCGCGGCCTTCACCCTGGCGGGCCGCCCGCTCCAGGTCGCGGCGGTGGCCGGCGACGCCTCCTTCAGCCACACCCCGGTCGTCTGGACCAGCCTCACCGACTGGCAGGCGGTCGCCCCGGGCGGCGTCGGGCACGCCACGGTGATCGCCCTGACCACGGCCCCCGGCGCGGACCTCGGCACGGCGGACGCCCGGTACGGCACCGAGACCCGGAGCCGGGCGGACGCGCTCGCCGCGATCGGCTCCTACACCTCGGAGAACGGCTCGCTGCAACTGATGCGCGGCTTCCTGTTCGCCATCTCGGCGCTGGTGATCGGCGCCTTCTTCACCGTCTGGACGATCCAGCGCAGCGGCGACGTCGCGGTGCTGAAGGCACTCGGCGCCTCCACCCGCTACCTGCTCACGGACGCGCTCGGCCAGGCGGTCCTGCTGCTGGTGCTGGGCACGGCAGCCGGCACCGCGATCGCGGTCGGCGCCGGCACCCTGCTCGGCTCGGCGGTGCCGTTCGTCCTGGACGCCCCGACCGTCCTCGTCCCGGCCGTCGTGATGATCGCGCTCGGCGCGGTCGGCGCGGCCCTGTCCATCCGCCGGATCACCTCCGTCGACCCGCTGACCGCCCTGGGGAGTGCCCGATGAGCCTGCACCTCGACCGCGTGACCCTCACCTACCCGGACGGCGAGGGCCGGCTGACCGCGCTGGACGACGTCTCGCTGACCGTGCCGAAGGGCTCGATCACCGCGGTGGTCGGCCCGTCCGGCTCCGGCAAGTCCAGCCTGCTGGCGGTCGCCGCCACGCTGACCGCCCCGGACACCGGCCGGGTGGTGGTGGACGGCGTCGAGACCACCGGACTGAACCGCGCCGAGCTGACGGCGCTGCGTCGCGGCCGGATCGGCGTCGTCTTCCAGCAGGCCAACCTGCTGCCCTCGCTCACCGCCGCCGAACAGCTCCAGGTGATGGCCCACCTCGACGGCCGCTCCCCGCGCGGCGCCCTCCCCCGCGCGCTGGAGCTCCTGGCCGCCGTCGGACTGCGCGACCAGGCGGCGCGCCGACCGCACCAGCTCTCCGGCGGTCAGCGCCAGCGCGTCAACATCGCCCGCGCCCTGATGAACGACCCGACGGTGCTGCTGATCGACGAGCCCACCAGCGCGCTGGACCACGAGCGCGGCGCCGCCGTGATCGACCTGATCACCGAACTCACCCACCGCCGCGCCACCGCCACCGTGCTGGTCACCCACGACCGGGCCCACCTCACGGCCGTCGACCGCGTCGCCGAGGTCCACGACGGCCGGCTCACGGTGCCGGCGGCGGTGTGAGCTACTTCTGGGGCCCCAGCATCCCGTCCACCGAGAAGGTCACCGCCGCCCCGAGCGACCCCGGCAGCGTGAACGACTGCCCGGGACGGTGGACGGCGTGCACCCGGTACTCGCCGTCCCGCGGGTCGGTCAGCACCAGTACCCGCCCGTTCGTCCGGTCGACGATCACATAGACGGGGATGCCTGCGGACGCGTAGGCGGAAGGCTTCTTCTTCAGATCGTCACTCAGGTTCGAGGAGGTGACCTCCAGCACGAGCCGGAAGACCCCGGGGTCGTAGCTGTTGCGATCGACCAGACGGTCGGCGTAGTCCGCGTCGACGACCGACAGATCGGGGATGGCGAAGTCGGACGGACCGTCCGGCAGCCAGAGGCCCATCCCCTGGATGACGCGGGTCGTCTCCCCGTGAAGGCCCGCCAGGAGGAGCGGAATGCTGATGCTCGTCAGGGCATCGCCGTGCTGGCCGTTGGGCGGCGGCGTGACGGTGATCTGACCCGCGATGATCTCGACTCGGTGCCCCACCAGCTGATTGGAGATCAGCTCAGCGGCTTCGAGCAGCGTCAGCTGCTCACCGGGTTCTTCCACTGTCGCGGCGGACAAGGAGTTCCTCCTGACTGCCGAATGTCGAGCGCATCATCGTAGAGCGCCTGCCCCGCCCGCCGCCCGATCGTCGGTCCTCACCCGAACGAGCGGTCCGGGCCCCTACCGGGCCCGCAGCCGCAGGGCCGGGCGGGCCTCCTCCTCCGCCTCCTCCTGGCCGGCCGCCCAGAGCGAGCGGACGTGGCCGAGGTGGCGGGACATGCAGGCCTCGGCGGCCTCCGCGTCGCCGGAGAGCATCAGGTCGAGCAGCTCCAGGTGCTCCTCGGCGGAGGAGACCAGCTCGCCGCGCTGATCGAGGCGGTTCAGGCCGTAGAGCCGGGAGCGCTTGCGCAGGTCCCCGACGACCTCCACCAGGCGGGCGTTGCCGGCCAGGCCGAGCAGGTCGAGGTGGAACTGGCGGTCCGCCTCCAGGTAGCCGATCAGGTCGTGCTTGCGGGCGGCGGCCACGATCGCCTCCGCCTGCGGACGCAGCGCCTCCAGCTGCTCGGCGGTGGCGGTGCGGGTGACCCGGCCGACGGTCGGGACCTCGATCAGGGCGCGGATCTCGGTGAAGTCGTCGAGGTCGCGTTCGGTCAGCTCGGTGACCCGGAAGCCCTTGTTGCGGACGGCCTCGACCAGGCCCTCCCGGGCGAGGTCGAGCATCGCCTCGCGGACGGGGGTGGCGGAGACGCCGAAGTCGGCGGCGAGCGCGGGCGCGGAGTACACCACGCCGGGGCGCAGCTCGCCGGAGATCAGTGCGGCGCGGAGGGCGTGGGCGACCTGGTCGCGCAGCCGCTCCTGCACGGAGATCAGGGTGCGGGCTTTGAGGTCGGCCATGGTGTTCCTCCGGATGGGTCGCAGAACACCAGCGTACAATGTCACGTTACGTTGAGTGTGCAACATTTCGTGATTCGGACAGCCGGCGGCGGCCGCGTCCCGGCGGGCCCATCGTGGCAGTGGCCGCCGCCCGTCGCAACGGTCGGCGGCCAACCTCGCCGGAGGCCCCCCGCCCCCGCCCGGCTCAGCCCCGCCGGTGGACCTCCGCCCCCGCCCGGCTCAGCCCCGCCGGTGGACCTCCGCCGCGACGGCGAGGTCCTGCCAGGCCATCCCGACGCTCTTGAAGAACCGCGGCCGGTCGCTCGGCACCGGCGCCTCGCCGCGCACCAGTTCGGCCAGGTTCCAGAGCGGACCGGCGCCGGTGACCCCCGCCATCAGCAGGTCCCCCGCCTCCCGCAGCGCGGCCGCCCGCGCCTCCACGTAGAGCTCGGCCCGGCCGACCAGCACCGCGTCCACCTCCCGGGCGTCGGGCTCGTGCGAGCCGACCGCGGCCACCACCGCGTGGTCGGGCACCAGCGCGCCGTCGAACAGCGGCGCACGCGCGGTGGTGCAGCAGACCACCAGGTCCGCCTCGGCCACCGCGGCGGCCGTGCCCACCGCGGCCGCGAGCCCGAGTCGGCGCGCGTACCCGGCCAGCGCCTCGGCGGGCGCCTCGCTGCGGGCCACCACGGTGACCCTGGTCAGCGGCCGGACGGCGAGCAGCGCGTCCAGGTGCCCGTACGCCTGCGGGCCGGCCCCGAACAGGACCAGGTGCGCGGCGTCCGGCGCGGCGAGGCGCCGCAGCGCGACGGCGGTGACGGCGGGCGTGCGCAGCGCGGTGAGCGCCGCACCGTCGAGCAGGGCGACGGGCCGCAGGGTCGGGCCGTCCAGCAGCAGGTAGCTGCCGGTGATCCGGGGCAGGCCGAGGGCGGCGTTCCCCGGGGCCACCCCGGCGATCTTCACCCCGGCGTACTCGGCCGTGGCCGCCGGCATCAGCAGCAGTTCACCCGCCGGCACCGGTACCGCCGACCGGGCGGGCCCGGCCTCCGGGTCGAGCCCGGCCAGCAGCACCCGCTCGATCGCCTCGGCGGCCCGGGCCGGGCCCAACGAGCCGACCGCGCCCGGCCCGACGACGTGGACCGGCCCGGCCTCGGAAACAGGCCCGGCCGCGCCCGGCCGGTCGGAGCCCGGCGCGACGCGCTGGAGCGGCTCAGCCGCCGCGCCGGGCAGCAGGAGGGGTTCGGGACGGCGGGCGGTCACAGCAGGAACCCCGTCCCCAGCGTGTCGTCCGGGTCGAGCAGGAAGGTGTGCTCGCCGGTGCGGTGGGCGGTGCCGGTGACCTCGGTGACCACACCGGCGCCGAGCGGGTCGCCGCCGGGCAGCACCCGGCCGGTGAACACCGTCCCGATCAGCGACTCGTGGCGCAGTTCCCCGCCCGGGGCCAGCCGCCCCTCGGCGGCGAGCACGGCGAGGCGCGCCGACGTCCCGGAGCCGCACGGCGAGCGGTCGATCTGGCCGTCCGCGAAGACGGTGACGTTGCGCTGGACGGGCCCGGCCGGGCCCTCGGGCAGCTCGTCGTGGAGGATCACCCCGTAGACCCCCGAGAGCCGCGGGTCGGTCGGGTGCCGGACGGCCGGCGAGTCCGCCAGGGCGGCCCGGATCTCCCGCCCGACGGCGGTGAGTTCGGGCAGCAGCCCGGGCTCGACGGCGAGCCCCAGCGCGGCCGCCGGCACGCTGGCGTAGCAGGCGCCCGCGTGCGCGACGGCCACCTCCACGGTGCCGCGCGAGGTCCGCACCGCCAGCTTCGGCGCGCTGACGACGGCCGGTACGTTGCGGAAGGTCACCCCGGTGGTCCGCCCGCCGGCGCGGTGCACGGCGGCGGTGACCCGCCCGGACGGCACGTCGATCCGCACCCGGGCCACCCCGTCGTCCGGGGCCCGGACCAGCCCCGAGTCCACCGCCCAGGCGCCGAGCGCGATGGTGCCGTGGCCGCAGGCGGTGGAGTAGCCGTCCTTGTGCCAGAAGAGCACGCCGAGGTGCGCCTCGTCGTCGTCCGGCGGCACCAGGAAGCCGCCGTACATCCCGGCGTGCCCGCGCGGCTCCCGGACGAGCAGTCGCCGCACCTCGTCGAGCGGGCCCGGCCGGGGCGCGGTGGCCGTGCCGCCCGCGCCGATCGCGACGGCCCGCCGCTCGGCGACGCTGTCCCCGGGCACGCCGGGGGCGCCGCCGACGACGATCCGGAACGGCTCGCCGGCGCAGTGGTAGTCCACGGCGCTGACCCGCATCACGCGCCACCGGCCGGGAGGACGCTGACGGTACGGCTCGCGGTGTAGAAGTCGAGCGCGGCCGCGCCCTGTTCGCGCTCCCCGTGGCTCGCGCCCTTGGCGCCGCCGAACGGCAGGTGGAAGTCGACGCCGCTGGAGGGTGCGTTGATCCGGATCATGCCCGCGTCCAGCCGGTCCGCGGCGGCCAGCGCCACGTCCAGGCTGCGGCTGTGCACCGAGGTGGCCAGCGAGTGCGGGGTGTCGTTGGCGAGCGCGATCGCCTCGTCCAGGTCCGCGGCCGCCAGCAGGACGGCCACCGGTCCGAAGAACTCCTCGCGCCGCAGCGGGTGTTCGGCCGGTACGTCGGCGAGCAGGGTCGGCTCGACGTACCAGCCGGGCCGCTCCGGGACGCCCCCGCCGGTGAGCACGGTGGCCCCGGCGGCGCGGGCGGACTCGACGGCGCCGGTGAGCCGGTCCCGGGCGGCGGCCGAGATGACCGGCCCGCAGGCCGCGTCGTCGACCAGGCCGAGCGCCTTCACCAGGGCGGCGCGCAGCGGCTCGTGGGCCGCGCCGACGGCGATCACCCGGCTGGTGGCGGTGCACTTCTGCCCGGCGTACCCGGCGATGGCGGCCGCCAGATGGGCGGCGGCCTGCTCGGGGTCGGCGTCCGGCAGCACCAGGGCCGCGTTGAGGCCGCCCAGCTCGGCCTGGACCGGGACGCCGCGCTCGGTGGCGGCCCGCACCACGGCCCGCCCGACGCCCGTCGAGCCGGTGAACGACACCACGTCCGCCGTGTCGACCAGCGCCGCGCCCTCCTCCGCCCCGCCCGGCAGCACGGTGAACACGCCCTCGGGCAGACCCGCCGCCGAGGCGAGCTCCGCCAGCCGCAGCGCGCAGGCGATGGCCTCCGGCGCGGGCTTGAGCGCCACGGTGTTGCCGACCGCCAGCGCCGGCGCGGCCTTCCAGGCCGGGATCGCCAGCGGGAAGTTCCACGGCGTGATCAGCCCGGCCACCCCGTAGGGGCGGCGGCGGGTGAGCAGCAGGCCCTCGCCGGCGGCGGTCTCGTGGACGGCGCCGGCGGGCGCGTACGGCGCCTGCGCGTAGTAGCGCAGGATCGCCGCGGTGCGGCCGACCTCGCCGCGCGCCTCGGCCACCGGCTTGCCGACCTCGCGGACGATCAGCGCCGTCAGCTCCTCGGCGTGCTCCTCGACCGCCCCGGCGAACCGGGTGAGCGCGGCCGAGCGCGCGGCGGCCCCGGCGGCGAGCCAGCCGGGCTGTGCGGCCCGGGCCCGCCCGACGGCGGCCCGGACGGCCTCGGCACCGGGCGCGTCGACCTCGGCCACGAGGTCCTCGGGATCGGCGGGGTTGTACGAAAGGATCGTCACAGCAGGCAGCCCTTCGGGGTGTTCAGGCGGTTCAGAGCAGGAACCCGGCCGGGAACGGGTCGCTCGGGTCGAGGAAGTACTGGGCGGTGCCGGTGATCCAGGCCCGGCCGGTGACGGTCGGCACCACGGCGGGCCGTCCGGCCACCTCGGTCTCCTCGACCAGGCGGCCGGTGAAGGTCGTCCCGATGAAGGAGTCGTTGCGGAAGTCCCGCCCGAGCGGGAGTTCGCCCCGGGCGTGCAGCTGGGCCATCCGCGCGGAGGTGCCGGTGCCGCACGGCGAGCGGTCGAACCAGCCGGGGTGGATGGCCATCGCGTGCCGGGAGTGCTCGGCGGTGGAGCCGGGCGCGAGCAGTTGGACGTGGTGGCAGCTGTGGATCGACGGGTCCTCGGGGTGCACCGGCCGGTCCGGGCCGCCGTTGACGGCCTCCATCAGGGCGAGTCCGGCGTCCAGGATGTCCTGCTTGCGCTCGCGCTCGAACGGCAGCCCGAACTCGGCGAGCGGCAGGATCGCGTAGAAGTTGCCGCCGTACGCGAGGTCGTAGCCGACCGTGCCGTACCCGGGCACCTCGATCTTGCGGTCCAGGGCGACCGCGTACGAGGGCACGTTGCGGATGGTCACCGCGGTGGCGGCGCCGTCCTCGACCCGCACGTCGGCGGTCACCAGCCCGGCCGGGGTGTCCAGCCGCACGGTGGTGACCGGCTCGACCACCGGCACCATGCCAGTCTCGACCAGGACGGTGGCCACGCCGATGGTGCCGTGGCCGCACATCGGCAGCAGGCCGGAGACCTCGATGTAGAGCACCCCGAAGTCGGCGTCCGGGCGGGTCGGCGGCTGGAGGACGGCGCCGCTCATCGCGGCGTGGCCGCGCGGCTCGTACATCAGCAGCGTCCGGAAGTGGTCGAGGTGCTGCTGGAAGTGCACCCGGCGCTCGGCCATGGTGGCACCGGGGATGACACCGAAGCCGCCGGTGACGACCCGGGTCGGCATGCCCTCGGTGTGCGAGTCGACGGCGTGGAACACGTGGCGGCTGCGCATCTGGTGGCGACTCCCGTCGGGGGTGGGTGGGGTGGTGGGCCGGGCCGGCTGCCCCAGCAGCCGGCCGCACCCGGTGGCAGCGGGGTCGGTTACCCGAGCCCCTCGGCCAGCGCCTTCTCGGTGGCCGCGCGGACGGCCGCCTCGATCTCCGGGCCGAGCGGCAGCCGCGGCTCGCGGGTGGGACCGCCGGGGCGGCCGACGATGTCCATCGAGAGCTTGATCGCCTGGACGAACTCGGTCTTGGAGTCCCAGCGCAGCAGCGGGTGCAGGGCCTTGTAGAGCGGCAGTGCGACGTCCAGGTCGTGGGCGACGGCGGCCTGGTACAGGGCGACGCTCGCGGCCGGCAGGGCGTTCGGGTACCCGGCGATCCAGCCGACCGCGCCGGCCACGGCCAGCTCCAGCAGCACGTCGTCGGCGCCGATCAGCAGGTCGAGCCCCGGGGCCAGCTCGGCGATCTCGTACGCCCGGCGGACGTCGCCGCTGAACTCCTTGACGGCGACGATCGAGCCCTCGCCGTGCAGCCGCGCCAGCAGCGCGGGGACGAGGTCGACCTTGGTGTCGTACGGGTTGTTGTAGGCGACGACCGGCAGGCCGGCCTTGGCCACCTCGGCGTAGTGGGCCCGGACGGCGTCGTGGTCGGCGCGGTAGGCGTTCGGCGGCAGCAGCAGGACGGAGCCGGCGCCCGCCTCGGCGGCCTGCTCGGTCCAGCGGCGGGACTCGGCACTGCCGTACGCGGCCACCCCGGGCATCACCCGGGAGCCGTCGCCGGCCGCCTCGACGGCGACCTCGACGACCTTGGCCCGCTCCTCGGCGGTGAGCGTCTGGTACTCCCCCAGGGAGCCGTTGGGGACGACGCCGTCGCAGCCCGAGTCGATCAGCCAGCGGACGTGCTCGGCGTAGGCGTCGTAGTCGACGGAGTGGTCCGGGCGCAGCGGGATCGTGGTGGCGACCATGATGCCGCGCCAGGGACGGGTGGTGTCGTGCGGGGTGTGGGACACAGCTGACTCCTTGGTGAGGTGTGACATTTTATTAGACGTCGCAGGCGGAGACAAGAGCCCCGCGCCACGTGTTCAGGAGGCCGGCGGACCGGCCGCGAGCTGCGAGAGCGGGACGGGGCAGGACAGCGGGCGGCTGTCCGCCCGCGACTCGCCGGCGCCGGAGAGGCAGGCCACCGCCGGACCGCACATCCGGCCCTGGCACCAGCCCATCCCGGCCCGGGTGAGCAGCTTGACGGTCCGCACGTCGCCCGCGCCGAGCTCCTCCACCGCCGCGGTGATCCGGGCCACCGGCACCTCCTCGCAGCGGCAGACGTCGGTGTCCGGGCGCAGCCACCCCGTCCAGCCGGGGCCGGGCCGGTGCGCCGCCGCCATCAGCTCGGCGAAGGCGCGCAGCCGGGCACGGCGGCGCAGCAGCGCCGTCGGGGCCGGGGCCCCGGCTACCGCGTGGGCCGCCAGCTCCCCCTCGGCGATCGCCAGGTCGGCGCCGCCGACCCCGCAGGTCTCGCCGGCCGCCCAGAGGCCGGGAAGGGTGGTCCGCAGCCGGGCGTCCACCGCGAGGGCGACGGCCCCGTCGGGTGTCGTCCTGGTCGCGGCGCCCAGCTCGGTGGCCAGCTCGATCTGCGGCAGCAGCCCGTGGCCGACGGCGAGCGCGTCGCAGGCGATCCGGCGCTCGGTGCCGGGCACCGGCCGCCAGTCGGCGTCCAGCCGGGCGACGGTGACGGCCGTGACCCGGTCGGTGCCGTGCGCCTCGACGACGGCGCTGCGCCGGCGCAGCCGGACGCCGTGGCGCAGCAGCGCGGCGCCGTGGCCGGCGCCCTCGACGAGCTTGGCCGGGACGGCGGCCAGCACGTCGGGGCGGCGCGCGTAACCGAGGTAGCCGGTGGCCTCGACCACCTCGGGCACCTCGGCCCCGGCGGTGACCAGCGAGGACGCCGCCGCGAGCAGCAGCGGCCCGCTGCCGGCCACCACGATCCTCCGGCCCGGCAGCACCAGGCCCGCCTTGAGCATGGCCTGTGCCCCACCGGCGGTGACCACCCCGGGCAGCGTCCAGCCGGGGAACGGCAGCTGCCGCTCATACGCGCCGGTGGCCAGCAGGACGGCGGCGGCCCGGACGTTGGCCCGCTCGTCTGCGGCCGGCCCGAGGGTGGCGTGCACCGCCCAGCCGGTGTCGGCCGGGCGCTCCAGGGCCCAGACCTGGTGACCGCCCAGGAGGTCCACCCGGCCGGTGCGGCGGTGCGCCGCGAGCCGGTCGGCCAGCCCGCGGTAGACGGACCAGTCGTGGTGCAGCCGGTCGGGCCGGGTGGCGCCCAGCCCGGGCGCGGGGTGGCGGTAGTACTGGCCGCCGGTGCGCGGGCCGGCGTCGAGCAGGGCGCAGCGCAGGCCGAGGTCGGCGGCGGCCACGGCCGCGGCGAGGCCCGCCGGGCCCGCACCGATCACGGCGAGGTCGTAACCGCCCCGCTCGGCGGGCCCGGACGCCGCGGACAGCCCGGACGGCTCGGACGGTTCAGACGGCGAGGTCGGCACGGCCGTTGCCCTCCTGGGTGGTGACGACGGTACCGGGCTCGGCCGGCACCAGACAGGTGCGCTGGTTGGGGCGGCCGTCCACGACGGCCAGGCAGTCGAAGCAGGCGCCGATCCCGCAGAACGCCCCGCGCGGCCTGCCGCCGACCCGGGTGGTGCGCCAGGCCAGCACGCCGTCCGCCCAGAGCGCGGCGGCGATCGACTGGCCGGGCAGGGCCGGCACCGGCCGGCCGTCGAAGTCGATGGTGTGGGCGGGCCCCGGCTCCGCCCCGACCAGCGCGGCCGGGGTCCGGCGTCGCATCGGCGGGTTCATCCGCGCGTTCTCCATTCCGAAGTTCCTCTGATCCGCCCGCGCGGTCCTGCGCCGCGCGGCCGCCCCACCCGGCCCGTCCGCCCCTGAGCCCGTCCGTCCGCGGACGGGCTCACACCCCGACCGGGAAGCGGTCCGCCCGGAACGGCGCGAGGTCCAGCTCCGGCCGCTTGCCGGTGAGCTGCTCGCTGATCAGCAGCCCGGTCGCCGGGGCGAGCCCGATGCCCGCCCCTTCGTGGCCGCAGGCGTGATGGAGCCCCGGCACCCTCGGGTCGGCGCCGATCGCGGGCAGGTGGTCCGGCAGGTACGGGCGGAACCCCCGGTAGGCGCGGACCACGCTGACGTCGGCGAGCACCGGGAAGAGCGCGGCGGCCTGCGCGGCGAGCCGGTGCAGCACCTCCACCGAGAGGGTCCGGTCGAAGCCGACCCGCTCCCGGCTGGCACCGATCAGCACCGGACCGCCGGGGGTGCCCTCGACCACCGCCGAGGTCTGCAATGCGGCCGAACCGCTGGCCACGTCCGCAACGTAGTCGGCCGCGTAGACCTTGCGCCGGACGATCCGCGGCAGCGGCTCGGTCACCAGGACGAAGCCCCGGCGGGGCAGCACCGGCAGGTGCACGCCGGCCAGCGCGGCCAGCTCGCCGCCCCAGGTGCCGGCGGCGTTGATCACGGCCGGCGCCGCCAGCCGGCGCCGGTCGGTGACGACGCCGCGTACGGCGCCGTCCGGCCCGATGGTCACCGCCCGGACGGTCTCGCCGGTGTGCAGGACCGCGCCCGCGCGGCGGGCGGCGCGCAGCAGGTGCGCGGCGGCCAGGGCGGGCTGGACCTGGGCGTCCTGGGGGTAGAGGAACCCGCCGGCCAGCCCGGGGGCGAGGTGCGGTTCGAGTTCGCGCAGCCGCTCGCCGGGGATCTCCTCGGCGGTGACGCCGACCGTCCCCTGCTCGGTGGCGAAGGCGCGCAGGGCGTCCTGGCGGGCCGGGGTGTCGGCGACCACCAAGCCGCCCTTGGGCTCGTACTCGACGGCGGCGCCGAGCTCCTCGGCGAGCTCGCGCCAGAGCCGGGTGGACAGCAGCGCGAGGTCGAGTTCCGGCCCGGGCTCCTTGTCGGAGACCAGCAGATTGCCCTCACCGGCGCCGGTGGTGCCACCGGCGACCGGGCCCCGGTCGATGACGGCGACGGCGAGCCCGGCGCGGGCGGCGTAGTAGGCGCAGGCGGCACCGACCACGCCGGCGCCGACCACGACGACATCCAGGGGAGGTCTCTGAGGCGTGGACACCGCAGTAATATGTCACATGCCATCGTGCCTGCCAAGAGCGCCCCGCCGACCGGTCAGCTCCGGGCCGAGAGGCCGACCCCGGAACCCCCGTGCACGGCGCCCCACCGGCGGCTTCCCCGACGACGGGGTCATGCGAAAGACCCCGGCCCCACCGGGAAACGGCGGAGCCGGGGTCATTCGAGGCGGGTCACCCCATCACGTGATGTCGTCCATCTGCTCGTGCCGGGCGGCCGGCACCGGCGCCGGGATCACCGGCGCGCGGGAGGCCTCGACGGCCTCCGTGCCCTCCACCGGCTGCACCGAGAGGTCCAGGTGCGAGGCCTCCTCGTCGTCCAGCCCGAGGTCCGGGTTGCGACGGGCCTTGCGCCGGTCGTTCACGATGGCGATCCCGACCGCGACGAAGTACAGCGCCCAGATCGGCGCGGCCAGCACCAGCATGCTGACGGGCTCGGCGCTCGGCGTCGCGAAGGCGGCGAAGACGGTGATCGCCAGCACCATGCCGCGCCACCAGCCGAGCAGCCGCTTGCCGGTGACCATGCCGACCATGTTCAGCATCACCAGCAGCAGCGGGAACTCGAAGGCGAGGCCGAAGACCAGCACCATCCGGGTCGCGATGTCGAGGTAGTCCTCGGGCGGCAGGATCGGCGTGGTGTTGTTCGGGGTGAACGAGATCAGTACGTCGACCGTGGTCGGCAGCACCAGGATGGCGCAGGTCACGCCGGCCAGGAACAGCGGCGCCCCGCAGGCCATGAAGATGATCGTGTACTTCTTCTCGTGCCGGTGCAGACCCGGCGCGACGAAGGCCCAGACCTGGTAGAGCCAGACCGGCACGGCCGCGACCACACCGGCCGTCAGCGACACCTTGAGCATCCAGGTGAAACCGGCGGTCAGACCGATGTTGGAGACCTGGGCGCACTTGCCGTGGTACTGGTCGGCGGTCTCCACGGTGCAGTGCGGCAGCGGCTTCAGAAGGAAGTCTTCGAGCTGCTTGTGGTAGATCGCAGCGACGATCGTGATGACCACGATCGCCAGGACCGACTTGACCACCCGGTTCCGCAGTTCCCGCAGGTGGTCGGCGAGGGCCATCCGCCCTTCAGGATCCTTGGACGTCTTCGACGCCTTCGAGAGCTTGCTCAACCCCGGTCC
This sequence comes from Kitasatospora sp. NPDC022856, assembly GCF_055561235.1. NCBI lineage: Bacteria > Bacillati > Actinomycetota > Actinomycetes > Kitasatosporales > Streptomycetaceae > Kitasatospora > Kitasatospora sp. NPDC022856. The sequence continues at coordinate 12,165 of NZ_JBVHHE010000009.1, read as the reverse complement.
TCAACTCGTGCGTCGAGCCCCGCCGGTCGACGGGCCTCACTAGTCGCTTGCGTCACGTGCACCACGTGCGCCGCGGACCGCTCAACGCGGGCCGCCACCGTCCGTTCCCGTCCCGGTGGGCTGCTCGGCCACCGGCCGGGCCGTCCCGGACGCCCCCGGCGCGGCCTGGATCGTCTTCGCGGGGTCGGCCGCGACGGCGGGCGCCGGCTGGGCCGGCGCGCTCTCGTCCGCCGCACCGTCCGAACGCATCGCCTTGGTCTCGCTCTTCAGGATCCGCATGGACTGGCCGAGCGAGCGCGCCAGGTCGGGCAGCCGCTTGGCGCCGAAGAGCAGAATGGCAAGAACCACGATCACGAGGATCGCGGTCGGCGAGATCCGCATGTTCGACCACCTTCAGTCATGGCGGCACACCGGCGGGCCACCGCTGCGGGGATGGTAACCGCTGCGAGTGACGCCCTGACGACGGCCGCCCGAACAGGACAGCGGCCCCCGTCGCACTTCAGGAGCCTGCTGAGAGCGTAACCCGCCCGAACCTCCGGGCAGCAGCCCCCGTACCCCCGAAGTCCTCGCGACGGTCAACCGTTACCGGCCGCCCGCCCGGGCCGGCCGGCCGCTCAGCGGCCCGGAACCGCCGCGGCGAGGTCGCCGGCCGCCTCGGCCAGCGCCCGGGAGGCGGTGTCCACTCCCTTGGCCAGCGTCCGCACGTCCAGCCAGAGCCGGATCGCGAGGACACCGAGGACCAGCAGACCGGCGGTGGCGAGCAGGACGGCGGCGACGAGCATCCAGGACATGGCCCCCACCCTATCCGCCGGCTTCGGCCCGACCCGTCCCGCCCGACGGCAGGACGGCCCCCGCCGCACCCGGCCCCCCGGCCGGGACGAGACGCATCGTCCGCACCCCGGCGCCGGTCAGCGCCGACACGATCTTCTCCCCCGCCTGCTTGCGGACCGAGGCGCCGCAGAGCGGGCAGCCGAAGCTGTAGTGCGCCTGGGCCGGCGTCCGGCCCAGCGTGAGGCGGAACTCCTCGGCGGGCAGCTCCACCTTCTCCCGGCACTCCGAGCAGTAGACCTTGAATCTGGTACCCGGCTCCACGGCTCAGACCTGCCCCTCCCCGTAGCCGGCCAGCGCCTCCAGCGCCGCCGACCGCGCCTGCTCGGCGAGCGCCGGCGGCGAGACGATCCGCCCGTCCCGGCCGAGCCGCAGCGCCAGCGGGCGCAGCTGGGACGGGTCGGCGCTGCGCAGGGTGATCCGCAGCCCGCCGTCGGGCAGTTCCTCGGCCCGGTCGTGGGTGTAGTACTCGGCCACCCAGCGCCCGCCGGAGGACACCTCGACCACCACCTCGGGGTCGGTCGCGGACGGGTTGACCAGCCCGCCCGAGAGGTCGCGCGGCTCCCGCTTGGGCGGGTCGGAGGGGATGTCCAGCACCTTGATCTCGGCGACCCGGTCGAGCCGGAACATCCGGTGGTCCTCGGAGGTCCGGCACCAGGCCTCCAGGTAGGTGTGGCCCTCGGTGAGCAGCCGGATCGGGTCGACCTCGCGCTCGGTCATGCCGCCGCGCCCGTGCGAGTAGTACCGCAGCCAGAGCCGCCGGCCCTCGCTCAGCGCACGGTCGATGTCCGCGAAGACGTGGCTCTCCGCCTCGAAGGTGACACCGACCCGGGCACTGCCCTCGGCGCTGTCGCCGGCGGCGTTCTCGATCTTGGCGACGGCCCGGGTGAGCGCCTCCCGGTCACCGGCCCGCAGACCGGGCAGGCCCGCCACCGCGCGGGCGGCGACCAGCAGCGCGGTCGCCTCGTCCGCGGCCAGCCGCAGCGGCTGGGCGACGTCGTCGACGTTGTGCCACCAGATCCGCTCGCCGTCGGTGTCGATGTCGAGCAGGTCACCGCCGCGGAAGCTGGTGCCGCACATCGGCAGCACGTTGAGGTCGCCGATCAGCTCGCGCTCGGTGATCCCGAAGGCCCGGGCCACCTCGGCGACCTCGGCGCCGGGCCGCTCGCGCAGGTAGGTGACCAGCGAGAGCATCCGCCGGGTCTGGTCGATCGCGTTGCTCATGCCCGCACTCCTTCAGCACTCTCCACCGCGGCGCCCTCGGCGCCGCCCGCCCCGGCCACCGCGCGCAGCCGCTCGATCACGTCGGCGCGCAGTTCCTCGGGGCCGATCACCAGCACGTCCGGCCCGAATTCGGCGAGGTCGGCGCCGAGCCCGTTGCCGTACGGGATCTCCAGCTCGTCCCAGCCCTCGTCGGCCGCGGACTGCGGCCGGGTGCTCAGCGCCTTGGTGCGCAGCGGGAAGCCGGCACCGCGGCGGACCCTGACGACCGCCGTCGCGGTGGCGCCCTCACCGGCGAACTTGGCGACCGTGGCGCGGACGTCGACGTGCTCCGGGACGGTGCCGAGGAACGCCCCGGAGCGGGTTCGGACCTTGCCGGTGATCCGGCTGAGCCGGAAGACCCGGGCGTCGGAGCGGTCGCGGTCCCAGCCCGCCAGGTACCAGTGGCCGCGCCAGCACTCCAGCGCCCAGGGCTCCACGGTGCGCTGCTCGGCGGCGGCGGCGCCGGCCTTGCGGTACTCGAAGGTGACCGGGCGGCGGTCGCGGGCGGCGGTGAGCAGCGGTTCGAACGCGGCCTCCCGGGCGGGGATGCGCGGTTCGAGGGCGCTGCGGCTCTCGGTCTCGGTGAACGGGACCCCGGCGGCGCGCAGCTTCTGCAGGGCGCCGCTGGCCGCGCCGGACATCTTGGCCTGCTGCCAGACCCGGGCGGCGAGGGTGAGCGCGGCGGCCTCCTCGGCGTCGAGGGCGATCTCCGGCAGCCGGTTGCGGTCGGCGCGGGCGAGGTAGCCGAGCTCGCCGTCCAGGGCGTTCTCGTCGACGTCGATGACCAGACCGAGTTCGCGCAGGTCGTCCTTGTCCCGCTCGAACATCCGGTTGAAGGCGTCCTCGCTGCTGTTCTGCCAGGCCTCGCGGTACGCCTCGATGGATTCCCGCAGCTCCTTCTTGGAGAGCGGACGTCTGGTGTTCATCAGGCACAGGGCGAGATTCATCAGCCGCTCTGCCTTGGCGATCGCCATCGCTGACCCTTCCGGTGTGCCGCGCCGCGCGCGGGGTGCGCCCGCCGGGCAGTGGTCGACCCGGCGGGACCGACCGTACCGGTAGCGGTACGCACTGCAAAAGCCGAGTCCGCGAACGCGCGAGGGCCGCACCCCCGGGGTGGGGGTGCGGCCCTCGGTCACGACCGGCTCAGACGCCCAGCAGGTCGACGACGAAGATCAGGGTCGAGCCCGCCGGGATGAGCGGGGACGGCGACTGGTTGCCGTACGCCAGGTGCGCCGGGATGACCAGCTCGCGGCGGCCGCCGACCTTCATGCCGACGACGCCCTGGTCCCAGCCCTTGATGACGCGGCCGGCGCCGAGCGGGAACTTGAAGCTGCTGCCGCGGTTCCAGCTGGCGTCGAACTCCTCACCGGACTCGAACGTGACACCGACGTAGTGCACCTCGACGACCTGGCCCGGCTTGGCCTCCTCGCCGGTGCCGACCTCGATGTCGCGGATCTGCAGCTCGGTGGGCGCGTCGCCGCCCGGGAAGTCGATCTCCGGCTTCGTCTTGTTGCTCACATCTGCCTCTTCTCGCGGTTGGTTCGGTTCATGACCAGGCGGCGGGCACCCGTACCCGGTCCGTTACCCGGACCACGGTACGGGCGCCCGCCGCCCGTGCGGGCTCGGCCACGCGGCCGGTCCCGAAGGTCACACACCCACCATTGTCACCCGAAAGTGGATCAGCCCTGACCCGCATCGAGAATGTCGACGACGAACACCAGGGTGGAGTTGGCCGGGATGTCGCCCTGCGCCTGGTCCTTGTAACCCAGCGAGGCGGGGATGACCAGCTCGACGCGGCTGCCCACGGTCTGGCCCTCCAGACCCTGGTCCCAGCCCGCGATGACCTGGCCGCCACCGACCGGGAACGAGAACGCCTGGCCCTTGCTCAGCGAGGAGTCGAAGACCTTGCCGTCCTTGAACAGCGCGCCGGTGTACTGGACGACGACCTTCTCGCCCTTCTCCACCTTCGGGCCGGTGCCCTTGATCAGGACGTGCGACTTCAGCTCGGTCGGGTCGGCGGCGCCGGGGACCGGGGTGATGTCGGCCGGCTTCTTGCCGTTGTCCTTCACCTGCGGGAAGTCCGCGGGCGGCGGGGTCACGGTGCCGCTGAGCACCGCGTCGGGCGCGTTGCTGTTGCGGATGTCGATGACGAAGACCAGGTTGTCCTTGGCCCCGATCGACATGTTCGGGTTGCCCTGCGCGCCGAACGCGGCGGCCGGCGGGGCCACCACGAGCACCCGGCTGCCGGCCTTCTTGCCGACCACGGCCTGGTCGAGCGCCGGGATCAGCGCGTCGGTGCCGGCCTGGAAGATCTGCGGCTTGCCCGCGTCGTCGTACGAGCTCGGGATGTCCTTGCCCGTCGTCCAGTCCTTGGCGGTGTAGTCGACCGAGGTCCAGGAGTTCTTCTCGACCTTGGGGCCGGTGCCCTCGGAGAGGACCTTGACCACGAAGCTGCCGTCGGCCTGGTCGCCGGGCACCTCGATGCCGGCCTTCTTGCCGAACTCGCCGGTGATGGTCGGCAGCACCTTGGCGGTGTCCTTGATCGGCGGCACCGGCTCGGCGGACGGCGTCGGCGGCGCGGACTTGGCCGCGTCGGCCTGCGTGGTGGTGTCCGACTTGGACCCGCCGTCGCGGTTCACCACGTACAGCGTGATGCCGCTGCCGACCAGCAGCAGGGCCAGCACGGTGCCGAGCACCACGCCCAGCCTGCCGACCCCGGGCGGGTTCTCGTCGTACCCGGCCTCCGAGGTGTCCTGGCGGCGCACGTTCGAGGCGAAGATCTGCGGGGCCTCGTCGGTCTTCGTCCCGCTCGCGGCCCGCTTCGCCTGGGCCTCGTCCGGCCGCACCCAGCCGGGCGAGTGCTTCAGGATCGACGGCGGGACGACGATCGACTCACCGTCGCCGGGCAACGGGCCACCGGGCCGCGAGTCGGCCGGGTCACCGGCGGAGTTTCCGTTCGCGGTGCCGGCCCCGCCCGGGCTCGACGCTTTCTCAGACATGACTCCCCATCCATCTCGCCACGAGGTCTTCGAGGTCTTCGGCCGGCGTGGTGAGCGCCGGAGTGCTGTCGCACTGCCGCCCGGAACCCGGACGCCGACGGCGCCTACCACAGTGCGAGGGCAGTATGACAGGTCAGGATGAGGGCGGACGCTTCCGTGTGCGAGCGCCCGCCCAAGCGTACGGACCCCACCCGTCACTTCCTAGGGTCTGCCGGCACCCAGCGCCGGCCGGGGCGCCCGGTCAGACCGCCTCAAGGATGTCGATCACGAAGACCAGCGTCGAGTTCGGCGGGACGGAGCCCTGCGCCTGGTCCTTGTACCCGAGGGCCGGCGGCACCACCAGCTCCACCCGGCTGCCGACGGTCTGGCCGACCAGCCCCTTGTCCCAGCCCTCGATCACGCTGCCGGTGCCGATCTGCAGCGCCTGCGCGCCGCCGTGGCTCCAGGACGAGTCGAACTGCTGGCCGTTGCTCCAGAGCACCCCGGTGTACTGCACGACCAGGGTCTGGCCGGACTTCACCGGCTTGCCCTCGCCCTTGATCAGCACGGCCTGCTGGAGGTCGGTGGGCGCGGCCTGGCCGGGCGGGATGGTGATCGTCACAGCGGCCTTGCCGTTGTCCTTCACCTGCGGGAGGTTCGCCGGCGGCTGGGTCATCGTGCCGGAGAGTGTGGAGTCCTGCGGCAGGCTCTCCATGATGTCCAGTACGAACACCACGGTGTCGCCCGGCGCCACCCCGAGCTGGTTGTTGCCCTGGGTGCCGAACGCCGCGGCCGGCGGGGCCACCACCAGCAGCCGGCTGCCGACCTTCTTGCCGATCACGCTCTGGTCGAAGGCGGGCACCAACTGCCCGCTGCCCGCCTGGTACAGCTGCGGCTTGCCGCCCTCGTCGTAGGAGCTGGGCAGGTCCTTGCCCGTCGTCCAGTCCTTCGCCGAGTAGTTCACCGTCACCCAGTCGCCCTTGTTGACCGTGGAGCGGTCGCCCTCACTGACGGTGTTCACCACGAACTGACCGCTCGGCGCGCCGTCCGGGATGGTGATGGTGGCCTTGCTCCCGAACCCGCCGCCCGACAGGGTCGGCATCGGCGAGGCCTCGTTCACCGGCGCGGGCACCGTGGGGGCCGCGCTGGACGCCGTGGGCGTCGCCGGGCTGGTCGCCTTGGTGGAGCTGCTGCAGGCGACCGCCAACAGCAGGGGCAGGGTGAGAAGCAAACCGGCGGTGCGGCGCACGGCGTTCCTAACTGTCGGTCAAAGTCGGTTCTCCGGACTCGACGGACAGCGTATTCCCCGACGTCGTCCGGCCCCGGTAGACACCACCGGGGCCGGACACCGCAAAGATCACATCGGGACGGGCCCTCACATGCCCGCGATCAGCTTCTCCACTCGCTCGTCCACCGAACGGAACGGGTCCTTGCAGAGCACCGTCCGCTGGGCCTGGTCGTTCAGCTTCAGGTGCACCCAGTCGACCGTGAAGTCCCGGCGCTGCTCCTGCGCCCGGCGGATGAAGTCGCCGCGCAGCCGGGCCCGGGTGGTCTGCGGCGGCACGGACTTGGCCTCGAAGGTCTTGAGGTCGGTGGTCATCCGCTTCGCCTGGCCCTTGCCCTGGAGCAGGTAGAACAGGCCGCGCCGGCGGTGGATGTCGTGGTACGCGAGGTCGATCTGGGCCACCCGCGGGTTGGACATGCTCATCTGGTGCTTCTCGCGGTAGCGCTCGATGAGCTTGTACTTCATGATCCAGTCGATCTCGGTGGCCACCCCGTCCAGCCGGTCGGTGCGGATCGCCTCCAGGGTGCGGCCCCAGAGGTCCAGCACCAGGGCGATGGTGCCGGTGTTGATGCCCTTGCGGTCGGCGAACTCCAGCGCCTTGCTGTAGTACTCCTCCTGGATGTCCAGCGCGCTGGCCTCCCGGCCGTTGGCGAGCCGGACCTGGTGGGTGCCGGTGAGGTCGTGGCTGACCTCGCGGATCGCCCGGATCGGGTTCTCCAGGGTGAGGTCGCGCATCACCACGCCGGCTTCGATCAGCCGGAGCACCAGGTCGGTGGCGCCGACCTTGAGCAGCGTGGTGGTCTCGGACATGTTGGAGTCGCCGACGATGACGTGCAGCCGGCGGTAGCGCTCGGCGTCGGCGTGCGGCTCGTCGCGGGTGTTGATGATCGGGCGGGAGCGGGTGGTCGCGGAGCTGACGCCCTCCCAGATGTGCTCGGCCCGCTGGCTGACGCAGAACACCGCGCCGCGCGGGGTCTGCAGCACCTTGCCGGCGCCGCAGATCAGCTGGCGGGTCACCAGGAACGGGATCAGTACGTCGGCCAGCCGGGAGAACTCGCCGTGCCGGGCCACCAGGTAGTTCTCGTGGCAGCCGTAGGAGTTCCCGGCCGAGTCGGTGTTGTTCTTGAACAGGTAGACGTCCCCCGCGATGCCCTCCTCGTGCAGCCGCCGCTCGGCGTCCACCAGCAGCCCTTCGAGGATGCGCTCGCCCGCCTTGTCGTGCGTCACCAGCTCGACGACGTCGTCGCACTCGGGAGTGGCGTACTCGGGGTGGGAGCCCACGTCGAGGTAGAGGCGGGCGCCGTTGCGCAGGAACACGTTGCTGCTGCGGCCCCAGGAGACAACGCGGCGGAAGAGGTAGCGCGCCACCTCGTCCGGTGACAGCCGTCGCTGACCCCGGAACGTGCAGGTGACGCCGTACTCGTTCTCCAGCCCGAAAATTCGACGGTCCATGGCACCTTCTCTCGAAGGAATCACCGGTCTCGGCCGGTGCGCGGATCGGGATCCTGAACTCTGCGGCACCGGGCCGCAGCTGGCCTTGTAGGCCGATCCCCTGCTTCGGCAACGGGCAGGGCTCGTCCGGGGGCGCCGGCCGTCAGGTCGGCGTGGAGCCCCACGGTCTCGACCGCTGGGGAGGAGTCACGAGGCGTCCGTTCTCTGCGTGGGCCACCGGAGGGGGCCCGTACGGCGGCGGGCGACGGCCGCCGTACGGGACTCCTCCGCACTGCTAGTCGGACTGGTCCGGCACGTCCGACACGTCCGACACGTCCGACACGTCCGACACGTCCGACCGGTCGGCCGGCGGCTTGGCCGCCGGCTTCTCGTCCTCGTCCGCCTCGGCGGACTCGTCGCCGTCGAGCAGCCGGGCGAGCTGGCCGCCCAGGATGCGCTTGAACTTGCGCTGCTGGAAGCGCTGGCGGTCCAGGACCGCCACCTCCAGCTGCTCGGGGGTCATGGTCCGCGGGGAGCCGCCGTTGGGGTCCCGGGCGAGCGAGTCCACCGCGACCTTGATCGCGTCGGTCAGGGACAGCCCGCTGCGGTGCCGCTGGCCCAGGTAGTTGCCGATCGAGTCGGCGTTGCCGCCGACCACCACGTAGTTCTTCTCGTCGACGACCGAGCCGTCCGGGGTGAGCCGGTAGATCTGGTCCTCGTCCGGGGTGCGGCCGACCTCGGCCACGATCAGCTCGACCTCGTACGGCTTCTCGCCGACCGAGGAGAAGATGGTGCCGAGCGTCTGGGCGTAGACGTTGGCCAGGCCCCGGGCGGTGACGTCGGCCCGGTCGTAGGAGTAGCCCCGCAGGTCGGCGTAGCGGACGCCGCCGATCCGCAGGTTCTCGAACTCGTTGTAGCGGCCGACCGCCGCGAAGGCGATCTTGTCGTAGATCTCGGAGACCTTGTGGAGCGCCCGCGAGGTGTTCTCCGCGACGAAGACGATGCCGTCGGCGTAGGTGAGCACGACCACGCTGCGACCGCGCGCGATGCCCTTGCGGGCGTACTCCGCGCGGTCCGCCATGGCCTGCTGGGGCGAGACGTAGAACGGTGTCGACACCGGCGGTCGTCCCTTCCTTGGTAGGTGTGGCTAGAGCAGCGGGGCCTGCGGGCCGTTGGGGCGGATGAGGCGCTCGTCGGTGATCGAGACGGCGATCGCGGAGACCTCGGCCTCGGTGAGCCGGCGGAAGCCGTCCTCGGTGATCAGCGAGACGATCGGGAAGATCTTCCGGGCGAGGTCCGGACCGCCGGTGGCGGAGTCGTCGTCGGCCGCGTCGTAGAGCGCCTGGACGACCAGGGTGGCGGCCTGCTCGGCGGTCAGGTCCGCGCGGTAGAGCTTCTTCATCGAGCCGCGGGCGAACACCGAGCCGGAGCCGGTGGCGGCGAACCCGCGCTCCTCGGAGCGGCCGCCGGTGACGTCGTAGGTGAAGATCCGGCCGCGACCGAGGTCGAGGTCGTAACCGGCGAAGAGCGGGACGACCGCGAGGCCCTGCATCGCCATGCCGAGGTTGCCCCGGATCATGGTGGTGAGGCGGTTGGCCTTGCCCTCCAGCGAGAGCACGGTGCCCTCGATCTTCTCGTAGTGCTCCAGCTCCAGCTGGAACAGCCGGACCATCTCGACGGCGAGGCCGGCGGTGCCGGCGATGCCCACCGCGCTGTACTCGTCGGCCGGGAAGACCTTCTCGATGTCACGCTGGGCGATCACGTTGCCCATGGTCGCCCGGCGGTCACCGGCGATGACCACACCGCCGTCGAACACCGCCGCGACGATCGTCGTCCCGTGCGGGGCCTCGACGACCGCTCCCATGGGCAGCTCGCGGCGCCCGGGGATCAGCTCCGGCTGGTGGTCGGCCAGGAAGTCGAGGAACGACGAGGACCCCGGGGTCAGGAAGGCAGCCGGTAGACGCCCGGTGCCACGAGTGTTGGCTTCCACACGATTCCTTCCAGGTAGCTTGAAGCGCACGCTGCCCGCACCCTACCCGCCGACGATCACCGTCCATGCGTGGTGGGCCGGACCGGGGCGGACGGGCGGCCGTTGCCGCCCGTCCGCCCTCGGCGGTCGCGACCGTGAATTCCCTGAATGCCCGAACGGGGCTACTCGCCGCCCTTTTGCACGAATTGGCGTACAAAATCCTCGGCATTCGACTCGAGGACCTCGTCGATTTCGTCGAGAACCGCGTCGACGTCGTCGCCGAGCTTTTCCTGGCGCTCCTTGAGGTCGTCGGAATTCTGCGCTTCCGCGGCCTGCTCCTCGACCTCCTCGGAGGAGCGGTTCGCCCGCTGCTGGCCGCCGTCGGTGTCCTTGCTCGCCATTTCCCTCACCCCGCTCGATCTGTCTGGCACGGTTTGGTCGCTGCTTGCTGCACCGACCCTATACACAGGGCGCGGCTACCGCTTCCGGTTCGCCGTGGCGCTTCCTGTCCAACACCCGCTGTCACCCCGGATGATTCCCATTCGGCGGACGTTCACCCGTGGTGATCGAAAAGTTACCCGCCGGCCAGCACCCGGAGCAGGTCCTCGGCCGTGCGGCAGCGGTCCAGCAGCTCCTTGACGTGGTTGCGGGTGCCGCGCAGCGGCTCCAGCGTCGGGACCCGCTGGAGCGAGTCGCGGCCGGGCAGGTCGAAGATCACCGAGTCCCACGAGGCGGCTGCCACGTGGTCCGCGTACTGCTCCAGACAGCGCCCGCGGAAATAGGCCCTGGTGTCCTCCGGAGGCTTGGAGACGGCCCGCTCGACCTCCTCGTCGGTCAGCAGCCGCTCGAACCGCCCACGGGCCACCAGACGGTTGTACAGGCCCTTCTCGGGCCGTACGTCGCTGTACTGCAGGTCGACCAGGTGCAGCCGGGAGTTGTCCCACTCCAGCGCGTCGCGGCTGCGGTAGCCCTCCAGGATCTCCCGCTTGGCGATCCAGTCCAGCTGCCGGGAGAGCGACATCGGATCGCGCTCCAGCCGCCCCAGCACGTCCTCCCAGCGCGCCAGGACGTCCACCGTCTGCTCGTCGGCGTCGGTGCCGAAGCGGTCCTCGACGTACTTGCGGGCCAGCTCGAAGTACTCCAGCTGGAGCTGGACGGCGGTGAGCCGGCGCCCGTTGCGCAGCGTGATGAGGTGCTTCAGCGACGGGTCGTGGGAGATCCGGTGCAGGGTGCGCACCGGCTGGTCGACGGCGAGGTCGGCGGCGATGAAGGAGTCCTCGATCATCGCCAGCACCAGGGAGGTGGTTCCGAGCTTGAGGTAGGTGGAGATCTCGGAGAGGTTGGCGTCCCCGATGATCACGTGCAGCCGGCGGTACTTCTCGGCGTCGGCGTGCGGTTCGTCGCGGGTGTTGATGATCGGCCGCTTGAGCGTCGTCTCCAGGCCGACCTCGACCTCGAAGTAGTCGGCGCGCTGGCTGATCTGGAAGCCGTTCGCCGAGCCGTCCTGGCCGATGCCGACGCGGCCGGCGCCGGTGACCACCTGGCGGGAGACGAAGAACGGGGTGAGGTGGCGGACGATGTCGGCGAACGGCGTCGCCCGCTTCATCAGGTAGTTCTCGTGGGTGCCGTAGGAGGCGCCCTTGTTGTCGGTGTTGTTCTTGTACAGGTGGATCGTCTGCCCGTTGGGCAGTTCCAGGGCGCGCTGGGCGGCGGCCGCCATGACCCGCTCGCCGGCCTTGTCCCAGAGCACGGCGTCGCGCGGGTTGGTCACCTCGGGCGAGCTGTACTCGGGGTGCGCGTGGTCCACGTAGAACCGCGCGCCGTTGGTGAGGATGATGTTCGCGAGGCCGATGTCCTCGTCGGTCAGCTGGCTGGCGTCCGCCACGTCGCGCGCGAGGTCGAAGCCCCGGGCGTCGCGCAGCGGATTCTCCTCCTCGAAGTCCCAACGGGCCCGCCGTGCCCGGTGCATCGCCGCCGCGTACGCGTTGACGATCTGGGACGAGGTGAGCATGGCGTTGGCGTTGGGGTGCCCGGGTACGGAGATCCCGTACTCGGTCTCGATGCCCATCACGCGCCGTACGGTCATGCGGCCCTCCTTGCCCGGTGTACCGCCCCCCACGGGCGGAACACGCTGACGTACCGCTGAACAACACCGACGCGGGCCGTGTGCCCGCGAACGGTGGGTCGAGCCTAGAACGCGGCACCGACAGGCGGGCCCCGAGACGCGCCGTCCGGCTGCGGGGCCGCGAGGCGCCACAGCCGGACGGGGTGCGTGCTGGTCCGGGGTCCGCTGCCGGCGGCCCGGAGTGGTGCGGTTACAGGTACTGCCCGGTGTTGGCGACGGTGTCGATGGAGCGGCCGGACTCGGCGCCCTGCTTGCCGGTGACGAGCGTGCGGATGAAGACGATCCG
>NZ_JBVHHE010000008.1:111787-291796 GCF_055561235.1 Kitasatospora sp. NPDC022856 | reverse complement strand
GTCAAGCGCAGCCTGGCCAACCTGTCCTCGGTCGCCGTCGACCGCCTCGAAGCCCTCCTCCGCAACCGGCTCAAACGGCTCCAGTACCGCCCCGATATCCTCGACGGCTTCCTCACCGGGGCCGGCCTCTCCCTCGACCTCCCACCGCCATCACCCTGAAGCGCCGAAGTCAGTAGGTAGCGGGAATCGACCTGTTTCCGACTCTCGCAGCGACCGCCGAGCAACTGGATCTAGATTGGGAAACCGTGCTGACGCACGTCGCCCGGCAGGTACATTGCCTGGGCTGCAGATTCCGTTCCCGGTGGGGTATTGCACGGCGCCGACTCCGGACCCATCTGCCGGACAGTCGGGGCGGCCGGGACGACACACGCAGGTCGCTGACCAGTCCGGCGGCCACTTGTTCCCTATCGATCCGCTGCTGCAACCGCACGAGCACGGACTGTTTGCTCGTTCGGCGGCTACGACCCACCAGTGCTTGGTACGGTCATCCCGCGATATTTTCTGTGATCATCTGGCTTCGGGGGGTGACCGGATGGCGTCAGGGGGATGGTCGGCAACAACCACTTCCGCCGGACGATTCGGCGGGTCAGGGGCGGGGGACGGCGCCGACCAGCTGAGCGACGGACCAGGTGTCCCGGTTGGATCAGCATCCATGCACACGTTTGCTCCGGGACTTTCGGAGGTGACCCGCAGGCTCTCGGCGATCGCCTATGTGCGGCACGACCACCTGACCGGTCTCGCCACCCGCCTGTTGGCGAAGATCAGCGGAGGTCGGGGGAAGGGCAGCACTGGTGGTGAGGACGAGGGAGAGCCACAGGTACTGGTCGGTGAGGACTACGTCAGCTGGGTCCGTCGACGTGTTGTGGCCGGCCGGCCCCTGCCGTCCTTCGGATACGACGAGTCCCTGGTACTGGGCCACTGTCTTCTCGCGCAGCGCCTCCGCTACCTGAGACGGCCCTTGATCGCGCTTCTGGCGACCCCCGGAATCGGCCTCGGCCTGCTGCGCTTGGTGTCAGTGGAATGGGCCGCCGGGCTTGCAGCCATCGGCATGTGGCTGGCCTTCTACCTCGACCGACTCGCTGCTCAACAGCTGCTCTACCGGATGAGGCCATCGGAGTTCATGGCGGGCCGCAGCCCACGGCCCGCCGGAACGGCGCACTTCATGGGCAGACGTCTCCAGTCCTGGGCCCTCCCATACAGCCGGGAGTGGCGAGGCAAGCCCGTTCCGAAGGAGCACTTCATCGGGGCTGGGCGCTTGGTCTGGTCCACCGCGTCGATCGGCATCGATGTCGAGCCGGCGCCGAAGCGTCCACCGAAGGAGCCTGAGCAGGACGAGGGGACCGAGACGATCCTCATCCCAGTGCAGATGGAGAAGCTGGTCGAATCGGGCCAGCAGAGCACCGCCAACGCCTTCAGGAACTTCACGGTGGAGGAGCTCCACGACTTCGTGGCCGCCCGCCTCATCGACCCCGCTCCGTCGCACTCACCGGGGCACCCGTTCGCCAACATCGAGGTGCTGGGTGTTGCCGCTGTCTCCGCCAAACGGTGGGGTGGACTCGACGACCCGACCTGGCAGAGCATGGAGTCCCTCGCCGCCGGGCGCCCTGATGGAGGGCCAGGGCCTTACGTAGCCCGGCGCTATCTGTGGGCGCGCATCGTCTCGTGGGGTGGGGAGATGGCCGCCTCGATCCTGGTCAACTTCGCCTACGAGAGCGGCTTCCTCAGGGTCACCGTTCGCCCGCATCTCATGGCCCCGCTCAACAGCGCACTCGCGGCATGGGCAAGCCCGCTCTCCCCACTGTCGTGGCGGTGGCAGCGGCTCGCCTGGCTCCAAGCCCTGTTCGACCTGCTGAAGGCTGCGAACCGTCTCATCTCCACGCGTATCGCGCTGAAGCCCACGCTGGACCAAGGTGGCCCGGTGAGCCTCCGCGAGGTCTACTCGACGCGGTACATCGACGAGATGCACATGTACGAGGACGCCCGCCGTTACGTGCAGATGATGCAGCGCAGGGTCTTCGACACGGTCGAGGCGTTCCTCGGAAATCACCACATCGACACCCGCTCCTACCAAGCGCAGGCCATGGCCATCTACAACTTCGGCGTCATGGCCGGCGGCGACATCACCGGCAACATCCAGAACGCCCCCGGTGCCGCTGGCACCTTCCAGAGCCAGGAGGCATGATGCCCTTCCGCCGCGAGCCCCGCCAAAACCCATCTCCCGCCCACGGCGGGATAAGCGCCGGGGGCAACATCATGGGCAACATCCAGAATGCGCCAGGCGCACAGAACACCACCCAGAGCCAGCACGTGGCCGCCACTAGCGACGGAGCAGTCGACGAAGCACGGCAGCAGCTGCAGCAGCTGCGCGAAGCCGTCGAGCGGCACGCCACACAGCTGGCACAGCCGCAAGCCTGCCTCGAGGAAATCTCCGCTGTCGAGCAACGCCTTCACCTGGCCAGCGAGGATCCTGTCGGACTACGGGTCCTCATGAGCTCGGTGTACCAGCACTGCGGCGGTATACCTGGCCTGGTCGCCATCGCGGCGTTGGCACAACAGACGGTCGCCGCACTGGCTTGAGCCGATGCAGGACGCCAGCACTCGCACCACGGTGCAACGAGCTCCCGCCAACGCGACGCAAGGCACCGAAAACCGATGCGAAACGAGGGCACATCCAGGGCACATGAGGGTGAAAAGCGCCGCTGACCAGCGTCAACCACTGAAGGTAGTTTTCGCTGGTCAGCGGCGCTTTGGCGACGAACCCGCAGGTCACCGGTTTCCGGCAACCAATAGCTGCACGAGTGGCAGGGCTTCGCCAACCGCCTGCACGACGCCGGCCACCAGCTGTACTGCCTGGTCTGGCCGTAACCTCCCGCCGCCCGCACGCGCGTCCGCCCCGGGGCGGGTGCTCCGGGGCGGACGGTGGCACCCGGCTGCGGGTGCCGCAGCCGTTGGAGAAGCCCTGCAGGACGACACGGACATGCCTGGTCGGCGACCGAACTCATCACCCAGGGCGAACGCCTGGCTGGTCGAGCGCTGGTTAACCAGCGCTACACGCCTGTCTTGGCGGCCGTCGCGATGTGCCGATTGTCTGCTCCGCGGCGCCGCCCACGGGGGATACCGAAAATGAAGGCCCCCCGAGCGCTCCGCACAGCCCGAGCACCACCTGACGCTGCCACTGGCGTCACGCGGCCCAGGAAGACGAGGCGGAGCGGGTGCGGGAGCGCTCGACCGCGCCTCGGCCTCGGCGGCCCGCTCTGGCACACCAACGCCGACCGAACAGCGGATCCAGCGTGAAGGGCGCTATGGCCCTAACGATGGCTGACGGGGCTAGGACTGACGCCGATCCCCGACAGCCATCGATGGCCGGCCCCCGCATCAGCCTTGGCTACCGGCCAGGCGGAGCACTGGCACGCTCACCTTCCTGCCCGGCTTCCGGGCTGACTCCCCCCGGCGGAGGTCGTCGCGGGGACTGGGCTCCGCCGGGGGCAGAAAGGCGAGCATCGCGCTGCAGACCCCGACTGCGGAAACCGCTCTGGAGGCTTGAGCAAGCTCGGGATTCGGCTCCAAGGCAGCACCTGGCGGGCCCGGTCCGCCAGGCCGACGGCGGCAGGCCGGACCACGCTGAGAACGCCATCAGCCTTCCACTGGCGGGTCGGGGGTCAGCCAGCGGCTTGCGGGAGCAACGCCAAGACCGCCTCCTTCTCACGGGCAGGCGCCTTCTTGTCCCGGAGGTTGTTGATGATGATCGTCGGGATCAGCGAGATGTCGAGATCGAGCGACCTGAGCGTGTAGACATCGCCTCCGCCCTCACGGCTGGTGACGATGTCGAGGCCCAACTCCCGCAGCTCACGGGTACGGCGCTCGGTGTGTACAGAGTCCCCCGTAACCACCCGCAGGAGGGCAGCGCCCACCGGCTGCCGTATCCGCTGCAGGAGCATGGCGAACAGCTCCTCATGGGTCCGGCTGCCGTAGGGGACGGTCAGGTAGCGCTGCGGGATCCGTTCGCCGTACTCCTCGGCCATACGCTCGGCAAGCTGCGTACGGAGGTCCGAGAAGGTGCTGCACGCCTCAGGAAGAGCGGTCCGTACAAGGGCCTGCATCGACTCAGCCAGCAGACGCTTCGCGTAGAGGTACGCGTCCAGCAGGTTCTGGGCGTCGGCATCCTCCTTCTCAAGCAGGCCGAGGACGCCCTGAACCGCAAGGAGCGTGTCCGGCTTGAGCCGGTGCCAGTCTGACGCGGGGTCGGGTCGGCGGTCTGTCACGTTCACCAGTCCTATCGTTTCGACGCAGCCGTGATCGAGCTGTCAGGCGGGTAGCGAAGGATGTGCACATCCTCCCCGGCATCCTCGACCGCCCCGAGGTCGTCGAGCCATTCACGGAGGAACTGCTCGCCTTCCTGGTCCGTGCGGTTGGCCCGCATGAACCTGACCTGACTGCCGATGGTCACCCGGGGGTCGCGAGCGGCACCGATACGGGCGCTGAGCGACTCCTGCAGGCTCAGGCCAGCGGCAAAACGGCGGATGTCGGAGACGAAGTCGAGGACGACCACCCTCTCCTTGCCGGGAGCCAGACGGAGTCCACGGCCGAGCTGCTGGACGAAGATCCGTCGGCTGTGAGTCACCCGCTGGAAGACGACGATGTTGACGTCAGGGACGTCCACCCCTTCGTTGAGGACGTCCACCGCGCACAGGATGCCGGTACGGCCGTCGGCAAAGTCCCAGAGGACACGGTTCCGGGTGGCCGCGTCCACCGCCTTGCCCTGTGCCGTCCGGGACGCGATCACCTCGGCGCTAGTGAACCCGAGCGCGTTGATCCGACCTGCCATCCGCTCCGCGTGGTCGATTGTCCCGCAGAAGACGATGCCCCTGGGCTTCTTCTGCTCGGCCCACGCCTCGGCGAGGCGGTCGACGACTGCGTCGTCCCACTCGTCGATGAAGACAGTGCGGTTGATACCACGGGGGGTGAGCGCGGGCGCGGTCTTGCTGAGCCCGGCCGCGAGTGCGTCCCAGTCGATATTGTCGGTGAACATCCGGTAGTCGACGTTGGCTAGGTACCCCTCACGGAGTCCGCGCACCATGTCGATATCCACGACTGGGAAGTCGAACCAGTTCCGTAGGGACTTCCCGTCGGGCCGCCAGGGCGTCGCGGTCATCCCCAGGAGGAACGCCCCCCCGTCGGCGGCCGACAGCTCGCCGAGCACCGCGTCGTAGGCGGCGGTGCCGAGATGGTGGCACTCGTCGACCACGACGAGCCCGAAGTGGGGCAGGTCCCGTCCAGCCCTGACGGCAGTAGCGACACTGTCCACGCAGGCGAACACGACGTCCAGGTCGTTGAGGGCGTCCTTGTCCGGGCGCTCGTAGCCGTTCCACACCCCGGTGGCCGCCGAGGCCGGGAGCAGCGGCCAGAAGGCCCGCTCCAGCTGGTACACGAGCTCATTGCGGTGCGCGAGGACCAGCGTTCTCGCCCCGGGCCGCAGGGCACGGGCACGCCGGTGGAACTCGGCAGCCACGAAGGTCTTGCCGAGCCCGGTCGCGAGGACGATGAGCGCACTGCGGGCGCCGTTCACCAGCTCGTCCATCAGTCCGTCGACAGCCCGCCCCTGGTAAGGGCGGAGCTGGAGGCGCTGCGGATCCTGCAGCGCGGGCGGAGTCTCCGGAATACGGTCCGCCTGCCGCTGGAGTGTGCGCCGGTCCCACAGCTGCAGGGGGATACCCTTCGCCGCGAGCTGCTCCTGCTGGGCTCTGACTGAGGCCTCGAACCCGTTCAAGCTGACCACGACAGGGATTTCCGCGTCGTAGCGCCGACAGGCGTCGACGGTCTGCGCGATGACCTCGGGCCCCACCGGGGACCGCCACCGCTTCATCTGGAACAGCCATCGCCTCCCCTTGAGGCTGCCGATCACATCGGCTCCGCCATCGCCGGAGGCGCCGGCCAGCTGGACCCCCGAGTAACCGCGTGCCGTGATCAGACGCTGAACGGTCCGCTCGAAGGACTGCCAACCGGTCCCGGCCAGATTGAGGTCGGTGACAATGCGCTGGGTCATGCGAGCTTTCCGACCAGGAAGTCGACGGCCGCACGTGCCCGGACGACGATCAGCCGCTCCGGCTGGTCGTAGCGGAGGTACGAAGCGCAGTCCTCCAGGCAGCGCAGGTACTTCACCCGAAGGTCCTCCTGCAGCTTCCCGGCGATCACCGGCCCCGCCTCCTGCTCGCTGGGCCACGGATCCTCCCACACCAGGCCGCTGAACCAGCCTTCGGCATGGTGGGCGAAGAAGGCAGTGACCGTCTCCCGGTCGCAGTAACGGAGATAGCCCCCGGTAGCCCTGAGGCGCCCGAGCTCCGTGAGCTCCGCCCCTGACTTGATCATGGAATCGGCAAGCGCCAGCTGTTGGCCGGCATCCAGTTCGTCATAGAAGCTGTCCGCGTACGGAGCCCGCAGGATCCTCTCCGTAATCTGGTCGAAGAGAGCCTTGATCGCGGTCCGGACACTGTCAGCGCTGTCTGTGACCGCGTCCCCCCACCCCTTCCTGAGGACCTCCGCGGTGAGGACCGCCACCGTGTGTCCGGGACGGCTCTGCAGGTTGCGGTGGAGGGAGTGCAAGAACTGGGCGGCCTCGGTCGCGATCAGGTACTCGGGCCTCAGCCCCATCGCCGTGAACACCGTGTGGGTCGGATCGATGTAGACGGTGATCTGCCGGGTGTCTGCGCGTGTGACGAGCGGAACGGCGGCCTGCCCGAAGGCCGGGAGGATCGGCCGGTGCGCTGTACGGACGCGGACGTCGAGCGGGCTGCTCGCCTTCCCGTCCGCCAGTACGACAGCCACCTGGTCCGCGCTGAGCTCCTCGGCGTCGGAGGACACCGCGTCCAGAGCCTCGGGACTGGCTGGATGGGGGGCGTCCTTGACATGCCCGCATGCCTCGCACCGCTCGGCGCCCGCCTTGTTCTCCAGTGCACAGAAGGTGCACTTCCACGGCAGCTGCACCTTGGGCACCTGGGAGGTGCCGCAGTGCAGGCAGACCGTCGCCGAGCGCAGGATCTGCTTGCCGCATCCGGTGTCCAGGCACGGCTTGCCGTCGAGCACCTCCCCACAGCCCCCGCACTCCTCGGCCGTCGACGTGTTCTGGAAACCGCACTCCGCACATTCCGGGAGCACCTGGATCGGCGGCTCCCCGGCCGCCTCGACGAGCTCCCACCACTTGGCGTCGTCGTAGTAGCCGGGCACCCGGTCGAGGAAGCGCTGGTAGTAGTCGGCTTCGACACTGCGGGGGATCCGGTCAGCCTTGCCCTTGGCGGGGTTGTACTGACCCATGTACATGTCCCCGCGACCGAAGTTGCGGACCTTGCGGTAGCCCTGGAAGAGCAGCGACACAGGCGATTCGTTCACCACGCCGTCATTCCAGTTGTTCGGCAGCAGCGAGCCGCCTCGCAGGAACCCGATGGCTTCCTGCCACTCGTCCGAGGCCTGCTGGAAGTGCTGCTTCTGGAAGTCCACCGGCACCTGGTCGAGGTGGACCTCACCGACGATCCGGCCGTACTGCTGGTCCACGGGGTACTCGCGCTCAGCACGCCCGGTGGTCTCATCGGAGAACTCGAAGAACGCCGTCTTCTCCGCCTGGCGGATGGCCCGCCCATTGCGGATCAGGTCGATCCCGAAGTCGTTCTGGTCGTCGAAGCGCTGGATGCCGACCCACCCGTGTACCCGGTGGTTTATCTCCCGGCTCTCCACGCCTCCACACCGCGGGCAGGCACCCTGGTCTCCGAAGTCCGTGCCGTCGTGAAGGCAGCGCCGAGCGCTGCTGATCACCTGGTCGAAACTGATACGAGCGGGGATCTTGCCGTGGGCTCGCCGTTCGACGAAGCGTTCCGGCGACCACACGCAGTGTTCGTACGGCTGGCAGCGCTCGTTGTTGACGGTGATCACCACCGGGTCTGCCGCCCCCGGTCGCAGCAGGCTGGCGTACCGCCTCCCGAGCCGACTGCGCAAGGTCTTCTTCGACATCTTCGCGAGCTCTCGGATGAAGCCGCTGTTGGCGTCGCCGTCCGGCCACCAGCTCCGGATCTCGACCACTGTCCCGTGGCGCAGGCCCGCCGGCTTCTCGATCTGCTCGGCCCTAGCCGAGAAGGTCTGGGACTGCATGAGCTCCGGCAGGTCGAGGGTGACCTGGACCGCGTGGTCGTCCTCCGCGCGTGCGGAGATGACCCGCGTGATGCGCCCGAGCTTCCCGGTCGCGATGTTGAAGCCCATGCCGAACAGGCCGAGGGTGTCGTAGTGGTTCTTTGAGGTGTAGCCCGCCCGCATCGAGTTGGCGATCTGGCTCTCGGTGAGACCCGGTCCGGTGTCGCGTACGCGGATCATCCCTTCGGCCCGGGCGACCTCGGCAGGCCCTGGGACTTCGATGATCACCTGGCGTACCGCCGACGGAGCCCCCGAGGTGGCTGCGGTCCGGAAGGAGTCGACGGCGTTGTCGATGAGCTCGCTCAGCGCGTCGATCGGCAGGATCGGGGTGCGGGTGAGCGCCACGAGCACCTGCGGGTTGGGAGTGATATCGATCGGCCTGTGCGCCATCTTCTGCGGGCTCCGTGTTTGAGGTCGGTCACTGGGCTCACACCGTCAGTGGAGCGGCCTATTGCGATCTGTCGAGGTAGGCACTGGCGGTCAGGCCCTCGACTGCACCTGTCGCGCAGCCAGGCGCTGCAGCGGCAACCGGTCGGTCTCGCCGAGCTCGCGCACCAGCTGCACGAACCACGGGGCCACCCAGGTGTCGCTCCGGTAGGGCCACTCGCCCTGTGCCAGCACCGTTCCCGGGTGCCACTCCGGTGCCGGCCGGACCTTCGACCGGACCGCCGCACAGACATCGACCAGCGGCTCTTCGTCGGCGGGAGCCCGGAAGCCGAGTTCGGCCGTCGCCCCGATCAGCCACCACTGGAAGTGGCGGCGGCGCTCCGACTCCGCGAACTGCCGAGCCGCCCTCGTGGTGAGCCCTGCTGCCCGGTACGCCTCAACGGCTAGCCCGTCCGGCGGCACGGCGGCGTGGGCATTGTCGTCCCTTACCGCAGGAAGGCCCTCGGTGCTGCGCTGCGCAACCGCCTCCGCAGCCCGGTCGATCTCGTCGTAGGTGGCAGTGGTGAGCTCGATTGTCGGTGCGAGGAACTCCTCGACGCCTTGGAAGAACTGCCCCGGCTGCTCGATACGGAGCTCTGCCCCCGTCCTCTGCCGAATTTCCTCGAAAAGCTGCGGCCACGGGCGCTTAGCGTCCTTGCCGTCGAGCTCCTCGTACCAGTCCTTCTTCGTATCAGCGGATACGAACAGGACCCGCTTCACCTCGGGATCGGCTGCCATGTCCAGGATTTCAGCCCAGACGAGGTAGTCGCCCACCTGGTCCAGCGGCTTCCCCTTCCCGGCGTCAGCGAATCCTGGCGGGATCTCATTCGGGAACCGAAAGGAGACGGCCTCCTCCAGCCGTTGCTGCACCACCGCATAATCCGTCGGCGGCGCGATACGGTCCCCGAACAGCGCTGCGACCTCCGGCAGGACCGGATCGTCCGACTCGACAGCGGAAGGCAGGAGGTCGTGGTCGGACTTCAGCCGCTTGGCATGCCCCTTCAGGAGGTCCTGCCACTCGGCCAGCAGGGATTTGAACGTCGCCTGGTTGACCGTTGCATCCAGAATGCTCTGCGCAGCATCGTCGTTGGCATACTTCTTCAGCAAGTGCTTCACGTGGCCACTGGCAGCCTCGACAGCCTTGTAGGCCTGCTGCAGGTGTCGGTCGATGACGACCGCGGCACCGCCGAGCTCCTTGCTGCGCGCGATGATCACGCGGCGCCGACCGCGCACGAACTCCTGCCCCACCTGGTAGGGCAGCCAGAGGTGCTCGGAGATCTGCTTGAGAGCCGCCAGGACCTGGTTCCGCACAGCAGGGTTGTACTCGTAGAGGCTGAGGAGCACGTTGGTGTCGAGCACGACGACAGCGTCCTCGAAGAACGCCTTCCGGTCAGCCTCGCGCGCACCGCCGTCGGGGAGGATCCAGGATCTGAACTGCTCCACCAGTGGTAGATCTGCCTGGCCCACGCTTCTTCCGTCCCTCCCGGCTGCGGGCTCCCTATCCTGTCGAGGCAAGTGAAACCCGTCAAGGCGCAATTACGGAGCGGAGTCGCCGCGACGGGCTCCCCACCCTCGTGACTACGACACAGGCATCCTTCGTACACTCCTTCGATCTTGCCCGGGAGCGCAGGGCTGGGACAGCAGGACGCCCCGACCACGACTGAGACGGCCTTGTCCACGCGGGTCCGGCGTTTGGGCGGTGTCAGTGCTGTCGCCTACGCTTCTGGTTCTACTGGCAGCGCCTGCTCGTAGAGCTGCCGCGGCTACCGGATGAGCCGGCCCGGGCTAGTGCTGGCACGGCTGTCACCGGCAGTAGCGAGCAGACTGCTGCTGATGACAGAGGAACACGTCGGCGTCCGCCCTGAGTGCGGCGCCACCGAGAGGAGGTCTCATGGCATCTGAGCGCCTTGAGGTGGTCGAGATCTGTGCGGGCGCGGGCGGTCAGTCCCTCGGCCTGCACAACGCCGGGTTCAGGCACAAGCTCGCCCTTGAGCTCGACGAGAACGCCGCGAAGACCCTCCGCCACAACCTCGCCCGGCTCCTGAAGGAGGAGGGCTCCAGTCCCGAGGACGCTGATCGCGAGGCCGAGTCCGTCGTCCGGGTCGGGGACGTGGCCGATGAGTCACTCTGGGATCACGCTGCGCACAAGGATGTCGACCTCCTCGCAGGAGGCGTCCCCTGCCCCCCCTTCAGCATCGCCGGCAACCAGCTCGGTGCTACCGACGAGCGCGACCTGTTCGCCTGGGCCGTGCACCTGTGCAGGGACATCCAGCCGAAGGCCCTGCTGCTCGAGAACGTCAAGGGTCTGAGCGGCAACCGCTTCTCCGCCTACCGGCAGCACATCCTCGAGCTGCTCCACGATGCCGGATACGTCGGTGAGTGGCGCCTGCTGGAGGCACACCAGTTCGGGGTCTCCCAGCTGCGGCCGCGGTTCGTCCTGGTCGCCCTGCGGAAGGAGTTCGCCGAGTACTTCCAGTGGCCCGAACCGTCCACGGTGCCGGCCCCCACCGTGGGGGAGCTTCTCAAGGACCTCATGGAAGCAAATGACTGGGCTGCTGAACACGTGGAGGCCTGGGCCAAGAAGGCCTCGGCAATCGCCCCCACCATCGTCGGAGGCTCCAAAAAGCACGGCGGCGCGGACCTAGGCCCGACCAGGGCCAAGGCCGCCTGGCTGAAACTGGGGGTCGACGGGATGGGCGTCGCGGACACCGCCCCGGGCCCTGAGAAGGACGGCGACCACATTCCGAGGCTGACCACGGCCATGGTCGCCCGGATCCAGGGCTGGTGCGGCGAGAACGCCCACTGGGAGTTCCCAGGTCGTAAGACCACGGTCTACCGCCAGATCGGCAACGCCTTCCCGCCGCCGGTCGCGGAGGCTCTCGGCAGGGCGATCGCGAGCGCTCTGCGGAAGGAGAAGAAGCGCCCTGACTCGGTCGAGTCGGGGCGCCCGGACCTCGACCCCGTCTACGTTCTGCTGCGCCACCACCCGGACAAGGCCCTCACCGCCCAGAGGATCGCCGACCTCATCGCCAGATCCGGCGGGAAGAAGCTGCCCGTGCCGGAGATCGAGCGGCGCATCGCCCACATCGAGCGGGACTTCCACGTGGAGAAGGCAGCCCGCAGTTCTGGCGAGCTGGCTTACCAGCTCGGCGAGTTCAAGGCCTTCATCGGCCAGCAGGACCACGCCCGCCACGACTACTTCGCCCAGCACCGGGGGAAGGTCAGCTGACGGTGCCGCCTGCGCGCCGCTGGCGGACGCTGTCCACCACCGTCGGCGCGCAGGCCTCCGCCGACTCGTGTTCCCAGAAGCGCAGGACGAGCCAGCCCTGGGCCGCGAGGCGGGCATCGGTGTCCCGGTCGCGTTGGACGTTGCGGCCGATCTTGTCCCGCCAGTAGTCCGGATTCGTCTTGGGCGGGACGAAGTGCTCCGGACACCCGTGCCAGAAGCAGCCGTCGACGAACACCGCGACCCGTGTGGACCGGAATACCAGGTCCGCGCTGCGACGCATCCCCTGCAGAGGCTTCGCCGCCACGCGGTACCGCAGTCCTGCCGCATGGACGAGCCGCCTGAGCGCTAGCTCCGGCTGAGTGTCCCGGCTGCGGTTGCCCAGCATGCTCCGGCGGTTGGCCGCCGACGACGCCCAGGATCCGGTCGGCGGGATCCAGTCCGGCACCGACTGGTCCGGTGTGCCACTGGTCACGGTACCGGCTCCTGTTGCTCGGGAGGACCCCCTTCGACGCCTGGCGCGACGCCTTCCGCAGTCCTCAGCGCTGCTCCACCCATCAGTCGGTGCCAGCCTAGTGCCGCTCCTCAAAAGTCTGCCAAGATGCTTCGTCCAGGCGGCCTTGAGCAGGGTTCCTTCACCCGCCCAGGAAGGTGGTGAAGGCCACCGCCGCCCTTGGCGGCCGGCCTCGAAGGACCGCACGCGCGTCCGCCCCGGGGCGGGTGCTCCGGGGCGGACGGTGGCGGGTTACCGGCCGGTCAGCCGGTGGCGGCCTTCTCCGGCGCGGGGACGGCCGCGTCGGATCCGGGGCCGGCGGGCGCCTCCGGGGTGCGCTCGCCGCGGCGCACGGCGCCGAGGCTGGCCGCGACCACGCAGACGACGCCGGCGAGCTGGAGCAGGCTCATGGTCTGGTGCAGCAGCACGAAGCCGATCAGCGTGGCGAAGCCCGGCTCGAAGCTCAGCAGCGTCCCGAACGCGGCCGTGGTGAGCTTGCGCAGCGCCAGCATCTCCAGGACGTACGGCAGGACCGGCAGCAGCACCGCGGCCCCGGCCGCCCCGGCCACGATGCCCGGGGTGAGCACCGGCACGGCCTGCACCAGCCCGAAGGGCGCGGCGCACAGGGCCGCCACCGACAGCGAGATGGCCACCCCGTCGACGCCGGAGAACCGGTCGCCGACGCGCTGGGTGAAGATCACGTAGCCGCCGAGCGCCGCCCCGGACAGGGCCCCGAAGGCGAGCCCCACGAGGTCGACCGAGCCGTTCCACGGCTGGGTCAGCGCCAGCACGCCGCAGACCGCGAGCAGCGGCCAGATCACGTCGATCCGCCGGCGCAGGCCGGCCACGGCGACGGCGAGCGGCCCGAGGAACTCCAGCGCGCTGGAGACCCCGAGCGGGATCCGGGAGATGGCCACGAAGTAGGAGATCGTCATCAGCGCGCTGACCGCGCCGAGCGCGGCGGCGAGCAGGAGGTCCTGCCGGCTGCGCCCGCGCAGCCGGGGCCTGGCCCAGATCAGCATGATCGCGGCCGCGAAGGCGAGCCGCAGCGAGGCGGTGCCGAGCGGCCCCGCCGTCGGGAACATCCAGGTCGACACCGCGGCACCGGACTGGACGCAGATCATCGCGCCGACGGCGAGGGCGGCGGCGCCGTAGGTGCCCGGAAGTGCCTTCCGGGCACGGCCCGTCGTGGTGGTCGCTGGGGGCATGAGGTGGTGGTCCTTCCGCGGGTACTCGGCGCAGGTCTCGGGTCTCGGATCCGGCCGTGGGGGGTGGCCCACGGCCGTCCGCCACGGTCACCGTACGCACGTCGCGGGCCTCCTGACAGGCCGTCGCGAGATGTACGGGCCGCGGCGGCCGGAGATCCGGGACACCGGGTTCCCGAGCCGGCGTCACACCGCGGCGGCTTCCACGGTCTCCGCCGAGACGGTGTAGCCCTTGAAGGTCTCGGTGATCGACTCCAGGACGTCCTCGGCGGTGGCGCCGCGGAACCGGAAGCGGCCGCCGACGTGCTCGTAGCCGTGTGCGACCGGCAGGACGTCGCCCACCTTGGCCAGCGACTCGGCGTACGGACCCGGCGTCCGCCCGACCATCGAGGTGATGTGGGTGAAGCGGCACGGCCGGGGCGCGGGCGCCGGCACCACCAGGAAGCCGGCGACGTCCTGGGTGTCCCAGTCGGGGCCCTCCTCCAGCGGCACCCCGAGCTGGAGGTGGAACGCCGCCTTCATCAGGTCGTACCCGTGCACCTCGCGCCAGAGGAACGGCGTCTCCGCGCCGCCGACCCGGGCACCGGTCTCCAGGAAGGAGCAGGTGGCCCCGGTCCCGGTCTCCTCCAGGAACAGCTCCAGGTGGAACGGGGTGGCCCGGTCGGTGAGGGCGCGCATGTACCGCTCGGTGGCCTCGCCGATGATCCGGTGCAGCTCCGGATCGGCCTCCTCGATCGAGCCGTAGAAGGTGCCCTGGGCGAAGTCCAGGCAGGTGTTGACGTAGCGCGAGCCGCGCCAGACCAGCAGCCGCTCGCCGTCGAACACGCCGTCGACGTGGCAGATCGGGTGCGGGTTGCGCACCTGCGCCATGAGCTTCCAGCGGCCGAACTCGATCCGGTCGAGGTCCTCCGGGCCGGAGACCACCACGACGCCGGCGCTGCCGCTGCCGTCGCGCGGCTTCACCACGAGGTCCCAGCCGTGCTCGGCGGCGAAGGCGGTGATGTCCTCGGCCGCGGAGACCGCGGCGAAGGCCGGGATCGGCAGGCCGGCGGCGGCGATCCGCTCGCCCATGACGACCTTGTCGCGGAACGCGAGGACCTCGTCGAGCCGCATCCCCGGGAGCCCGAGCTCGGCCCGGACGACGGAGGCGTTCTCCAGGTCCTCCTCCTTCAGCGTGATGAGGCGGTCCGGCGTGCCGTGGCGTTCGGCGAGGCCGAGGACGGCGGCCCGCAGCTGCGCGAGGTCCTGGATGTCGTCCAGGGTCACGACCTCCGCCGCGCCCTCGGGGACGGCCCCGCGCCCGAGCGGGCTGGTGATGTACGTGACGGCACACCGCGTGTGGTCGAGGTAGGCCGCGTAGTCGGCGTAGGTGTCCTTCCAACGGTTCATCACGATGACGTGTGACATTCCGTGGTCTTCCGACGTTCTCACTTCACCCATCCTGATTCTGTACGGCGGTTCGGCGCGGACGGCTCAGTACGTCAGCACCGAGCCGGTGTGGACCTGGTCGATGGAGCGGTGCCCGATGACCTCGGTGGAACCGGCCGGGACGACCCGGGCCTGGGCACCGGCGTAGCCGTCCGGCTGGTAGAAGACGCCCCAGAGGGTCTGCCAGGGCCGCTCCTCGCCGGTGGCCGGGTCGACCATGGACTCGGTGCGCGGGACGACCCGCTCCTGCACCACGCAGCCCGCGGCCGCGCCCTCGGTGAGGGCCGTGCGCCAGGCGTCCTCGGCCGTCTCCCAGCCGGCGACGACGCCGTGCCCGCCGAAGAGGTTGTTGGGCTTGAGGATCAGGGTGTCGCGGCGGGCCATCAGGTCGTCCAGCCGGCCGGGGACCAGCAGGTCCTCGGCGCGCTGGAGGGACCTCGTCCAGGGCAGCGCGCGGTCGATGACCTGCCGCTCGGCGGCCGTGAAGCCGCTCGCGTAGTGCGGGTCGGAGAGCAGCGCCATGCAGCCCTTCTCGCCGAAGAGGTTGCTCTGCAGGGTGTGCCAGAGCAGCACCGTGCCCGCCTCGTGGGCCCGGAAGACCGGCTCCGCCAGCTCGACGAACGCCGGGTCCTCCAGCAGCTGGTCGGTGTCGAAGGCCCGCCACACCACGTCGATGACGTGGCCGTCCAGCACCAGCCGGCCGTCCTTCACCTGGAGGTCGTCGAGCTCGCCGAGGTGGAGGTCCAGGCCCAGGCCGCGCATCACGCGGTGCACGTTGTACCAGGTGGCCGCGCCGAAGGTGTCCAGGCCGCCCGGGCCCTCGATGATCGCGACGACCGGCTCGCGGTCGCCCGCGACGGCCTTGGCGGCCTCCTTGATGGTGCGCACCGTCTCGCGGCCGGTGTGCACGTAACCGAGGCCGTGCTCCTTCGCGAAGGCCGCGAAGGCGTCGATCTCCAGCAGGCCGCGCGGCACCTCGCCGGCCCAGTCCCAGCCGCCGAGGTCGCTGCCGATGCCGAACTCCAGCAGCTTGAACGCGTCGCCGTCGTGGTAGACGTCGGC
This sequence comes from Kitasatospora sp. NPDC022856, assembly GCF_055561235.1. NCBI lineage: Bacteria > Bacillati > Actinomycetota > Actinomycetes > Kitasatosporales > Streptomycetaceae > Kitasatospora > Kitasatospora sp. NPDC022856. The sequence continues at coordinate 275,781 of NZ_JBVHHE010000008.1, read as the reverse complement.
GCGGCCGAAGACCACCGGGGTCTGGTGCGCGTGGCGGCGCATCAGCTCGGCGCGGGCGCCGTGCACGCCGACGGCGTCGAGGAAGCGGTCCAGGTCACCGTCGAAGAGCCGGTCGGGCAGCGTGGTGAGCATGCCCAGCAGCGCCATCAGGTCGTCGGCGAACGCGCGGATCTCGCGCTCCTCGACGAAGTTGGGCCGCGGCGGGTAGGGGCGCTTCCAGGTCGGGATCGCCGGGTTCGCCGCCAGCGTCCGCATGACGTCGACCAGGCCGTTGCCCGGGATCTTGCAGGCGGCGTTGTACGCCTCGGTCACGCGGTTGGTCATCGTCTGTTCTCCGTCATCACGTTCTCCGTACTCGCTTCCGTACTCGCGTCCCGCACGGCCGCCCACGGGCGCCGGCACCCCCGGTGCCGGCGCCCCTGTCCGCGGCCGCCCCCGTGCCGGTCACGGTCCGCTCAGAGGTCGAGCACCAGGTCGGTGACCGGCCGGGTGATGCAGAGCAGCACCTCGTCGTCCTCGGGGTCGACGCCCGGGTCGGTGTTGTAGCTGACGGTGCCGCGCTTGATCCGGACGGCACACGTCCCGCAGACCCCGGCCCAGCAGAGCGACTCGGGCTTCAGCCCGCCGCGCTGCGCGAACATCAGCAGCGCGGTGGAGGACGGCTCCCAGCGCAGCGTCCGGCCCGAGCGCTGGAACTCGATCTGGAGGTCGGCGATCCGGCCCAGGGTCTCCAGCGCGTCGTAGCCGCCGGCGGTGTCCCGGCGCAGCACGGTCGGCGACAGCTCGGTGAAGCCGAGCCCGGTGAACCATTCCCGGGCCTCCCCCGGCTCCACCCGGACCTCCGCCACCGGCTCGCCGCTGAGCATCAGCAGCACGGCGGCGACCAGGAGCCGGCCGAGGCCGATGCCCCGCCGGTCCGGCGCCACCGCCAGGTCGTACAGCTCGGCGCCCTCGTCGGTGCGGTGGACGCCGACGCAGGCGATCACCGTGCCGAGCTGCTCGACCAGGCAGAACTCCTCGATCCGCTCGGCGTGGAACGCCTCCGGCCGGACCGGCAGGGCGGCGCCCGCCGCCCCGGTCAGCTCGCGGACCGCCGCCAGGTGCGCGGGGCCGGCCCGGCGGATCTTCACCTCGTCGATGTCCGGCCCGCCCCGGGCGATCAGGATCCCGACCGGACTGGTGAGAGCAGAGGTCATCGGGCGTCCGGCCCCTCGTGCTCGACCACCAGCCGGTAGCGGTCCATCACGGCGAGCGCCGCGCGCCGCACGGCGGCGTGGTCGGTGCCGCGCAGCCGGAACCGGCCGCCGATGTGCTCGTACCCGCCGCTGCCGTCGAAGACGGTGCCGACGTCGGGGACGACCTCCGCGTACACCTCGTCGACCGTGCCCAGCAGCGAGCTGCGGGACACCACCGTGCTGGGGTACGGCCGCGGTTCGGGGATGCTGACCCAGCCGCCGGCCACCCCGTCGGGCAGCGCCTCGGCGGGCACCGCGGGCGGCAGGCCGATGGTGGCCCGGAACGCCTCGGCGAACAGGTCGATGCCGAACAGGTCGCGGTGCACGAAGGGCACCTCCGCGCCGCCCGGGCGCAGACCGACCTCCAGGAAGACCAGCTCGCCGCCGGGCGTGTCGAAGAGCTCCAGGTGGAAGGGGCCGTCGACGAGGTCCAGCGCGTCCAGGCAGCCGCCGGTGAACTCGGTGACCCGGTCCAGCCGGGCGCCGGGGTCGAGCAGGACCGACCCGAGCGGCGTGCCGGTCAGGAAGTCCAGGCAGGTGTTGATGTACTCCGACGCGCTGACGAAGTGGAACTTGCCGTCCCGGCGGATCCCGTCCACGTGCAGGATCGCGCCCTCGACGTACTCCTCGCACTCGAAGCCTTCGAGCTCCGCGCCCTGCTCGACCAGCAGCGCGGCCAGCTCGGCCTCGTCGCGGACCAGCACCACACCGCGCGCCGACCAGCCGGCCCGGGGCTTGAGGACCAGCGGCAGCCCGACCTCGGCGGCGATCCCGGCGGCGGTGCTGCCCGCGTCCAGCCGGCAGAACCGCGGCACCCGCAGGCCCGCGCCGCCGACGAGGTCCTTCATCCGGGCCTTGTCGCGGAAGGCCGTCACGAACTCCGGCCGCCAGCCCGGGACTCCGAGCTCCTCCCGCAGCTGCGCGGTGGAGAGCACGTCGTACTCCGAGGGGCCCACGATCGCGTCGAAGCCGCCGTGCAGCTCGGCGAGGCGGCGGGCGATCGGCAGCAGCGTCCCGATCTCCAGGTCGTCGACCACGACGAGGTCGAGGGCGCTCTCCTCGTCCAGGATCGGCAGGCCGCACGGCAGCGTGATGTACGCCAGCCGGCAGCTGCCCGGCTCGACGAACCGGTGGTACTCGCCGAACTCGTCGTCGAAGCGGTTGACGACCAGGTACTGGGGGATCTCTCGACTAGACAAAGCGCACCTCGTCCCGGACGGCGTGCCAGCGCGTCGCGGCGTCCTCGTACGACTCGGCCTTGTAGACCACATGGCCGAGGAAGCAGCGGAAGTCCTCGGCCGGCGGGATCGGCTCCCCCGGCCGGACGTAGAGCTTCACCTCCAGGGTGTCCGGGTGGTCGCGCAACTCGTCCAGCCCCTCGATGTGCTGGTACCGCGTCAGCCCGTAGGCGGTGAAGCAGGCGATGCCCACGTACTTGGCGGTCGGCGCCGACTCGGCACCCACCTCCTCGGCGGTCAGACCGGTGTAGCCGGCGAGCATGATCCGCACCTGGGAGATCCCGGTGACGGCCTCCACCAGGTTCGGGATGCGGTGGCCGGCCAGCCGGGCGCCGAGCTCGATCAGGACCGGCTCCCCCGCCGGCAGCCGCAGCTCGCAGTGGAACGGTCCCCGGGTCACGCCGAGCGCCTCGCAGACGCCGGCGACGTACGCGTCGATGGCCGCCCGGGCCTCCGGGGCCGCCGGGTGCGGCATGATCTGGCCGAGCTCCACGAAGTAGGGCTCCGGGCCGAGCATCTTGGTGGTGACCGCCAGGACGACGGCGCGGCCGTTCTCGACGTACCCCTCGACGCTGACCTCGGGTCCGTCCAGGTACTCCTCCAGCAGCACCGGGCCGTCCAGCACCCGGCCGAGGTCGGTGCGGTGGTCGGCGCGCAGGCTGCGGAAGGCGGCGAGGAGCTGCTCGGGCGAGTCGACGCGGCTGACGTGGATGCTGCCCGCGGACTCGGTGGGCTTGAGGACCGCCGGGTAGCCGACGTGGGCCGCGGCGGCGAGCAGTTCCCGCTCGTCGGTGGCCTCGGCGTGCCGGGGCACCCGCAGCCCGGCCGCCTCGACCAGGCGGCGCATGGTGGCCTTGTTGCGCAGCCCGCGCGCGGTGTCGGCCCGCAGGCCGGGCAGGCCCAGGGCCGGCGCCAGCCGCGCCACGGTGTCCACGTAGAACTCGAAGCCCGGCACGATGCCCGCCAGCGGGCGCTCGGCGTGGAGCGCGGCGGCGACCTCGGCCAGCGCCTGCTCGTCGTTGGTGTCCACCACGACCAGGCGGTCGACGTGGGTGCGGGCCGCGTCCGGGAGGCGCCGGTCGTCGACGTCCGCCGACGCCACGACGGTCTCGAAACCGAGCGCGTGCGCCTCCGCGAGCAGGGCGACCCCTGACGAACTCGGCTCGACGATCAGGACGCGCCCGCGCGAGGCGGGCAGTTGTTCAGACATCAGTGTTCAACCCTCACGGACGGGTGCGCGACATGATCAGGGGCGGCCGGCACGGGCGCGGCGGGAGGCCGCGCCCGTGCCGTTCTCACTCAGACCCCGGCGGGCTGCTTGCTGCCCACGGTCAGCTCGTAGAGCTCGGCGAAGTAGTCGCCGATGAGCTCCACGAAGGTCGTGAGGTCCTGGTACGCCTGCTTCGGGGTGCCGAACACCTCGACCGCGCGGGCGACCGTACGGAACATCAGCTCGTCGTGGTCGTGCGACTCGTCGAACTCGATGTGGGTCGCGGTGCCCGCGACGAACTCGCGGCCGAAGTCCTCGGCGGCCTTGTTCGTGATGATCGGGTTGTAGCGGTCGGAGTACCACTCGACCAGCCAGTCCCAGACCGTCGTGGGCGCCGGGCCGCGCGAGTCGGCCTCAAGACGCAGGTAACCCATCAGCTTCTTGGTCGACGGGAAGACATCGGTGGCGTCGATGTCCTCCTGGGTGAGGCCGAACTTGAAGAGGTCACGGGTGAACATGCTCTCGTGGCCGAACTCCTCCGCCAGGTACTTGGCGAGGTGGGCGGCGAGGGTGTCGTCCTTCGAACCGACCTTGAAGAGGGCGTAGGTGTCGACCTCGTTGTTCAGCCGGATGCGAAGCACGGTCTCGGTGATGTGACGGATGTAGAAGTCCCGGTCCGTCCACTCGCCGGTGTGCAGCTCGCGCATCTTGGGGACGCGCTGGAACTGCTTCTCGATCAGCTCGGCCGCGAGGTTTTCGAGCTTCTCGCGGTCCAGGGTTTCCGCTGCCACTTGTTTTCCTCCTAGTACCAATGCGCTGCCATGCCAGGGAGACGCCACATACTGCTCCGAATGTGCGGCTCAATGGCGCATTCCCCGTCGATAAGGACGCTAGCAACCGGCGCGGTGGTCGGACAGTGCCAATTCGCCATGCTTGGCACCATGGCCCCGCCGGGTGCCAGGACGCGAAAAGGCCGGTGGCCGGCTCGACGGATCGAGCCGGCCACCGGCCGGGAAATTACCGGGGGTCCGGAGAAACCACCCGCGGGAGAAATCGGGCGGCGTCCGGAGAAACCGTGCGCGAATGGCGCGGGGCCGCCGCGGCCCGGCCGGAGATCATCCGGCCGGGGAATGCGGGGAAAGCGGAGGTCAGACGGTGGCGGGGGCCGCCGCGGGCTCGTCCTCCGGCGCCGTCGGAAGCTCCCGCATCGAGCGCAGCGGCGAGACCACCACCGGCAGGACGGCGAAGAGCTCGCCGACCACGCCCACCCACATCGCCGCCCGGACTCCGTACTCCTCGGCCAGCACACCGGCCAGCAGGGCGCCGATCGGCACCACGCCCCAGACCATGAAGCGGATCGTGGCGTTCATCCGGGCCATCAGGTGCTTGGGCGTCACCCGCTGCCGGAAGCTGACCTGGGTGACGTTGTAGATGATGAACGGGATCCAGCCCAGGCCGTGCAGCACGATGCCGAGGGCGAGCCGCCAGTCGTCCTGGTACAGCGGGAGGGCGAGGAACCAGCAGACCGTGCTGGCCACCATGCAGATCCAGATGGCCGGCCCCTGGCCCAGCCGGGCGACCACCCGCTCCGCCAGGACCGCGCCGGCGATGCCGCCCGCCGCCGCGGCGCTGAACACCAGGCCGACCAGCAGCGCCGACAGGTGCAGGGTGTCCGCCAGCAGGACGACCAGCAGCGAGATGCCGATGGTGCCCCACAGGTTGGAGATCGTCGCGGTGGCGGCGATCGGCCGCAGGATCGGGTGGCCGAGCACGAAGCGCAGGCCCTCGCCCATCTCCTTGCGCAGGTTGCTGTCCGGGCGGGGCTCGGCGCGCCGCTCGGGCCGGCGGATCCTGGTCAGGAAGAACGCGGAGCCCAGGAAGCTGACCGAGTTGATCGCGATGGCCAGCGGCGCGCTGAGCACGTTGATGACCGCGCCGGCCAGCCCGGGCCCGCCGACCTCGGCCACCTTGCGGGTCGCTTCGAGCTTGGCGTTCCCCTCGACCAGCTGCTCGTCGGCCACCAGCGACGGCAGCACGCTCTGGTAGGCCACGTCGAAGAAGAGGGTGAGCACCGAGGTGCCGAACGTGACGGCGTAGAGCTGCGTCAGCGTGAGCGCGTCGAAGGCGTGGGCGACCGGAATGGAGCCGAGCAGAATCGCGCGGCCCACATCGCCCACGATCATCACCCGGCGGTGCCGCATTCGGTCGACCCAGGCGCCGGCCGGAAGGCCGAGCAGCAGGAATGCGAGGTACTGGAACATCGTGAGCAGTGTCACCTGGAAAGGCGTGGCGTCCAGCTCTTTGATCGCCAGATACGGCAGGGCCAGCAGCGTGACCGCCGAGCCGATCTGGCTGATGGACTGGCCGGCCCAGAGTTGCCGGAAATCGTGGTGGGAAATCAGGCTCTTTTTGGGCGCCGGGCTCGATTGGGACACCAGAGGAGCATGCTGCGCGGCCGGTCGGTCTGTCAACGCGATACCGCCCGGAACTACGCCTGCTGCAAGAGGGCCGTCCCCAGGTCACTGACCGTGTAATTCACCTCGCGCCGGTACCGGTGGCTGGTGACCAGTCCGGCGTCGCGCAGCACCGCGAGGTGCTGGGAGACCGCGCCCAGGCTGAGCCCGGTACGGGCGGCCAGCTGGGTGGTGGTGGCCGGCGAGGCGGTGCAGGCCAGCAGCTGGGCCCGGCTGCGGCCGAGCAGCCGGGCCAGACCGTCGCCGGCGCTCTCCCGGCGCTCCCAGAGCACCCCGAGCGCCCGGGAGGGGTAGACCGCGCCGGGCGGGGTGGTCCGACGGGCGGTCAGCAGGTGGCAGCGGCCCGCGAAGGCGCTGGGGGTGAGGGTGATGCCCGCGCCTCCGAGGTCGAGCCCGGCGGCCGGGAGGTCCGGCGAGACCAGGCGGTCGCCGACCCAGTGCAGGCTCGGGTGGAGGCCGCCCAGCACCTGCTGGATGCCGTCCTCGGCGAGCTGGCGGGTGCGGTGGGCGATGTCCGCCTCCAGGACGGCGCGGATCCGCGGCCAGTGCGGCTTCACCGCCGCCAGCCACCAGGCGTGCACGGCCTCGGCCAGCTCGGGCAGGGCCCGCTCCGGGTCCTCGGCCAGCAGCCGCTCGAACGGCGGGGTGGGCCGGCCCGGGCAGGCCGGGTCGAGGCCGGCCCGGACCTCCTCCGCGGGGGTGGCCAGCATGATCGCCAGCTCCTCCTCGATCTCGGCCAGCGGGCAGCGCGGCGACGGGGTCAGGAAGGCCGGCCCGTGGTCGCGCCTCGGCAGCAAGGCGGAGAGCGCCGCCGTGCGAACGACCAGCGAGCGGTCCTGCCGCAGCGCCAGCGCCCTTCTGATCCACGGCAGATGGACCACGTGCCGGCCCGGGTCGGCGACCGCCCGGAGGCTGGCGACCGTCTCCCAGAGCGGCGAGATCGCGAACCTGATGTTGACGATGTCGTGCACGCCGAACCGCAGTTCACCCATGGCCTCGTCCTCCGCCCGCCCCTGCGAGGTTTTCGCCCAGACTAAAACAATGGCCGTTCCGGCTCCAGGGTGGTGGTGTTGGCCGCCATGACGCCGCCTCGCACCAGTCTCCTCCGCCATACCGACTTCCGTCGGTTCTGGGCGGCCGACTCGGTGAGCCAGGCGGGCACCGCCGTCACGCTCATCGCCCTGCCACTCGTCGCGATCGGCACGCTGAAGGCCACGCCCTTCCAGGCGGGCCTGCTGGTGACCTTCGAGTACCTGGCCTTCCTGCTCATCGGCCTGCCGGCCGGCGCCTGGGTGGACCGGGTGCGCCGGCGCCGGGTGATGGTCGTCGGCGACCTCGGCCGGGCCGCCCTGCTCGCCTCCGTCCCGATCGCCTCCTGGCTGGACTGCCTGACGCTCCTCCAGCTGTACGGGGTGGCCTTCGGGATGTCGGTCTGCACCGCGTTCTTCGACGCGGCGCACGGCAGCTACCTGCCGCACCTCGTGGAGGACGACCAGCTGGTGGAGGCCAACGTCAAGATCGAGGCCAGCCGCAGCACCATCCAGGTCGGCGGGCCGGGCGCGGGCGGGGTGCTGGTCGGCGCGCTGACCGCACCGGTCGCGATCGTGGTCGACGCGGTGAGCTTCGTCCTCTCGGCGCTCTTCGTGGGCCGGATCAAGCGGCCCGAGGAGCGGCCCGAGATCCACCCGGACGCCAGCCTGCGGGCCGAGATCGGCGAGGGGCTGCGGTTCGTCTTCGGCGACCGGCTGCTGCGCTCGATCACGCTGACCGCGGCGATCTCCAACATGTGCGGCACCATCGGCGCCTCGATGCTGCTGGTGCTGCTGGCCGGCGAGCTCCACCTGTCGCCGTTCCTGTGCGGCCTGGTGTTCACCGCGGAGGCCGTCGGCGGCCTGATCGGGAGCCTGGTCACGGTGCGGATCGTGACCAGGTTCGGCCAGGGGCCGGCGATGTGCGCGGCGATGATCACCAGCGCCGTGCTCTGGCTGCTGGCGCTGCCGATGTACCAGGCCGACTGGCGGTTCGCGATCGCCCTGGCGCTCCAGGCGCTGGGCTGGGTGGTCTTCATGACCTTCAAGATCACCGGGGTGGCGTTCCGCCAGCAGCTCTGCCCGAAGCCGCTGCTGGGCCGGATGACCGCGACGGTGCGCTTCCTGGTCTGGGGAGCGATGCCGCTGGGCGCGCTGATCGGCGGGGTGCTGGGCCAGAGCATCGGCGTCCGCCAGGCGATGTGGGTCGGCGTGATCGGCGAGCTCTTCGCCGTCCTGCCGGTCCTCCTCTCGCCGCTGCGGCGGATGCGCGAACTGCCGGTCGCACCCGCGCCGGCGGGCGGGGCGCCGCTGGCGCTGGCCCCGTGACGCCGGCCCGCCGGCATCAGGCCGCCGCCTGCGTCCGCCGGCTCCCCCGGCCGGTCAGCTGGACCTCCCGCCAGGCCTCCGCGAGGCGCTCGCAGCCCGCGACCAGCGTCCGCTCGTCGGCGACGAAGGGGATCCGGATATGGCTCTCCAGCGTGCCGTCCACGCCGAACCGGCCGCCGGAGAGGATCTCCAGCCCGCGCCGGCCCGCCGCCTGCGCCAGCGGCGAGCCCAGCCTGGCGCCGAGGTCCACCCAGAGCGAGAGCCCGCCGTGCGGCAGCGTGAACCGCCAGTCGGGGAAGTCCCGCGCCAGCAGGTCGACCAGCACCCGGCGGCGCTCCAGCAGCAGCTCCCGCCGCTCCCGCAGCAGGCCGGCGCCGGCCTCCAGCACCCGCAGCGCGATGAGCTGGGTGAGCAGCGAGTTGCCGGTGTCGACGAGGTTGCGCAGCCCGATCAGCCGGGCGATCACCGACTTGGAGGCGCGGATCCAGCCGACCCGCAGGCCGGCCCAGCAGGTCTTGCTCATGGTGCCGATGGTGATGACGTGATCGGGCGTCGACCAGGCGGCCATCGGCGGCGGAAGCTCACCGCCGTCGAGCGCGAGTTCGCGCAGCGCCTCGTCCACCACCAGGTACGTCCCGGAGCCGCGCGAGGCGTCGACGATCGCGGACCGCGCGGAGTCCGGCATCACCAGGCCGGTCGGGTTGTGGAAGTCCGGCATCAGGTAGGCCAGCCGCGGCGCCTCCTGGCGCAGCGCGGACTTCCAGACGTCGGTGTTCCAGCCGTCGGCGCCGAGGCCCACGGTCAGCAGCCGGCGGCCCAGCGCCCGGGTCAGGTCGAGCACGTTGGGGTACGTCGGGCTGTCGGTCATCACCGCCTCGCCCGGGCGCGACAGCAGGCGGATGAGCAGGCCGAGCGCGTGGTCGGCGCCGGCCGTCACCAGGATCTGGCCGGGGTCGGTCGGCGCACCCCGGCGGGTGAAGTCCTCGGCGATCGTCCGGCGCAGGTCGGCCACCCCCGCCACGTCGTAGCCGAGCAGGTGGGAGTAGCGGCCGAGGTCACCGGCGGCCAGCCGGGTCGCGGTGCCGAGGACGGCCTCCGGCGCGGGCAGCGAGGCCACCGCCAGGTCGATCGACCCGGCGCTGCGGGCCGCCAGCGAGTACGGGGCCCGCGTCCGCCGGCCGGGCTCCGGCAGCCGGACGAACGAGCCCGCCCCGCGGTCGCTCGCCAGGAAGCCCCGCTCACGCAGGATCCGGTACGCGGCGGTGACGGTGTTGCGGCTGAGCCCGCACTGGACGGCGAAGGTCCGCTCGGCCGGGAGCCGGGCGCCGGCCGGCAGCCGGCCGTCGGAGATCAGCACCTGGAAGGCCTCCGCGAGGTCCGCGTAGGCCGGGCCGGCCGCTCTCCACTCGCCGAGCATCCGCACGACCTGGGAGGCCGTCAGCGCGTAGCTCAACGCGCCGACGGACCGGCGGAGGCGAGGTCCGCTTCGGTCCCGCTGAAGGGGGAGTTCAGCCGGACGCCCACCGAGCAGGGCACCGGACCGGTCCGGGCGGCGGTGGCGTTGGTCAGCATCTCGCCCAGCTGCCGGGCGTTCTCCTCGGTGAGGATGAACTCGATGCGGTCGCACCGCTCGGAGTTCCGGCCGTGCCGGCCGACCAGGACGTGGAGGGAGACGTTGCCCTCCGCGTCGAGCGTGGCCGTGACCGTCCCGTCGACCACTCCGGGGATCACGTCGCTGAACTGGCCCGAATCAATCTGAGGTGTCGTCATCATTGGCTTCCTCTCATCGGTGTGGCGGCACGCGCCGGGGCGCGTCGGGGCGGTCGTCGGCTCAGGCCGGACCGGACTGCGGGAAGTCGGAGGAGTGCTCCGGGGCCAGCTGGGCGCCGGGGCGCAGCGCCACGGCCGCGTGGTTCACGGCGGTGGCGGCCTCGCCGAACCCGACCGAGATCAGCGGGACCCGGCCCTCGTAGGTGCAGCCGTCACCGACCGCGTAGACCTGCGGCAGGCTGGTCCGCATCGCCGGGTCGACCAGGATCTGGCGGTTCTCCAGCTTCAGGCCCCAGTCGGCGATCGGGCCCAGCTGGGAGGAGAAGCCGAGCGCGGCGACCAGCGCCTGGGCGGGCAGCTCCAGTTCGCCCTCAGCCCCCCGGACGGTGACGCCCTCCAGCCGGTCCGCGCCGTGGCAGGCGGTGACCTGGGCGTCGGTGACGACCCGGACCGGGGCGGCGTACAGCTGCTTCACGCTGTGCTCGTGGGCCCGGAAGCTGCCGCGCCGGTGGACGACGGTGACCGACCGGGCGATCGGGGCCAGTGCCAGCGCCCAGTCCACCGCGCTGTCGCCGCCGCCGACGATCACCACGTCCCGGTCGCGGTGCTCCTCCAGCCGGGGCACGTGGTAGGCGACGCCCCGGCCCTCGAAGGGCAGCGAGCACGGCAGGGTGCGGGGCACCACGCGGCCGATGCCGGCCGAGATCACCACCGCCCCGGCGAGGACCCGGCTGCCCGCGTCGGTGGTGATCTCCCACCCGGCGCCGTTCGGCGTGAGGGTGGTGGCGGTCTGCCCGAGCAGGTAGCGGGGGTCGAAGGTCGCCGCCTGCTCCAGCAGGTTGTCGACCAACTCCCGCCCCTTGACCGCGACATGGCCGGCCACGTCGTACAGCCGCTTCTCGGGGTACAGCGCGGCGACCTGGCCGCCCGGCTGCTCCAGCGCGTCGATGACCGCGCTGGTCAGGCCGCGGAAGCCGGCGTAGTAGGCGCCGTACAGGCCCGCGGGGCCGGCTCCGACGATGGCGATGTCGACAGTGGACTCGGTGGCTGGCGCCACGGCCGTCTCCTTTGGTGTTCGGAAGCAGGGATGGTCGCGGTCCGGCCGGCCAGGGCGCCGGCCCGGGATCCGGGGCCGGCGGTGCCGGCGCGCTGCGGGCGCCGGGCACGGGAGAAGGCGGGACGGACGCGCGGAGAGCCACCACGCCGGGGGCTCTCGTCGCACTCACGGCAGCAGCGCGTCGATCCTCGCAACGCCCCTGATCGAGCGTCAAGAAGCCTTGGGTCGGCCATCGTCCGGGACGTCGGCGCGCTGGGCGAGCTCCTCGGCGAAGCGGCTCCACTCGCGCGCGAAGCTGCTCGCCAGGTCGGCCACGGCGGCGGCGCAGTGCGGCGGCACGGCGGCGATCAGTTCCTGACCGGTCCGCGCGTCGAAGTCGTGGGTGCCCAGCCAGCGCAGCAGCAGCCGGCCGGATTCGGTGAACCGCAGCGACGGGTCCTTGGCGAGCCGCTCCAGGATGCCCGACCGGTCGGCCGGCTCCGGGGTCCGGGACCGCTGGGCGGTCCGGGCCGGGAGGGCGCGGCGGTCCTGCCGCGGGACCCGGCCGGCCAGCCGGAGCGGGTCCTCGCCCTGCCGCAGCAGCCGGCGCACCTCGTGCGCGGTGCTGGACGAGATGCCGACGGCCTGCGAGATCTCCCGCAGGGTCGCCTCGGGCCGCTCGGTCAGCAGCGCGACCGCGGCCCGGCGCCCCTCGACCGGATCCACCGGACGGATCCGCCCGTCCTGGCCGACCCGGGCGCTCGACTGAGGATTTTCCTCGCTCGACCGGCGCCGGATCGCCCCCACGGTCTTCGGCGACAGCCCGGTGGTGCGGGCGATCGCCCGGTCCGACCAGCCCGGGTGGGAGGCGAGGATCCGGGTGGCCGCCGCCCGGCGGTCCCCCAGGGTCAGCGGGAGGCCGTGCGCCACGTTGGCCTCCACCGAGCGGATGAAGATCTCCTCCTCCGGCCCGTCCAGGTACCGCACCCTGATCTGGCGCTCGCCGCGCATGGCGGCGGCGCGCAACCGGTGCATGCCGTCGACCACCCGCCGGGTGGCCCGGTGCACCAGGATCGGGTCGAAGGCCGTCCCGCTCTGGGCAAGCGTCTCGACATGTCCGCTGTCCTCGCCCGCGAGCCGCGGCGAGTCGGCCGGCCTCAACTCCGCGATCGGCACGCTGTTGACCTCGGACGTGACAGCCCCCGTCACTGCCACCACCCCCTTCTCCGCTACAGCCTCATAAGACAGCACCCTTCGATCGCTTGCCAAGTTTGTCAATCTCTTTGGCAGATGCTTGTCAAATAACCCCAGGTGGGCTACGTTGCCGCTGCGGAGTGATCGGGGGGAAGCCGGCCCGTACCGCCGCCAGGATTCACTGCTGAACAACCCTAGGGAAAGCACGATGAACACACTCCGCCGCACGCTCGCGCTCACCGGACTGGCGGTGGTCCTCGCATTCGGCGCCGCCCAGAGCATCCATGCCCTGACGGCCCACTCGGGCTCCGCCACCACGGCCGGAAAGGACATCACGATCGTCGTACCGGACGGCAAGGAGGGCGACATCGAGTGGCCGTGAGCCGCTCCGACCAGCCCTGATTCCACTGCGCGCGGGCCCCGGTTGACAGAATTGCCGGGGCCCCGGTGCGGGCTTGACAAATGACGGTGGCGCTGTGGCAGTGTCGTCGCCATGCTCCAGACGTCCCTCCAAACCCTGCCACAGCCCTACTTCGGCATCCGGCTACGGACGATCCGGCAGAACCGAGGCATCTCGCAGGCCCAGCTGACAGGGCCCGGCATGTCCGCCGCCTACCTCTCCCGTCTGGAGTCGGGCAGCCGCCCGCCGACCGACCGCGCGGTGGCCTACCTCTGCGACAAGCTGGACCTGCCGCTCTCGTCGTTCCAGGCCGAACCGACCGACCGCACCGCCGAGACGCTCGCCATGGTGGTCTCCGGGAGCGACGCCGAGGACGCCACCCGGATGCTGCTGGACACCGTGCAGCAGGGCGTCCCGACCCACCCCGCGCTGCGCTGGCAGTCCCTCTGGATGCTGGCCGAGAACCAGCGCAAGAGCGGCGCCCGCCAGGACCAGCAGCGCACCCTGCAGTCGCTCACCGAGCTGAGCGACCAGATCGAACACCCGCACCTACAGGTCAGAGCCAGGGTCCAGCTCGCCCGATGTCAGAGGACCACCGGCGACGTCCCCGCCGCCCACCGGATGGCCACCGAGGCCTACGCACTCGCCACCGAGCACCAGCTCTCCCGCAGCGACCTGACCCGCACCCTGCTCGTCCTGATCTCCGTCGAGGCCGAGACCGGCCGGCTGGTCGAGGCCCTCGACCACACCGACCAGGTGCTCCGGCTCGTCCACGAACTCCCGGTCACCCTGCGCGCCGAGACGTTCTGGACGGCCGGCAGCATCCGGATCCGCCAGGGCCGGCACGCCGAGGCCGCCGCCCTGCTGGAACAGGCCATGGACCTGCTGGGCGCCGGCAACGAGGAACTCGTGCTCTGGATGCGGCTGAGACTCGCCGCCGCCTCGCTCTACCTGCGGATGGACCCGCGCCGCACCGACCAGGCCGAACGCCGGCTCCGCGAGGCCGCCCCGGCCGTCGAGCTGCTGAACCTGCCGGTCCACCAGCAGGAGTTCCTCACCCTCCGGGCCCACCTGGCCTTCCACCAGGACGACCACCCGGCCGCCCTGGAGCTCTGCGAACGGCTCGGCGACCACCCCGAGCACCTGTCCTTTCGGGACCGCGTCCGGCACCTCATGCTGCGCAGCCAGCTGCGCATCCTGAACGGTGAGCGCGACGCCGCCATCCGGGAACTCGAACAACTCGCCCAACAGGCCCAGGAAGCGGCCAACATCGACCTCGCCTCCGAGGTCTGGCGCTCCCTCGCCGTCACGCTGGCCCAGGCCGAACGCCCCGCCTGAGCCGACCGGTCCGCCTTCCGGTCACCGTCGGTCACGATCCGACCCACCGGTGGAGTACGGACCCCGCTCGAACGTCGCGACGCGATGTGCCGGCGGCCGGAGAACCCGGCTCAGCACTCGCGCACCGCGCCCCCTCGGTGGCCCCGTGCCGACCCCGCCGGCCGCCACCCGCGCAGCACCCCGCCTCCTCCGCCGTCGCCGTTGCTCGCCGCCGGTCGTCTCGTGCTGCCCCCGTACCGCCCTCATGCTGCCCTCGCGCACTGCCCCGTCGCACGGCTTCGCGGTGCCCTTTCGTGCGCTCCCGCGCTCCCTGTGTCTCCCCCGCCGCGGCGCCGCGCTCCGGCGCACGCCAGGGCGGGAGGACGGCCGGGTGCCTTTCCCCATCGCCACGGATTCCGTCCTGAATTTGGCGATGATCACACCTAATGCCCATATCCGGAAGATCTCCGGCCACTTAGCACCGTTCCGCGAACCCACGAAGACCGGCATAGCCGACATGTCCCGACGGGGACATGAGAATTGCCCCGGAATCCCTTCCGAATCCTTGACAGCCGGCCCCGTCCACGCCGCGACAGCCCTGCGGGCCACCGGGGCGGATGCCCCGGTGGCCCGTCCGGTTCGGCGGGTCAGAGCACCGCCGCCGCGGGCCGTTCGGCGGAGCTCGCGGCCCCGGCGGGCTTCAGGACGACGGCCGTGACCACCAGGGCCAGCGCCAGCAGCCCGGCCGCGACCGCGAAGGCCAGGCGGAACCCGCCGGTCAACGCCTCGGCCGCGGGGTGTCCGGCACCGCTCAGGGTTCCGGTCCGGGCGGCGGCGAGGGTGGTGAGGACGGCGACGCCGAGGGCCGCGCCGACCTGCTGGGTGGTGTTGAAGAGGCCGGAGGCGGTGCCCGCGTCCGCCGCGCCGGCGCCCGACATGCCCAGCGCGGTCAGGCCGGAGAGCACCAGCCCGCCACCGCCGATCAGCAGCATGGTCGGCAGCAGGTGGACGGCGTAGGCGGCGTCCGCCGGCAGCCGGACGAGCAGCCCGAGCGCGGCGACCAGCAGGGCCAGTCCGGCCATCAGGACGTTGCGCTCGCCGAAGCGGGCGTTCAGCCGGGCGGAGAGGAAGAGCGACACGGCTCCGATGGACACCGCAGCCGGGAGCATGGCCAGACCGGTCGCGGCCGCGCCGTAGCCGAGCACGTTCTGCAGGTAGAGGGCGAGCAGGATCTGGAAGCCGAACATCCCGGAGATCGCGAGGACCTGCACCACGTTCGCCCCGGCGACGGTCCGGGAGCGGAGCATCCGCAGCGGCAGCAGCGGCTGGGCGGCGCGAGCCTGGCGCAGCAGGAAGCCGGCCAGCAGCAGGGCGGCGAGCGCGCCCAGGCCGAGGGTGCGGGCGGAGGCCCAACCGTGCTCGCCGGTACCGACGATGGTGTAGATGCCGAGCATCAGGGCGGCGGTGATCAGCACGGCGCCGAGGGTGTCGGCGCCGGCCCGCAGGCCCGGGCCGCGGTCGGTGTCGAGCACCCGCACCGCGAGCAGTACGGCGGCGAGGCCGAGCGGCAGGTTGATCAGGAAGATCCAGTGCCAGTTCAGGGCCTGCGTGAGGACGCCGCCGAGGACCTGGCCGATCGAGGCGCCGGCCGCGCCGACGAAGCTGAAGGCGCCGATCGCCCGGCCGCGCTCGCCCGGCTCGGGGAAGAGCGTGACGATCATGCCGAGGCTGACCGCGGACGCCATCGCCCCGCCGACGCCCTGGAGGAAGCGGGCCGCGATCAGCATGCCCTGGCCGGTGGCCACCGCGCAGAGCACCGAGGCGGCGGTGAAGAGGGCGAGCCCGGCGACGAAGACCCGCTTGCGGCCGATCAGGTCGCCGAGCCGGCCGGCCAGCAGCAGCAGTCCGGCGAAGGCGATCAGGTAGGCGTTGACCGTCCAGGTCAGGTCGGCCGACGAGAAGCCGAGGTCCGCCTGGATGGCCGGCAGCGCCACCGTGACGATGGAGCCGTCCAGGATGATCATCAGCATCCCCGCGCAGAGCACCGCCAGGGCGAGCGCACGGGAACGGGCCGAGGCGGCCCGGGTCGGGGCGGGCGCGTCCGGGGCGGATGCGCTCCGGGCCGGTGCGCCCGGGGTGGGCGTGCTGGGGGCGTGCGTGGTCATGGCGGGTCTCCCGGTTCGTCGAGTACCGGGTATGACGCTAGCAGATTGTTTTGTTCGGGACTATCTTTCTCGGGAAGGTCTCTTTCGAGATGCTCAGCTCCGGGAGCGACGGGCTCGCCGGACCGTCCGGTCGCTCTCCACCGGCTCCGCCAGGTGCCCGCCCACCAGCTTGGTCAGCGCCGAGACGAAGACCGTCCGCTCGGGCTCGGGCAGCGACTCCAGCACCTCGCGGTGCACCCGGTCGGCGATCGCGGTGCCCTCTTCGACGGCGCGCTCGCCCGCCTCGGTGACCGAGATGATCCGCGCCCGGCGGTCGGTGGCGGACGGGCGGCGCTCCGCCAGGCCCGCCTTCTCCAGCTCGTCCACGGTGACGACCATGGTGGTCTTGTCCAGGTCCGACAGCTCGGCCAGCTGGATCTGGGTGCGCTCGGTCTCCAGCGCGTGGAACAGCACGCAGTAGGCGCGCGGGGTGATCCCGAGCTCGGTGAAGGCGGCCGCCATCCGGGTCGCCAGGACATGGCTGGCGTGGTCCAGCAGGCCGGAGAGGTCTCGGATCCGGCGCACCGGCGGGCTCGTCGTCATACGTCCGAGCGTAGCAAGGCCGTCTGCCGGCAGATGATCCCGTGAACAACGATCCCGCGGGGCGGCGGCCCGCGGTACCGGCGAGCGGGCGGGGCAGGGCGGCGGGCGCGGCCCGGCCTACGGAATGCCGAGCTCGAACAGCGCGTACCCGGCGTACCAGCCCGCCGCGAGCGTCGGCATCGCGCACAGGCCCAGCAGGGTGGGCACCTTCACCCGGCGCAGCGCGACCGCCAGCCCGATGAAGAGCGGGAAGGCGGGCAGCAGGTAGCGCGAGATGTTGCCGAAGATCTGGTTGCTGCTCAGCGCGGTGAAGACGGTCAGCAGCGTGTAGACCACCAGGACCAGCGGCGGCCGGAGGCGCAGCAGCAGCACCAGCAGCGCGGGCAGGAGCATCAGCAGGGCCACCGCGATCAGGTCGGGCGCGGGGTTGGACTGCCAGAAGTCCCAGTGCCCGGTGATCACGTCCAGGAAGGTGCGCGAGGTGGAGGCGCCCCAGTCGAAGTAGCGGTTCCAGGCACCCCGCTGCAGCTTGAAGTAGCCGCCCCAGTCGCCCATCCGGTAGCCGACCCAGCCGACGTACCAGAGCAGGCCCCACGGCGTGATCAGCATCGCGGTCAGCGGTCGCGCGACGCCGTCGGTGCGCCGGACCAGTGCCACCAGCGCGGAGATCGAGACGGCCGCGATCAGCGCGGCGGCGGTGGGCCGGTTGAGACCGGCCGCGAAGGCGAGCAGGCCGGCGGCGAGCCAGCGGTGGGTCATCACGCAGTAGCAGGCCCAGGCGGAGATGGCGACGAACAACGAGTCCGAGTAGACCGCCCACTCGACGCCCGACCCCGGGAAGAGGCCCCAGATCACCGCCGCGATCACCCCGGCCCGGAACCCGCCGAGCCGCTCGGCGACGGCGAAGACGCCGGCCGCCGCGACGAACGAGGCCACCACCGAGACCGCGATGCCCGACCCGTAGGGGCCGAGCCCGGTGACGGCGCCGACCAGGCGCATCAGCCACGGGTAGAGCGGGAAGAACGCGGCCGAGTTCTCGTAGTAGGTGGCGAGCGGGAAGCCGTGCAGCGGGACCAGCTGCGGGTGGTAGCCGTTCTCGGCGATCCGCTGGTACCAGACGCCGTCCCAGGTACCGAGCACGTCCCAGGGCTGGGCACCCCCGCCGCGGCCCGGCTCCTTCCGGAGGAAGTCACCGGTGTGCGAGAGCAGCAGCAGGAGCACGGCCAGGCCGGTGGCCTTCACCACCGCGTACGCGCCGAGCGCGGGCGCGAACCGGTCCACGACGGCGCCGAGGCGGCCCTGCCGCCCGGCCTCGGCTGAGGCGGGGCCGGTGCCGGACGGCTCGGCGCTCGCCGGCTCCGCGCTCGATGTACTTGATGCCGTGCTCATCAGCTCTGGACTCCCGCCCCCGCTCGTGGTCGGCGCGGCCACGATCGCGCCGCCGAGCGAGCCTACGGCACGGGATCGGACCTCTCCGACCGACCTTCCGATGCCGCCCCGGCCCTGGCGCGGCGCCGGGCAGCGGGCCGCCGCCGCCCGGGTGGGGCGGCGGCGGGGTGGGCGGGGCGGGTCAGCCGTGCAGGTAGACGATGCCGAGCTTGGTGAGCCGCCAGAGCTGGTTGGCGGCGCCGGTGTCGGTGGCGAGCTCGACCAGGGTGTTGCCCTTGGCGTCGCGGCTGCCGCCGGCGGTGGCGACCTTGGTGCGGTCCTGGGAGTCGGCCAGCTTGTAGAGGCCGTCGCCGGCCGGCTCGAAGACCCAGTGCTGGTTGCCGCCGCCGTTGCAGCCCCACTGCTGGAGCCGGGTACCGGGGGCGGTGGAGCCGGCGTCGGCGTCCAGGCACATGTTCCGGTTGCCGCTGAAGTCGAGCTCGTAGCCGCCGCCCTGCTTGGCCTCCAGGACGAAGGACTGGTTCAGCCCGCCGGTGGGGGTGTAGGTGAGGGCGCCGCGGCCGTTGGTGGAGTCGCCGTAGGTGCCGCCGCCGGAGAAGTCGAGCGCCTTGCCGTCGGCGGCGGAGGTGAGCTGGTACCAGGCGCCGTCCTCCGGCCCGTCGCCGAACGGCTTCCCCGGGGTGAGCGGCTGGATGGAGGTGGTGTTCCGCTGGTCGAGGGTGCAGTAGGCCTGCTGCTGGTCCGGCCTGGCGTAGAACTGGCCGAGGCAGACGCCCTCACCGCGGTAGCCGGCCACCCGCAGGTGGTAGGACTGGCGGACCATGTTCATGCAGAGGCCGGGGATGCCGATCTGCTGGTCGCAGCCGTTGCGGATCCACTCGGCGAGGTTGATCACATCGCCGTTGGTGTACTCGTACGGCGAGCTGGTCCACTCGGCGCAGACCTCGTGGCCGAAGGCGACCCGGCGCTGGTCCAGGTACCGGACGCCGGGCACCTGTTCGGCCGCGGCGCGCAGGGTGTCGCTGAAGAGCGGCACCACCCAGTTGTGGCCCCAGGCGAGGTCCGCGGGGAACGCCGGGCAGCCGTCGGCGACCTTGCCGACGTAGTCGTTGCGGCGGATGTCCGGGGTGATCGGGTTGAAGTAGGACTGGTAGACCAGCTGGTAGGCGTTGTCGGCGTAGCCGGCCCGGCGCATGGTCTGCCGGATGTCCCGCAGCGCCGCGACCACCTTGGGCTGGACCGCCCTGGCCCGCTCGGCGATCTCCGCGCTGCCGATGGTGTCGCGGCAGCCCTGGTCCTTGGGGACGGGGAAGTACTGCGCGAGGCAGTGCATCATGATCCCGCTGAAGTCGAAGTCGTCGTTGGCGCCGATCGTGACGACGACCATCTTGACGTCGTACCGGCCTGCCACGTCGGCGAGTTGGACGTCCTGCTTGGGCTCGCCGAAGTCCCCGCTGCCGGAGCCGGTGATGGCGGCCAGTTCGGGGTCGCTGACCAGGTCGCCGGTCTGGGCGCCGGAGCAGGCCAGGTCGATCGGGGTGACGTCGGGGATGCCGGTGACGAAGATCTCCGACTTGGGGTGCCGGTGGCAGTAGTTGGTGGGCGAGTCGGTCTCGGGGAAGTAGCCGTCCCCGGTGTCGGTGCCGGCGCCCTCCCCCGAGATGGCGCTGTCGCCGAGGGCGACGACCGCGGCCGGGCGGCCGGTGGCGGAGGCCGCGGAGGAGGCGCCGGAGTCGGCGAGGGCGGTGGGGGCGCCGACCAGACCGAGGGCGGCGACGAGGGCGCCCGTCGCGAGCAGTGCGCCGTAGGGGGAGCGGCGCGCGACCGACCGGGATCCGCGCGCGCCTGACAGGGGTGACCTGATCACTCGTGACTCCTTGCGGGCTGGGGGACCGCCCGACCGGGGACGCCGGCCGGCTCGGAGCAAAGAAAGGTGAGCAGGTCTCATATTCTAGGTACTGACAAGTAACGCAACAAGGCTCCGGACAGCACCGGCCGGGACGCCCCCGGCCGGGCCCGCGTCCGCCGGCGGCGCCGGAGAACGCGGAGAGCCGCCGCCCCGCGCCCCAGGAGGGAAGCGCGGAACGGCGGCTCGCGCCGGCCGAACCGGGCGTCGGTCAGCCCGCGTTGACGCAGTGGTTGCCGAACGCCGGGTTCAGCAGACCGATGATGTCGATGGTGTTGCCGCAGAGGTTGACCGGGACGTGGACCGGCACCTGGACCTGGTTGCCGGAGATGACGCCGGGGGAACCCGCGGCGACACCCTCGGCGCCGGAGCTGGCCATCGCGGTGCCGGCACCGGCCGCCACGATGCCTACCACGGCGGCACCGACGGCGGCCGTCTTCTTGATGCTCATAGGAGCCTCCTGACTGATCGACAGAACTGCACGGGGAGTGCGACATCTAGAACGACACCCGTCCGGCCCGGTTGCTGCACCGCCCCCTTTGTCACCCGGCTGGCCCAACGGGCCCGGGCCTCCCGGCATTCGGGTGATCACCGGACCCGACCGTTTCCCTCCGGCCACTTCCTCGTTCTCCCTCTCGGAACCCGTTCCGCACAGGCCCACGAGACGAATCGAGTACCGCACATGCGCAAGCTCGCCCACGGCGCCCTCGGCACGGCGGCCACCGCCGCCCTGCTGGCCGCCGGCGCCGGCGTCGCCGTCGCCCACCACGCCCACGGCGCGTCCGCCGAGGGCGTCGCGGCCGGCTCGCCCGGGGTGGCCTCGGGCAACCAGTTCGAGATCCCGGTGCACGTCCCGGTGAACCTGTGCGGCAACTCCGTCGACGTCGCCGGCCTGCTCAACCCGGCCTTCGGCAACCACTGCGCGAACGCCTGAGCCGACGCGGAACGGCCGCCCGGCCCACCGGGCGACCCATCGACTCCGGGAGATCCGCCGCCGGTCCGAGCCCGTCCGGAATCGCTCCTGGTCGCGCGTCTGCGCGAGTTGTTCCCGGCCGTGCGGGAATTCCTCGCGACGCGCGGGTGCAGCGGCGGCCTCCCCTCGTCCAAGCCACGGGCGACACGCGCCACTTGGGCCGCCAGAGTGACAATCACGGCAATCCCAGAAACCAGCGGGCGATGATTTCCCTTCGCCCGGCTCCCGACTCATTCCATTTACGGTCGGGCAGAAAACGGAGGAAGAACCACATGCGTAACCTCAAGAAGGCCGCCGCCCTGTCCCTCGCCGCCGCCGGCCTGGTCGTCGGCGCGGCCGGCGGCGCGTTCGCCAGCTCCGGTGCCGAGGGCGTCGCCGCCGGCTCCCCCGGTGTGCTCTCCGGCAACCAGATCCAGATCCCGGTGCACATCCCGGTCAACGTCTGCGGCAACTCCATCGGGGTCATCAGCATCCTGAACCCGGCGTTCGGCAACAACTGCGCCAACATCGGCTGAACCGGCGGTCGCCGCACCGGCGACCGCAGTTCCACCGAGTCCGTGCCGCATCCCGCCCCCGGGCGGGGTGCGGCCCGCTCAACCCGTGTGTGATCGAGGAGATCAACCCCATGCAGAACGTGAAGAAGGCCGCCGTCCTCTCCGCCGCCGCTGCCGGCCTGGTGCTGGGCGCGGCGGGCTCCGCCGCCGCCAGCTCCGGTGCCGAGGGCGTGGCCGCCGGCTCGCCCGGCGTGCTCTCCGGCAACCAGCTGCAGATCCCGGTGCACATCCCGGTGAACCTCTGCGGCAACTCCGTCAACGTGATCGGCGCCCTGAACCCGGCGTTCGGCAACAGCTGCGCCAACGTCGAGGCGCACCCGCAGCCCGCCGACGACTGCTGATCCCCGATCGGCACGCGTACCGGCCGAACTGCCCCCCGTCCAGCCGGTCGGGGGGCAGTTCGGCATACCCGGGCGCAGTCTGGCCGCCCGGGGACCCGATCTCCCGAAGGTGACTGAGGCATGGTTGCGAAGAGCATGGTTTCGATGAAGAGCGGGGCCGGCCTGGCCGCCGCCCTGGGCGCCGCGATGCTGCTCGGCGCCGGCGCCGGCACGGCGCACGCGGCGCCGGCCGAGGGCGGCGCCAGTCTGGCCAAGACCGACCTCGCCCAGGCGCTGGGCGGCACCACCACCGGTCTCGGCTACGGCATCGCGCCGGTCAAGGACCTGCGCGTCGACCCCTGGGCCAACTCCTCCGCCGACGTGCTGAACAACGGCGCGACCGTCCAGCCGGAGGACACCGGCCTGGCCCCGGTCAGCACCAGCACGCTGACCGGTCCGCTGAGCGCCGGCGGCGGTCCGCGCGACCTGCCGGTCGTCGGTCAGCTGCTCGGCGCCCTGCCGGGCTGAGCACCGGCGCCGCACGGCCGGGAGCCCGGCGCGCCCTCCGCGGGGAGGGGGCGCCGGGCTCCCGTGCGCGCCGGGTCGGCCCGGACCGGCTCAGAGCTGGGCGAGCCCGGTCAGACCGCTCTGCTCCACGACACCGGTGGTGGTCGCCGTGGCGGTCGTGGCGAGGTCCCCCACCGAGTCGGTGACGGAGATCCGCTCGTCCTCGTTGCCGAGCGTCGCCTTGGCGCCCGGGACGGCCTGCACCGCGCCGGTGACCAGCCGCGGGTCGATCTCGCCGACCTTGAGCGTGCCGTCGGCCAGCTGCCCGGTGCCGTCCTGGGCCAGCGCGAGCGGCTTGCCCAGGCCGATCCCGGGGGTGTCGGCGTGCAGCGGGGCGGCCGGGGCCTCCAGCAGCAGCTCGCCGAGGTCGGCGCCCTGGTCGACCAGCGGCAGCGGGAGCTCCGCCTTGGCCGAGGGGCCCACCTTGCCGGTGCCGAGCTGGGGCACGATCCGCTCCGGGAGCAGCTCGTTGCCGGTGGTGCGGCCGGGCACGGCCGGCATCACCAGGGAGGTGGGGATGCCACCGGAGATGCGGCTGTCCAGAGGTGCGAGCGGGACGTCGAGGGGGACCTGCTGGGTGGCCAGCCGGTCCTCCAGGGCCCCGACCTGGTCGGGACTGACCGCGGCGGCGGAGGCCGCGCCCTGGGAGGCGAGCACGCCCGCACCGACCGCCAGCAGCATCGCGCCGGCCCGCTTGGAGAACTTCATGCTTTTCACCGTTCTGCCTGTCCGTACTGGGGATCTGGGGGTCGGCCGCGCGCAGGGCGCAGCCGAAAGCAATCTGTCTCAACGAGACACCCGGAGCCCTGATTGCGGCCGTTAACCGGTTCGGCCTAATAATCCGACCGGAATCCCCCGGAAGTCGCGCCTCCCGGACTCTTTTCAAGAATCCCCGTAACCTTCCGTGGCGTCATTCTTTGATCTGAATGTCAGTGACCGCAGACCGGGCCTGAGCGTTCTACGCGTTGTACGCACGGAAACCAAAAGCATTCCAGAGAGGGATCTCCCCATGATCCAGAAGTCCTTCGCCGCCGCCGGCCTGGCCGTCGCCGCGCTGGCCGCCGCTGCGGCGCCGGCCTCGGCCATCGCGGACTCGGACGGCTCCGCCGCGTCCCTCCAGGGCAACGGCGGGACCAACTTCACCGGCACCGTCGGTGACAACAGCCCGAACTTCCACTTCCTGGACAACGCGAACGTCTGCCTCCCCGAGATCCACAACATCGCGGTCGGCGTGCTCGGTGTGGCCGTCCCGGTCGAGGTCCCGATCGCCAACAGCGGTGGCAAGCAGTACTGCACCCAGGGCCAGGGCACCCAGAGCAAGGGCGACTCCGGCGTCTCCCACCTCATCGGCTGACCTGCCGACCCCGCACCACCTCCTGAACCACCCTTCGAATCGCTCCCCGATTCATCCCCCGAGAGGAAACCCGAAATGATCAAGAAGACCCTCGCCGCCGCCGGCCTGGCCGCCGCCGCCATCGCGATGTCCGCCGGTTCGGCCTCCGCCATCGCCGACTCGGACGGCTCGGCCGTCTCCGCCCAGGGCAACGGCGGCACCAACCAGACCGGCACCCACGGCAACAGCTCGCCGAACTTCCACACCCTGGACAACGCGAACATCTGCCTGCCGGAGGTCCACAACATCGCGGTCGCCGTCATCGGCGTCGCGGTTCCGGTCGAGGTCCCGGTCCTGAACAGCACCCCGAAGCAGATCTGCAACGTCGGCCAGAACACCCAGTCCTCGGGCGACGCGGGCGTCTCGCACCTGATCGGCTGATTGCCGCCACAGGACAGCGACGGAGGGCCCGGGGACGTGTCCCCGGGCCCTCCGGGCTTCGGTGGATCGACTGTCCGGTCGGCCCGTACCCACGGGCGCGGGCCGTCCGGGTGACAGGCCGTCGGGGCGGCGCGTGGAGCGCCGCGGCCGACGGCAGCGTGTGTTCACGTGTCAGTGGCAGGGCGCTCCGACCGAGCGCTCCGGAAGAGAGGGCAGATCCAATGAAGAACAAGCTGGGCAAGGCCGCGCTGACCGCCTTCGGCGCGCTGGCGCTCGCGGGTGTCGCCACCCCGGCGTTCGCGCACGTCGGCCTGGCCGGTGGCGGCGAGTTCGTCGCCTCCGCGCACCCGGTGTTCGCCGCCGGTGAGTGGTACGGCCTCGCCCACACCTCGCACATCCACACCGGCGCGCATGCGTTCGGCGCCGCCACCTCCACCGACGCGCTCGGTGGCCTGGAGGGCTTCGCCCACGTCGGCTGACGCCCGGGTGGCACGACGGAGGCCGGACCCCGCCCGGGGTCCGGCCTCCGTCGTGCTCACGGCTCCGACTACTTGATCATCGCGGCGGTTTCGAGCGCCCAGTAGGTGAGGATCTGCTCGGCCCCGGCCCGGCGGATCGAGGTCAGCGTCTCCAGGATCATCCGCTCCCGGTCGATCCAGCCGTTGGCCGCGGCGGCCTCGACCATCGCGTACTCGCCGGAGACCTGGTAGGCGACGACCGGCACCGGCGAGGCGTCGGCCACCTGGCGCAGGATGTCCAGGTAGGCCATCGCGGGCTTGACCATCACCAGGTCGGCGCCCTCGGCGACGTCCAGCTCCAGCTCGCGCAGCGACTCCCGGGCGTTCGCCGGGTCCTGCTGGTAGCTCTTGCGGTCACCCTTCAGCGAGGAGCCGACCGCCTCGCGGAACGGGCCGTAGAACGCCGAGGCGTACTTGGCGGTGTAGGCGAGGATGCCGGTGTCCTGGTGCCCGGCCTCGTCCAGGGCCTTGCGGATCACCCCGATCTGGCCGTCCATCATCCCGGACGGGCCGACCAGGTGGACGCCCGCGTCCGCCTGCACGCGGGCCATCTCGGCGTAGCGCTCCAGGGTCGCGTCGTTGTCCACGCTGCCGTCGGCGGCCAGCACGCCGCAGTGGCCGTGGTCGGTGTACTCGTCCAGGCAGAGGTCGGACATGACCACCAGGGAGTCGCCGACCTCGGCGACCACGTCCCGGATCGCCTGCTGCAGGATGCCGTCCGGGTTGGTGCCCTCGCTGCCGACCGCGTCCTGCACCGCGGGCACGCCGAACAGCATGAGGCCGCCCAGGCCCGCCTCGGCCGCCTCGACCGCGGCCTTGCGCAGCGTGTCGCGGGTGTGCTGGACCACGCCGGGCATCGACGACACCGGGACCGGCTCGCGCACGCCCTCGCGGACGAACAGCGGCAGGATCAGCTCCGCCGGGTGCAGCCGGGTCTCGGCGACCAGCCGGCGCATCGCCGGGGTCGAGCGCAGCCGGCGCGGGCGAACGTACGGGAACTCAGCGGACACGGCTTCTCTCTCCGAACGGTTGGGCGGCGCCGGGGGCGACGGTCGGCCGCCCCCGGCCCCGGTTGGTGGGGCGCCGGCCTCAGCGCGCCTTGCGGCGCGAACCGGGACGGCGCTCGCTGGGCCGGTAGACCGGCTCGCCCGCCGCGGTCGCGGTGTCGCGACGCCTGGCCCCGAAGTCTGCCAGGGCCTGGGCCAGCGCGGCCGCCGACGGCGCCGGGGCCATCACGTCGACCCGCAGGCCGTGCTCCTCCGCGGTCTTGGCGGTGGCCGGGCCGATGCAGGCGATGACCGTGACGTTGTGCGGCTTGCCGGCGATGCCGACCAGGTTCCGCACGGTCGAGGACGAGGTGAACAGCACCGCGTCGAAGCCGCCGCCCTTGATCGCCTCGCGGGTCTCGGCCGGCGGCGGCGAGGCGCGCACCGTCCGGTAGGCCGTCACGTCGTCGACCTCCCAGCCCAGCTCGACCAGGCCGGCGACCAGGGTCTCGGTCGCGATGTCGGCGCGCGGCAGCAGTACCCGGTCGATCGGGTCGAACACCGGGTCGTACGGCGGCCAGTCCTCCAGCAGCCCGGCGGCGGACTGCTCGCCGGACGGCACGAGGTCCGGCTTCACGCCGAAGTCCACCAGGGCCTGCGCGGTGGTCTCGCCGACCGCCGCCACCTTGATCCCGGCGAACGCCCGGGCGTCCAGGCCGTACTCCTCGAACTTCTCGCGGACGGCACGCACCGCGTTCACCGAGGTGAAGGCGATCCACTCGTAGCGGCCGGTGACCAGGCCCTTGATCGCCCGCTCCATCTGCTGCGGGGTGCGCGGCGGCTCGACCGCGATGGTCGGCACCTCCTGCGGCACCGCGCCGTACGAGCGCAGCTGCTCGGAGAGGCCGGTGGCCTGCTCCTTGGTGCGCGGCACCAGGACGTTCCAGCCGAACAGCGGCTTGGTCTCGAACCAGGAGTGCGAGGCGCGGTGCGCGACCTGCTCGCCCACCACGGCTATCACCGAGGTCGCCGGGTCCACCGGGGCGGAGACCGGCGAGGGCAGCACCCGGGCCACCTTGAGGTCCGCCGCGATGGTGGCCAGGGTGGCGGTGAAGGTGCGCTGACGGGTGGTGGTGCCGGAGAGCGTCGCGCTGAGCGCCGACTCCGGCTTGCGGCCGTTGGAGACCAGCGCGTTGGCGGTGGCCGGCAGCTGGCCCAGGGTGGTGCGCACCACCAGGGTCGTCTCCGGCGCGCCCAGGTCCACCGGGCTGCCGGCGAGCAGCGCGGCGCCGTCCACGAAGCGGACGTCGGTACCGCCCACACCGCGCAGCGGGACACCCGCGTAGGCCGGCACGCCGACCGACTGGGCGACGCCCGGGATCACCTCGAAGTGGATGCCGTGGCCCGCGCAGCCGAGCATCTCCTCGGCGGCGCAGCCGTCCAGGCCGGGGTCGCCGTCGACGGTGCGCACGACGTGCTTGCCCGAGCGGACCGCCTCGGCGACCAGCTCGGCCAGGTCGAACTCCGGGCCCTCGGCGCCGGGGGTGTGCACCTGCACACCGGCCGGACAGTGGCTGCGCACGGCGGCGGCGGTGAGCGGGTCGGCGACCAGGACGTCGGCCGAGGACAGCACCTCGACCGCGCGCAGGGTCAGCAGGCCCGGGTCCCCGGGGCCCGCGCCCAGGAAGGTGCACCGGCCCGCGGCGGGCGTCCCGCCCGGGAAGGGGCTGTCGGCCGGGAACGGCGTCTCGGTGGCGGCGGTGGGGCTCATCGGGCTCGCTCCCCCATCAGGGCGGCCGCGCCCGCGTCGAGCAGCCGGGCGGCCAGCGCGCGGCCGAGGGCCGCCGCCTGCCGCTCGGCGGTCTCGTCGAGGACGATCGGACCGTTGGCGGACATCTTCAGCAGGGTGGCGCCGTCGACGGTGCCGACCACGCCCTCCAGCCGCAGTTCGTACTCGTGGCCCCAGGTGGCCAGCGCGGCGACCGGTGCGGAGCAGCC
This sequence comes from Kitasatospora sp. NPDC022856, assembly GCF_055561235.1. Lineage (NCBI taxonomy): Bacteria > Bacillati > Actinomycetota > Actinomycetes > Kitasatosporales > Streptomycetaceae > Kitasatospora > Kitasatospora sp. NPDC022856. The sequence continues at coordinate 247,818 of NZ_JBVHHE010000008.1, read as the reverse complement.
GGCCTCCAGGGTGGCCAGCAGGGCGCGCTCGGCGGCGACCGCGGCCCGGGTGGGGGCGTGGTCGAGGGCCGACAGCGCGGCGGCCAGCTCACCGTCGGCGCGGGCGCACTCGATGGCGAGCGCGCCCTGGCCGGGTGCCGGGAGCATCAGCTCCGGGTCGAGGTGCTCGGTGACCTCGGCGGCGCGGCCGAGCCGGTTCAGGCCGGCGGTGGCCAGTACCACCGCGTCCAGCTCGCCGGAGGCCACGAAGCCGATCCGGGTGTCCACGTTGCCGCGGATCGCCACCGTCTCGATCTGGGCGCCCCGGCCGCGGGCCCAGGCGTTGAGCTGGGCCATCCGGCGCGGGGAGCCGGTGCCTATCCGGGCGGTGCGCCCGGCGCCGGCCAGCTTCTCCACCAGCTCGTCCAGGGCCAGGCCCTCGCGCGCCACCAGGGCGTCGCGAGCGTCCTCGCGCGCGGGGACGGCGGCCAGCGCCAGCCCCTCGGGCTCGGCGGTGGGCAGGTCCTTCAGCGAGTGCACGGCGAAGTCGATCCGGCCCTCCAGCAGCGCGTCCCGCAGGGCGGAGACGAAGACGCCGGTGCCGCCGATCTGCGCCAGCGCCTCCTTGGAGGTGTCGCCGTAGGTGGTGATCTCCACCAGCTCGACGGGGCGCCCGGTGACCCTGGTCACCTCGCGGGCGACCATGCCCGACTGGGCCATGGCGAGCGCGCTGCGCCGGGTGCCGAGCCGCAGCGCTGCTGCGGTGGCGGCCGGGGCCTGGTCGGTGAGCGGTTGACCATTCATGAGGTGATCGTCCCGGTGGTACTCGTGGGATGGCTGACGGTTCATCTGGCGCCCCCGCCCGAAGGCTGGGTGCCGATCGGGGTGCCCGAGACCGCGTGCACGGCCGCCGGGTCGAGGTCGAACAGCTCGCGCAGCGCGTCCGCGTAGGACGCGCCGCCCGGCTCGGCGGCGAGCTGCTTCACCCGCACGGTGGGGGCGTGCAGCAGCTTGTCGACGACACGGCGGACGGTCTGGGTGATCTCGGCGCGGGACCGCTCGTCCAGGGCGGGCAGCCGCGAGTCGAGACGGCCCAGCTCGGCGGCGACCACGTCGGAGGCCATCGCCCGCAGCGCCACCACGGTCGGGGCGATCCGGGCGGCCCGCTGGGCGGCGCCGAAGGCGGCGACCTCGTCGGCGACGATGCCGGAGACGGCGTCGACGTCGCCCGCGCCGGGGGTGGCGGCGTGGGCCTGCGAGAGGCTCTCCAGGTCGACCAGGAGCGCGCCGGGCAGCTCGTGCACGGCGTGGTCGACGTCCCGCGGCATGGCGAGGTCGAGCAGGGCGAGCGGGGTCCCGCCGGCGCGTGCGGCGACCGCCGCGGCGACGTCCTCGGCCCCGATCACCACGCCGGCCGCGCCGGTGCAGGAGATCACCAGGTCGACGTCGGCCAGCGCCTCGGGCACCTTGGCCAGCTCGACCGTCCGCGCCACGTCGGCGCCGAGGATCTCGACCAGGCGCTCGGCGCGCTCGGGGGTCCGGTTGGCGACCAGCAGATCGGTGACGCCGGCGCGGACCAGCGTGGCGGCGGCCAGCGAGCTCATCGAGCCCGCCCCGACCACCAGGGCGCGCTTGCCCGCGATCTCGCCCGCGCCGGCCGCGACCTGCTCCAGGCCGAAGGTGACCAGCGACTGGCCGGCCTTGTCGATGCCGGTCTCGCTGTGCGCCCGCTTGCCGACCCGCAGGGCCTGCTGGAACAGCTCGTTCAGGCCGCGCCCGGCGGTGTGCTGCTCCTGGGCCTTGGCCAGCGCGTCGCGCAGCTGGCCGAGGATCTGCCCCTCGCCGACCACCATCGAGTCCAGGCCGCAGGCCACCGAGAAGAGGTGGTGGACGGCGCGGTCCTCGTAGTGGACGTAGAGGTGGGAGGTCAGCTCCTCCAGGTCCACTCCGCTGTGGTGGGCCAGCAGCAGCGAGAGCTCGGCGACGCCGGCGTGGAACTTGTCCACGTCCGCGTACAGCTCGATCCGGTTGCAGGTGTTCAGCAGCGCCGCCTCGGCGACGGTCGCGGTGGCCGCCGCGTCGTGCAGCAGCCGGGTCGGGACGTCACCGGTCAGGGCGGCGCGCTCCAGCACGCCGACCGGGGCGGTGCGGTGGCTCAAACCTACGACGAGGAGGCTCATGCCCGCCCCCCGGTGCCACGGATCCCGCACCGCACGCGCCCGGCCCGCTGCGACCGGCGACCGCTCCGCACCACGCGCACCTTCCCGATGGTTCGCTCGCTCACGCCGGCATCACCGCGGAGAGCTCGCCCTCGCCGCCGGCCTTGCCGGGCTTGGCCTTCGCCGGCGCCTCGTCGTCCTTGGCCGGCTCGGCGGCCGGACGGGCCTTGCCGGAGCCGGCCGCGGCGCGGCGCAGCTTGGCCGCGGCCGCGCGGACCGGGCCGGGGGCGCGGTCCAGCACCGACTCGGTGCGGTCCGGCTCCTCGCCCGCCTTGCGCTGCTCGTGGAAGGCCAGGATCTGCAGCTCGATGGAGAGGTCCACCTTGCGCACGTCCACGCCGTCCGGAACGGTGAGCACCGTCGGGGCGAAGTTCAGGATGCTGGTGACACCGGCCTCGACCAGGCGGTCGCAGACCTGCTGGGCGGCACCGGGCGGGGTGGTGATGACACCGATCGAGACGTGCTGGTTATCCACGATGGACTCCAGTTCGTCCATGTGGCGCACCGGCAGCCCGGCGGCGCTGCTGCCGACCACGGCCGGGTCGGCGTCCAGCAGGGCCGCCACCCGGAACCCGCGGGACGCGAAGCCGCCGTAGTTGGCGAGCGCGTGGCCGAGGTTCCCGATGCCGACGATGACGACGGGCCAGTCCTGGGTCAGGCCCAGCTCGCGGGAGATCTGGTAGACGAGGTACTCGACGTCGTAGCCGACGCCGCGGGTCCCGTACGAGCCCAGGTAGGAGAAGTCCTTGCGCAGCTTCGCGGAGTTCACGCCGGCGGCGGCCGCCAGCTCCTCCGAGGAGACGGTCGGCACGGAACGCTCGGAGAGCGCGGTGAGTGCCCGCAGGTAGAGGGGAAGGCGGGCGACGGTCGCCTCCGGGATGCCCCGGGCACGCGAGGGTCGGCGCGCGGCGCCCTGGTCGGGCGTCTGCGAACTGCTCTGTGGTGATCGGCCGATTGCCACGGTGCTCCTGTGGGTGAAGCTGGGCTTTGGCAGCCAGGCTATGCGTTTGTGAACGTGTGCACAAAGATGGTGTCCGATTTGTCCCCGCACAGTGATGCGCATCACGCCGACGAGTCCATAGCACCGGTCCCCGTCGGCACCGCCGCCGGGGGCCGCGCACCGGGCGGCCGGGGGCCGTACGGCGGCTCCCGGCGGAGCTGCGGGACGACCGCCCCGGCGGCGCCCGAGCGGGCCCGGCCCAGCCTCGGCCACGGCACCCGGGCCGCCTCGCGCAGGGGCGCCGCCCAGTCGTCGGGCGGGCAGGAGGGCGCGTCCAGGCAGTGCCGGAGCAGCCCGGCGGTGGCCCGGGCGTCGCCCAGCGCGGTGTGCGCGGGGAACCGGCCCAGCCCGGCCGCCTCCGTGCAGGCCGCCAGGCCGAAGCCGCCCGCCTCCGACAGGTGGGCGCGGGCCAGCCGCATCGTGCAGAGCAGCGGGACGGGCGGCAGGGCCACCCCGATCCGGGCGAACTCGCGATCGAGGAAGGCGTGGTCGCAGGTCACGTGGTGGCCGACCAGCACCCGGCCGGCCAGCAGCTCCAGCAGCCGCGGCGCGACCTCGCGGAACCGGGGGGCGCCCTCCACGTCGGCCTGGGCTATCCGGTGCACATGGGTGGGGCCGACCGGACCGGCCGGATCCAGCAGGGTGCAGAACTCGCCCTCGGGGCGGAGCCGCTCGTCCAGCAGGACGACGGCGACCTCGACCACCCGGTGCCGCCACGGGCTGCGGCCGGTCGTCTCCACGTCCACCACCGCGAAGCCCCCGCCGGCTGCGGGCACGGGCGCCCCTGGGGTCGGACCGGGAAGCATGGCGGCACTCCTCGCGTGCTCAGCCCCCCATGGGCGCGGACGAGTTCGATCGTAAGCCGACGAACATCGCCGTTCCCAGGCCCGGTACGGGATTCTTCACAACGATTCGGCGAACCGCCCCCGCCGGTCGGCGGGGGGCGGTTCGCCGCCGTCAGGCGCCGAGCGCGGCGCGCAGGCGGCGCTCGTCGACCCGCCAGAAGTCGTGCTGACGCCCGTCGATCAGGGTGACCGGGATCTGCTCCCAGTACGCGCGGTACAGCTCCTCGTCCTGGGTGATGTCCTTCTCCTCGAAGGTCGCGCCCAGCTCGCCGGTCACCCGCACGATCACCTCCCGGGCGTCGTCGCAGAGGTGGCAGCCCGGCTTGCCGACCAGGGTCACGGTGCGGTCGGCCGGCTCGGGGCTCTGGTTCTTGTCACGTCGCAGCAGTGGGCTCACCCCGCCATTGTGCGCCCGCCTCACACCGGCCCCGACGCCCGGCCGGCCCGGGCACCGCCCGCCCGGGACCCGGCGCCGGACCGGTCGCTGTTCACCCGGTGGGCACGTCGCCGTCACGGCTCCTCCCGGCCCGGCTCGATATGCTCGACGGCATGGCCGTGCTCCGAAGGCTCACCCCGTCAAGGCGTTCCACCACCGAGCGGAACGCCCTGGCCGGCGAGGCCGCCGCCGAGGCCGCGGAGGCCGCCCTGCGGGCCGCCACGGACGCCCCGCACGACCCGGACGCCCCCGCCACGCCGACCGCCGCGCACGCGGCGACCGCCCCGGACGGCTCCGACGAGCGGCCCGCGAAGGCCCCCAAGGCACCCGCCGGCAACCACACCCCCGAGCGGGACGACCCGCGCGCCGCCGCCTTCTTCGACTGCGACAACACCATCCTGCGCGGCGCCGCGATCTTCTACCTCGGCGTCGGCCTCTACCGCCGCGGCTTCCTCACCCGCCGCGACATCGCCCGGTTCGCCTGGCAGCAGGCCTGGTTCCGGCTGCACGGCACCGAGGACCCGGACCACATGGCCGACGCCCAGCACACCGCGCTCGGCCTCGTCGCCGGCAAGCGCACCGCCGAACTCGAGGCCATCTGCGAGGAGGTCTTCGAGGAGGTCATCGCCGAGAAGATCTGGCCCGGCACCCGGGCCCTGGTCCAGATGCACCTGGACGCCGGCCAGCGGGTCTGGCTGGTCACCGCCGCACCGCTGGAGGTGGCCCGGGTGATCGCCCGCCGGCTGGGCATGACCGGCGCGCTCGGCACCGTCGCCGAGGCCCGGGGCGGCCTGTACACCGGCCGGCTGGTCGGCGACCTGCTTCACGGGCCCGCCAAGGCGGCCGCCGTCGGCGCGCTGGCCCGGCGCGAGCGGCTCGACCTGGAGCGCTGCGCCGCGTACAGCGACTCGGCCAACGACATCCCGATGCTCTCGCTGGTCGGCCACCCGTACGTGGTGAACCCGGACGGCGCGCTGCGCCGCCACGCCCGGGCCCAGGGCTGGCGGGTGCGGGACTTCCGGACCGGGCGCAAGGCGGCCCGGGTCGGGCTCCCGGCCGCCGCCGCGCTCGGGGTGGCCGCCGGGGCGACGGCCGCCGGCATCGCCCTGCAGCGCCGCCACCGCGCCTGAGCCGCGGACCGGACCGGGGTGGGGGCCACGCCCGGCGGCCACCGCCGAACCACCCCCCTGCCAGGGTGACCGGCCGTCAATCCGTACACCGAACATGGCCCCCGTACGGGCTAACTCCCCTCCGCCGGCCGGGAGCCCGAAGAGCCTGAACGAAGCTGTCACTGGGTGACCGGTTCTGATCGTTCGTCAGACGGGGAAAGTCGGGGGTTACCAAGGCCAACCAAGGGGAAACCGGCCGTCCGACCGCCTAATTGGTCACCCGGTGCACATGTTCGATCACGTTGAGCCGGATGAACGATGACACGTTCGGTCAGTGTCAGCCGAATATGCACGCCATGTGGATCCCAAACGACCACTTCGACCACACGGTGTAGCTGTCATTGCACAAAGCGTTATTCTCTCCTGGATGCACGTCACCCACGCGCCCCGCTCGAACGGGCGGCGCGGGCGTGCTCTCCGCGCAGGCGGAGGTGATCCGTCCACAGTTCTGCCTCTGGGAGTCCCGTGTACCCACCCGTCCGGAACGACGCGCCTGCACCCTCCCGCCCGTCGCCCGCCACCCTGCGCTCCCGCACCAGCCTGCGCGGCCGCCCGGCCTCGGCCCGGCAGATCTCCACCGGCCTGGAACTGTTGCGCACCCTGCTCCGCAGCCAGCTCGCCACCTCACCCCAACTGGTGCCCGCCGGAGTCCCGTTCGGCCAGCAGCCGCAGCCGGCCGGTCTCGCCCTGCGCACCACGGCCGCCGGCTCCACCGGAACCGGCTCGCGCGGACGGACCGGAGCCACCGGCAGCAGCGGCCGCAGCCGGGCACGGACGGCCCCGGCCCCCGGCTACGAGACCGAGCACAACCCGATCATGGAGCTGGTCGAGCGGGCCCAGGCCGGCGAGAGCGACGCCTTCGGCAGCCTCTACGACCACTACGCGGACACCGTCTACCGCTACATCTACTACCGGGTCGGGAGCCGGGCCACCGCCGAGGACCTCACCAGCGAGACCTTCCTCCGCGCCCTGCGCCGGATCGGCACCTTCACCTGGCAGGGCCGCGACTTCGGCGCCTGGCTGGTGACCATCGCCCGCAACCTGGTGGCCGACCACTTCAAGTCCAGCCGGTTCCGGCTGGAGGTCACCACCGGGGAGATGCTCGACTCCAACGAGTGCGAACGCAGCCCGGAGGACTCGGTGCTGGAGTCGCTCTCCAACGCGGCGCTGCTGGACGCCGTGCGGCGGCTCAACCCGCAGCAGCAGGAGTGCGTCACGCTCCGCTTCCTGCAGGGGCTCTCGGTGGCCGAGACGGCCCGGATCATGGGCAAGAACGAGGGCGCCATCAAGACGCTCCAGTACCGCGCGGTACGGACGCTGGCCCGGCTGCTGCCGCCCGACGCGCGGTGAGCGGCGCGAAGACCGGGGGCGGTGCCGCGGACGGCACCGGCGAGATATCCGGCGGGCCGTCACCGACGGCGGCGGTCCGACACGTCCGGGTGAACGGTCGATCCGATGATCAGCCGTGCGTAACCGACCGCCCGCACCGCTCGTTGGCCAGCGTGCAAGCCTCCACCAGGCGTACGGTCAAGTCGAATTGCGACCTCTCACCCGATGGAGTGGCTTTGGCCCGCCGAGGCAACCGTCCGGCAGGCCGGGGTGTCGACAACGACGAAGGGAGGTGTGGCCCGTGACGGCAAACGTGCTGGAGCACCGGCGGGCGAAGGCCTTCGCCGAGGCGCTGGAGGCCCACCAGGCAGAGGAATGCGGCGCCGCCGGTTCCGCGGCGGCCAACGCCGCTTCCACCGGCGCCGGTTCGGCCGCGATGGCGGAGCTGGTCGGCATGGTCGGCGCACTCGGCGCGCTGCCCGGACCGGCACTGGACCAGGAGGTCCGAACGGTCCAACGCGCTCAGCTGATGGCCGCGTTCGAGCAGGTCTTCGCCGGTGGGCCGGGTGCCGCGGTGCCCCGCCAGCGCGGCCACCGGGCGGTCCGGACCGCCCCGCGCGGCCGCTGGAGCCGCCGGTTCGCGATCGGCGGCCTGGTCGCCGGGCTCGCCGTCGGCAGCCTCGCCGGCGCGGCCGCCGCGAGCGCCAACGCCCTCCCCGGGGACACGCTGTACGGCATGAAGCGCGGTCTGGAAGGGCTCCGGCTCGACCTCGCGGACACCGACAGCGAGCGCGGCGAGCTGCTGCTGGACAACGCGGCCACCCGGCTCGGCGAGGCGAAGAGCCTGGTCGGCCGGACGGACCCGGGCGGCTCGCTCAGCCCGGGCACCGTCGACCAGGTCCGCAGGGCGCTCGACGACATGCACGCCGACGCCCTCAAGGGCCGCGACCTGCTGCGCTCGGTCTACCGCAGCAACGGCTCGCTGGACCCGATGCGGGCCCTGGCCGGTTTCGCCCAGGACGAGGACGGCCACTGGACGGAGCTGCAGAGCAAGCTGCCCGTCCAGCTGACCTCGCAGGCCCACCTGGTGGACCAGCTGTTCGACGACATAAGCGAGGACGTCGCGCCCCTGCGACTGGCCCAGCCCCCCGCCAAGAGCGGTGGACCGGCCGGCAGCGGGGCGGGCGGCGGCGCGGGCCATCCGGCCGACGGCGGCTCGCAGGGCGACGCCCCGGCCGTCGGCGGCAACGCCGCACCGGGCGCCGGGACGGCCCAGGGCGGCGCGGGCAGCGCGAACGGTGGCAAGCCCGGCAGCACCGAGCGGGCACCGTCCGCCGGGGCGAGCACGCCCGGTGGCGGCGCCGGTGCGCCCAGCAGCGCACCGAGCAACGCGGCGGGCGCGGTCGGCGGGCTGGTCGACAACCTCACCAGCGGGCTGACCGGTCAGAAGCCCTCGCCGAGCGCGGACCCGGCACCGGACCAGGCGGCCCCGCAGCCGTCCGGCTCGCCCAGTGCCGCGCCCGGCACGGCACCGCAGGGTGTCGACGTGCCGCCGCTGATCCCCGGGCTGCTGCCCGGTCTGCGGATCCTCGGCGGCTGAACGGGCTGCATCGGCTGGATCGGCTCGGCCGGCCGAGCCGATCCGGCCGAACTGCCGGACGGTCGACGGGCCGGTGGTGCGGTACGGCGTGAGCCGCCCCGCACCACCGGCCCCGCGACGCGGGAGGGCCCGGCGGTATCCGCCGGGCCCTCCCGCGTCCGTGCCTCACGGGCACCGGCGGACGGCCTCAGAAGAACACCGAACGCCGCTGCACCAGCAGCTTGTAGAGGGTGTGCTGGATGGTCTCGCGCACCTCGTCGGCGAGGTCGAAGGTCAGCATCGGATCGTCCGCCGCCTCCACCGGGTGGCCGTCGGTGGCGATCGGCTCGCCGAACTGGATCGTCCACTTGGTCGGCAGCGGCACCGCGCCGAGCGGCCCGAGCCACGGGAAGGTCGGCGTCACCGGCACGTACGGCAGCCCCAGCAGCCGGGCCAGCGTCCGGAAGTTGCCGATCATCGGATAGGTCTCCTCCGCCCCGACGATCGCGCAGGGGACGATCGGCACCCGGGCCCGCAGCGCCGAGGAGACGAAGCCGCCGCGCCCGAAGCGCTGCAGCTTGTACCGCTCGGAGAACGGCTTGCCGATGCCCTTGAAGCCCTCCGGCCAGACCCCGACCAGCTCGCCGCGCTCCAGCAGCGCCTGGGCGTCCTCGTTGCAGGCCAGCGTGTGACCGGCCTTGCGGGCCAGCTCGTTGATGCCGGGCAGCACGAACACCAGGTCGGCGGCGAGCATCCGCAGGTACCGCCGGCTCGGGTGGTGGTCGTGGATGGCGACCTGGGTCATCAGGGCGTCCAACGGGATCGTCCCGGAGTGGTTGGCGACGATCAGCGCGCCGCCCTCGGCCGGGATGTTCTCGATCCCGCGCACCTCGACCCGGAAGTACTTCTCGGCGAGCGGGCGCAGCAGCGAGAGCAGCACCTCCTCGGTGAGCTCGCGGTCGAAGCCGAACTCGTCCACCTCGTAGTCACCGGTGACCCGGCGGCGCAGGAAGGCGAGGCGCTCGGCGGCCCGGCCCTCCCAGCCCTTGCCGAACAGCCGGCTGGCGGCCGGGCCGAGCCGGCCGGCCAGCGCCCCGCCGACGGCGTCGGCGAGCTGGTCGGCCAGACCGGCGGGGCGGTCGGGCTCGCTCCAGCTCGGCGCGGACTCGATCGGGATGACCTTGGCCTGGCCCGGCGCGTTCTCGGCAGCGGCACTCATCGCGGGTTCAGCTCCTGGGTCGGCTGGCATGGGAACGGGCGGCCCGCGCGTACTCCGGCCCGAGCAGCGCGGCCAGCCCGTCGGTGACGGCGGCGAGCCGCGCGGGCGGCAGCAGGCCGGCGGACTGGGCGGCGGCGAAGTCGGCGAAGGCCTCGGCGGTGGTGAACCGCGGCCGGTAGCCGAAGGTCTCGCGCAGCCGGGCGGTGTCCACCACCCGGCCGTGGGTGAGCAGCCGCAGCTGCTCCGGCGAGAAGTCGACCATCCTGGTCTGCCGGGCCAGCGCCGCCATCCAGCTGATCGCGGGCAGCAGCAGCGGCAGGGTCGGCCGGCCGAGCCGGCGGGCGCACTGGGAGAGCAGCAGGACGCCCTCCCCCGCCACGTTGAAGGTGCCGGTGTTGACGGTGTCCGGCTCCGGCGGCAGCGCCGCCCGGCAGAGCACCTCGACCACGTCGTCCTCGTGGGCGAACTGCAGCCGGGGGTCGTAGCCGAGGACGGTGGGCAGGACCGGCAGCGCGAAGTACTCGACGAGCGGGGTGTCCGCGCCGGGGCCGACGATGTTGGCGAACCGCAGGACGGTCACCGCGACGTCGGGGCGGCGCCGGGCGAAGCCGCGGACGTAGCCCTCGACCTCAACCGCGTCCTTGGCGAAGCCGCCGCCCGGCAGGTTCTTGGGCTGGGTCCGCTCGGTGAACACGGCCGGGTCGCGCGGCGCCGAGCCGTACACGCCGGTGGTCGACTTCACCACCAGTCGGCGCACTCCGGGGGCCTTCTGGCAGGCGCCGAGCAGCTGCATGGTGCCGATGACGTTGGACTCCTTGACCGAGGAGCGGTTCGTGGAGCCCAGTCCGGTGGCGCTGACGGCGAGGTGGACGACGGTGTCGACCCGGTGCTCGGCGATCACCCGGGCGACCGCCGGGCGGCGCAGGTCCAGCTGGTGGAAGCGGTACGGGGCGGCGGGGCCGTCCGGTTCCTCGACGGGGTGCCGGGGCGGCTGCACGTCCACGCCGACCACCAGGTCGACGTCGGGCCGGCGGCGGAGCTCCGCGACGAACCGGGCTCCGAGGTGGCGCGCCACGCCGGTGACGAGCACGACCATGCCCACAGTGCTGCACCCCATTCCTCGGCCTCGGCGGGCCTGCGTGCACCGTACCGCGCCGCCGTGGCGGGCCGTGAGACGACACCGCCCGCCCGGGCCACGAGGGCCTGGACGGGCGGTGGAAGCACCGGGCGCGCAGGGCGCGGCGGGCGCTTACTTCTTGTTGCGACGCTGCACGCGGGTGCGCTTCAGAAGCTTGCGGTGCTTCTTCTTGGCCATACGCTTACGACGCTTCTTGATGACAGAGCCCACGGAACAACCCTCGCTCACTGAGACTCCCGTCCGTGAGAGACGGAGTCCATACGACTGACGGAGGGCCTAGCCTACCGTCCACGCGGCCAGGGCCGTAATCGTGCTCCCCGGACCGGCAAACTCGCGGGAAATCCGTGGCAAACGAGCGCGGGGGCCACCGGCTGTGACCCCCGCCCACGTCAGCCGAGTCCTACGCGCTTTCGAGCCGCACGTAGGACTCCTTGAGGTACTCGTGCACCGCCTGCTGGGGCACCCGGAAGGACCGACCGACCCGGATGGCCGGCAGCTCTCCGCTGTGCACCAATCGGTACACCGTCATCTTGGACACCCGCATGACCGCGGCCACTTCGGCCACGGTCAGGAAGACGACTTCCTGCAGGGGGCGTTCGCCGGAACTCATGACCATCACCCGACCCTTACCCGTGTGCAAGGCACCGGCTTCCCCTCCGGTGACTCCACCGGCACACGTGTATCCCCAGAGTAGTTATGGGTGGTACCAGTGGGAAGAGGGAGAAGCCCAGTCCTCGTACGGTGAGAGATAGTCCTGTTGCATTACGTAGTCACTCGGCGGTCTGTCGCAGGGGTCGTGCGCACCGCCCGGCGCCTCCACAACCGGGGGCCGGGATTCAGGGCAGCAGGCCGTGGTGCGGCAACACGGCGCGGCGGCTGGCCAGGATCGCCTGGTCGAGGCGGTCGGCCGGATCGTATCCCGCGTCGAAGTCCCGCCAGACCGGCCGGGCGCCGTCGGTCATCCGCAGCGGGGCCGGCCGGCGGGTGCGCCGGTAGACCTCGGCGCGCCAGGCCTCCGGGGTCTCGGTGGCCGGGTCGACGGGCCGGCCGGCGGCGGTGGCGACCAGATGGGTCCAGGTCCGCGGGACGACGTCCACGACGGCGTACCCGCCGCCGCCCAGCGCGATCCAGCGGCCGTCGGCGTGCCCGTGGGCCAGGGCGTGCAGTTCCTCGGCGATCATCCGCTGGGCGTCCACGGTGACGGCGAGGTGGGCGAGCGGGTCCTCCAGGTGGGTGTCCGCGCCGTGCTGGGTGACCAGCACCTGCGGGCGGAAGGCGGCCAGCAGTTCGGGCACCAGGGCGTGGAAGGCGCGCAGCCAGCCGGAGTCACCGGTACCGGCCGGCAGCGGCAGGTTGGCCGCCGAGCCGGGCGCGGCCGGGCCGCCGGTCTCGGTGGCCCAGCCGGTCTGCGGGAAGAGCGTGGCGGGGTGCTCGTGCAGCGAGACGGTGAGCACCCGGGGGTCGTCCCAGAACGCCTGCTGGACGCCGTCCCCGTGGTGGACGTCCACGTCGACGTAGGCGACCCGCTCGGCGCCGAGTTCGAGCAGCCGGGCGATGGCGAGCGCGGGGTCGTTGTAGACGCAGAAGCCGGACGCCCGAGCGGGCATCGCGTGGTGCAGTCCGCCCGCGAAGTTGACGGCGTGCGGGGTCTCGCCGCGCCAGACCGCCTCGGCGGCGGCGACCGACTGCCCGGCGATCAGCGCGGAGGCGGAGTGGACGGCGGGGAAGGCCCAGTTGTCGTCGGTGCCGAGCCCGTGCCGCAGGTCCACCTCCTCGGGGTGGGCGGCCGCGTGCTTGACCGCCGCGACGTACTCCCGGGTGTGCACCAGCCGCAGGGTGGAGTCGCCGGCGGGCGGTGCGGACCGGACGGTGACGCCGGGCCCCGCGCTCAGCCCGAGGGACTCCACCAGGCGCATGGTGAGCGCCAGCCGGTCCGGGTCCATCGGGTGGCCGGGACCGAAGTCGTAGGCGGTGACGGCCTCGTCCCAGAAGAGGTGCAGGCCGCAGGGGGTGTCACGCTCGGCTTCGGGCATGGCGTCCACGGTAGTGCGTGCGCGCGCCGCGACCGCCGCCAGGTCACACCCCCGGGGGTCGGTGAACGGCCCGCCCGGGTGCGGGCCTACCTCCGGGAGAGCCGGGCGGCCGGGCCCGGCGCGGGTGCCGGCGCGGGCGCCGGTGCGGGCGCGGCGGCGACGCCGGTGCGACCCGCCAGCCGGCAGCCGAGGCAGTCGGTGTGGCCGGCCCGGGCGGCGGTGTCCCGGGTGCGCCAGTGCCGGCGGCCGGCCGGGCGGGGCCCGGTGGCCTTGCCCCAGCCCGCGAGGTGCAGCAGCCAGGCGGCGGGCGCCCCGGCCGCGGCGACGGCGAGGCCGGTCCAGAACACGGCGGCCGAGCCCGCCGCGAAGGCCACCCCGGCGACCGCGCTGCCGGCGATCGCGATCGCGACACCCGTCCAGCCGGCGACGGTGTGGCCCATGTCGTGCTCGTCGTGTGCGCCCATGTCTCCCTCTTTGGTGTGATGGGGTTCCGCTGTGATGGGCTTCGCGGACGGCCGGCGCGCCCGGGGAGCGGGCCGCGACCGACGTTTTATCTCGCGAGCTAAGTAACTTAGATACTAAGGAGATGCTCCGTGGAGGGCAAGCCGCGCCCGCGGGCGACGACCGAGCAGGCGCAGTACGCGATGGACCGGATGATCGCGCTCGCCCAGTTCGGACAGCAGGACGTCGCCGCCCGGCTCGGGCTGAACGTCACCGACCTCACCTGCCTCGGCTTCGTCATCGAGGCGGCCATGGCCGGGGAGCCGCTCGCCGCCGGCGACCTCGCCGAGCGGGCGCAGCTCACCACCGGCGCGGTGACGGGCGTGCTCAACCGGCTGGAGAAGTCCGGATACGCCCGCCGCGAGGCCGACCCGGCCGACCGCCGCCGGGTACGGGTGGTGATGGAGGACTCCGCGCAGGCCCGCATCCTCCAGGTCTACGGCCCGATGTACGAGCGGTTCGGCCGCCTGTTCGCCGACTACACCCCGGACGAGATCGCCGTGCTCGCGGACTGGTTCACCCGCGCCAAGGCCCTGATGCGGGAGTCGCTGGACGAGATCCGCGAAGGCTGAGCGCCACGCGGCGCGGCGCCGCCGTCAGGCCCGCGCCGGGACGAGCGCCGGGGCGGGGGCGAAGCGGTCGGCCAGCGGGAGGACGGCGAGCACCAGGAGCATCGGGGCGAGCAGCGCCCAGCGGTACGAACTGGCGTCGGCGATCGCGCCCACCAGCGGCGAACCGATCAGGAAGCCCACGTAGTTGAAGAGGTTGAGCCGGGCCACGGCGGCGTCCGAGTCGTCCGGGAGGAGCCGCCCGCCGGCCGCGAAGACCTGCGGGATGATCGCGCAGATCCCGAAGCCGAGCACGGTGAACCCGGCGATGCCGGCGGCCGCACCGGGCGCGGCGGCGGCGATCGCGAAGCCCAGCGCGGCCAGCGCGGCGCCGCCGCGGACCACCGGGACGGCGCCCCAGCGCTGCACCGCGCGGTCGCCCAGCGCACGGCCGAGCAGCATCGCCACCATGTAGCCGAGGTAGGACAGCTTCGCCACGTCCTCGGCGCCGCCCAGGCCGTCGGTGAGGTACTTGACGCTGTAGTTGGAGACCGAGGCGTCGGCGATGTACGCGAAGGCCATCGCCAGGCAGAGCGGCAGCAGCGGCCGCCACGGGACGCTCCGGGCCGCGGCCTCGGCGGCCTCCCGGACGGCGTCACCGAGCTCGGCGGGCCCGGCGAACCGCGTCCCGGCCAGCACCGCGAGCGGGGCGATCACCACGGCGGCCGTCCCGAACAGCACGGGCAGGCCGAGGTGGTAGTGCGAACCGAGGCCGGTGACCACCGTGCCGAGGATGCCGCCGAGGCTGAACGCGGCGTGGAAGCCGAGCATGATCGAGCGCCCGTAGCGGCGCTGCAGGCCGACCCCGAGCATGTTCATACTGGCGTCCAGCGCGCCGACCAGCAGGCCGAACGCGCCGAGCGCGAGCGCGAGTTGCCAGAGCGTGCGGCCGAACCCGGCGCCGGCCAGGCTGAGGCAGACGGCGGGCTGGACGACCCGCAGCACCGCCCGCGCGCCGGCCCGCCGCACCAGCTGCTCGGAGACGATCGACCCGACGCCGGCCAGGACCGGCACGGCGGCCAGGAAGACCGGCAGCAGCGCGTCGCTCAGCCCGTACCGGTCCTGGATCTCGGGGATGCAGGTGACCAGCAGCGCGAAGGTGACGCCCTGGAGCAGGAAGCTCGCGGTGAGCGCGGCCCGGCCCGCCCGCAGCCGTGGCGGTGCCGCGGCACCGGGCGCCGTCCCGATCTTCACGCACACCTCGCTACTGGCCGGTACAACGATGTTGGCGAGAGCGTAGGGGGTGGCGCGGTTTTTGGGGAGGGGGTGCGCACGCCGGTACGGGCCCCGCCGCTCAGCCGAGCAGCGCGGCGGCCTCGGCGAGGTCCCCGATCAGCCCGGTGGCGCCCGCCGCCGTCAGCCGCGCCGGGTCGGTGAGCGCCGTGTAGCCGTAGACGTCCATCCCGGCCGCCCGGGCGGCCAGCACGCCGTTGACGCTGTCCTCCAGCACCAGGCAGCGGGCCGGGTCGACGCCGAGGGCGCGGGCGGCGTGCAGGAAGAGGTCGGGGGCCGGCTTGCCCACGCCGACGTCCTGCGCGCTGAAGATCCGCTCCTCGGCGAAGTACCCGCGCAGACCGGTGACGTCGAGGGCGGTGCGGATCCACGCGTGGTGCGCCGAGGAGGCCAGGCAGAACGGCACGGAGCGCTGCCCGAGCTCCTTCAGCAGCGTCTCCGCGCCCCGCACGGCGGTGAGTTCGGCGTCGAAGGCGGCGAACACCCGGCCGTGGAACAGCTCGTCGAAGCCCTCCGGCAGCTTCGCGCCGTCGTGCCGCTCGGCGATCACGTCGTGGATCCGGTGGGCCGCGGTGCCCATGAAGTCCCGGTAGGAGTCCTCGATCGTGGTCGGGTAGCCGAGTTCGGTGAGGTACTCGGCGAGCAACCGGTTGGAGAGCGGCTCGCTGTCCACCAGCACGCCGTCGTTGTCGAAGATCACCAGGTCGTAGGCCATGCGGCCGAGCCTACTGGGCGGCCTACCGGCCGCCGGAGGCCAGCTCCCGGGAGCGGTCCCGGGCCGCCTCCAGGGCGCCCAGCAGCGCGGCCCGCACCCCGTGGTTCTCCAGCTCGCGGATGGCCGCGATGGTGGTGCCGGCCGGCGAGGTGACCGCCTCGCGCAGCTTCACCGGGTGCTCGCCGGAGTCCCGCAGCATCACCGAGGCGCCGATCGCGGACTGCACGATCAGGTCGTGCGCCACGTGCCGGGGCAGGCCGAGCAGGATGCCGGCGTCCGTCATCGCCTCGACCAGGAAGTAGAAGTACGCCGGGCCCGAACCGGAGAGCGCGGTCGCCGCGTCCTGCTGGGACTCCGGCAGCCGCAGCGCCTTGCCGACCGAGCGGAAGATCTCCTCGGCCCGCTCCAGGTGCGCCTCGGTCGCGTGCGAGCCGCCGGAGATCACGCTCATGCCCTCGTCCACCAGGACGGGCGTGTTGGGCATCACCCGGACCACCGGGGTACCGGGCGCCAGCCGCTCCTCGAACCAGGCGGTGGGGATGCCGGCCGCGGCCGAGATGACCAGCCGGTCCGCGCCGACGTGCGGCGCCAGTTCGTCCAGCAGGGTGCCCATGTCCTGCGGCTTCACCGCGAGGATCAGGGTGTCGGCGAGCTTGGCGGCCTCGTGGTTGGCCACCACGCCGACGCCGTACTTCGCGGCCAGCTCGGCGGCCCGCTCCGGCCGGCGGGCGGTCACCAGGACGTCCGCCGGGTCCTTGCCGGCCCGCAGCAGACCGGAGAGCAGGGCCTCCCCGATCTTGCCCGTCCCGAGGAAGGCGATCTTCTGCCCGTGCGCCGCGCCGCTGCCCATGCCCGCTCCTTGCATCCGTTCCTGCCGCCATCCTCGCACCGCTCCCCCGCCCGCGGCGGGACCGTCCACCCTGCGGAAGGGCACGGCGGCGTCCGCCCCGGGGCCGGGCCCGGGGGCGTCCGCCCTAGGGAGAAACTCGGGGTTCTCCCCTATGGCTTCGGGCCGTGCGCGGGCGCACCGTGGAGGCATGGCACACGGAGAGATGTCCCGACGTGAGAACCGGCAAGCCGCCGTCGCCGCCGCGACGCTCGGGCCGTGGCGGACGGCCGCGGGAGTCGGTGCGGTGGTGGGGGCGACCGCCCTGGGGATCGACGCGATCACCGGCGACTGGTCGCTGAGCATGCTGGCCGGACCGGCCGGCTGGGCCCTGTTCTTCTTCTTCCTGGTCGGCACGGTGGGCGGCCAGCTGCGCAAGGACACCACCGACCGGCGGCTGCGCCGGTGGGCGGACGCGCATCCGTGGAAGTCGGCGCTGCCGGCCGCGGGCGGACTGCTGGTGCTGAACATGCTGGCGCAGACGATCCTCGGGGACGCGGGCCTGTTCGGCGCGTTCTTCCTCTCGCTGCTGCCGGCCGGTCTCCTGCTGGCCGTCGCGGGCGTGGTCGGCTCGGTGAAGCAGGCCCGCGGCAAGGGCTGAGCACCGGCCCGCGAGCCGGACAAAACGGGGTGATTCCCGCACGCCGCACCCGAGTTCACCACACGGTGTGCCCCCGATCGATTCCCTGTCACACCCCGTCGGCATACTGGCGCGATGCCGATAGCCGAAGATCCAGAACCGCGCCCGTCCGAGGGCCGGGCCCCGGACGGGGCGGACCCGTCCGGAGCGGGCGGGAAGGACCCGTTCGCCGACCTCGTCCTGGACGAGGAGTTCGTCCGCGGGGCCGCCGTCAAGGAGCCCGCGGGCCGCACCCGGATGCTCTCCGCCCGGTGGCAGCACACCCCGCCGGTCGACCCGGGCGGCCGGCGCTCGGTGAACGACGGCCCGAGGAAGGCCGGGCGCTTCGGGCGCGCCCCGAAAGCGGTCGACCCCTGGGGCAACGCCCGCCCGCGGCCGCGGTGGCAGGCACCGCTGTACGTGCTGCTGACGGTGGTCGTGCTGCTGGGAGCGCTCAACGTCGACGGCGTGCGCTCCTGGTTCTCGACGACCTTCGGCGCCGCCCCGGACCGGTCCGGCACGTCCGCCGCGCCGGTCGCCCCGGAGACCGCGCGGCCGACCGGCGCGCCCTCACCGGTCGACGAGGAGCAGCCCACCGTCGACCGCCCGTGGGCCGGTTCCCCCGCCAAGGACTGGCCGACCACGATGGACGCCTTCGACCTGCCGCAGGCCCCCGGCGCCATCGGGGTGTTCGGCGCCGAGCAGGTGGCCGCCCAGGTCAAGCTGGTGAAGGACTACCTGGCGGCGGCCAACCTGGATCCGAAGGTGATCGCGGGCGGCCGGCCGGACGCCGCGCTGGCGATGCTGGAGCGGGAGAGCCGGGACAAGCTGGAGATCGCGCTGGCCCGCCCCAGCAAGGAGGACGACCCCACCTCGGCGTTCGACCGCTTCGATCCGCGCGAGGCGGTCCAGGTGGCCGACGGGGTCAGGCTGCAGGGCCGGATCAGCGTCGAGGGCGACGGCGAGAAGGGGGTGGTGGTGCACACCGACTTCACCTACGTCTACGCGCTGCGTCCCGGCCCGGAGGCGGCCCAGCGCGCCACGGCCCAGCGGCCGACGCCGGGCGCCCCGGCGCAGTCCCCGCGGTCGGCGCCGCCCGCGCCGCCCGCGCCCGGGGACGGCGCGGTCAAGCCGGTCGGCCTGCTGCTCCCGGTGGCCGACGTCCCCGGGGACACCCGGACCGCCCGCACCATCGTGCGCAAGACGGAGGACTTCCGGTTCTACGACCCGGGCAAGTACCAGAACAACCCGAAGAAGATCAACTTCGGCAAGCGCCGGTCCGAGGTCGGCAACACCGCCTGCGAGGTCTACGACGGCTTCCTCCACCCGCGGTTCCCCCAGTTCGCCCAACCGGACCCGGAGCGGACCGGACCGGCCACCGACCCGTACGACCGCTCCAAGGAGCTGACCGCGCGGGGCGAGTGCGGCACGATCACCCGCAGCTGAGCGCTCAGCGCTTGCGCCCGCCCCGGCCCGGCGCCGCCTTCTTCGCGCCGGGCCGGCCGCCGCGGCCCGCCTGCCGCCGCCCGTACCGGGCGGTGGCGCGCTCGTACCGGGCGCGCTTGACGGCCTCGCCGGGGGCCTCGACCAGGCCGCGCAGGAAGTAGGCGAACAGCGCGCCGACCCCTCCGATGACCCAGACCACGCCGAGCGACTTGTCCTCGGCCATCCAGCCGGTCAGCTGGTCCCTGCCCTCGCTGAGCAGCTTCCAGTTGCGCAGCCCGGCCAGGCAGGAGCAGATCGCCACGGCGGCGACCAGCAGGCCGTTGACGAACCCGCCGTTGTCGGACAGCTGGACGCCCTCGACGGCGAAGCGCAGGACGAACGCCCCGGCCACCGCCGCGAGCAGGGCGCCGAGCGGCACCACGACCCGGCGCAGCCGGTAGTCGGTGCCACGGCCGACCCAGCTGGTGCCGAACCAGCGGATCGGTTCCGGCTCGGGGGCGCCGGCGGGCCTGGGGGTGGGGGTGGGGTCCTCGTTCACACGGCCGATTATCACCCGGCGCCCCGCCCGCGAGACAGCATCCGGCGGCCGACGCGGGAGGAGCCGTCCCGCCCGGGGCGGAACGGCTCCTCGTGGCGCGGGGGTGTCAGCCGAGCTTGGAGACGTCGCGGACGGCGCCCTTGTCCGCGGAGGTGGCCATCGCGGCGTAGGCCCGCAGCGCCTGGCTGACCTGGCGCTCGCGGTTCTTCGGCCGGTAGCCGCCCCCGGCCTCCAGCTTCAGCCGGCGCTCGTGCAGCACCTCGGCGGGGACCTCCAGCGAGATCGTCCGGCCGGGGATGTCGATGGCGACGATGTCGCCGTCCTCGACCAGCGCGATGGTGCCGCCGGAGGCGGCCTCCGGGGAGGCGTGGCCGATCGACAGGCCCGAGGTGCCGCCGGAGAAGCGGCCGTCGGTGACCAGGGCGCAGGCCTTGCCGAGCCCCCGGCCCTTGAGGAACGAGGTCGGGTAGAGCATCTCCTGCATGCCGGGGCCGCCCTTGGGGCCCTCGTAGCGGATGACGACGACGTCGCCCTCCTTGATCCGCTTGGTGAGGATCGCGTCGACGGCGTCCTCCTGGGACTCGACGACCACCGCGGGGCCGCTGAAGGTCCAGATCGACTCGTCGACACCGGCGGTCTTCACGATGCAGCCGTCCTCGGCGAGGTTGCCGTACAGCACGGCCAGGCCGCCCTCGACCGAGTAGGCGTGCTCGACGCTGCGGATGCAGCCGTTGGCCGCGTCGGTGTCCAGCGACTCCCAGCGCTCGGACTGGGAGAAGGCCTCGGCGGAGCGGACGCAGCCGGGGGCGGCGTGCCAGAGCTCGACGGCCTCGGCGGACGGCGAGCCGCCGCGGACGTCCCAGGTCTTCAGCCACTCGGCGAGCGAGTCGGAGTGGACGGTGGTCACGTCCTCGTGGAGCATGCCGCCGCGGTAGAGCTCGCCGAGGATGGCGGGGATGCCGCCGGCCCGGTGGACGTCCTCCATGTAGTACGAGCCGTTGGGCGCGACCTTGGAGAGGCAGGGCACCCGGCGGGAGACCGCGTCGATGGCCCGCAGGTCGAAGTCCAGCTCGGCCTCCTGGGCGGCGGCGAGCAGGTGCAGGATGGTGTTGGTCGAGCCGCCCATCGCGATGTCCAGCGCCATGGCGTTCTCGAACGCGGACCGGGTGGCGATCGAGCGGGGCAGGACGCTGTAGTCGTCCTGCTGGTAGTGCCGGTTGGTGATCTCGACGACGGTCCGCCCGGCCTTCTCGTACAGCGCCCGGCGGGCGGTGTGGGTGGCGAGCACCGAGCCGTTGCCGGGCAGCGAGAGGCCGATCGCCTCGGTCAGGCAGTTCATCGAGTTGGCGGTGAACATGCCCGAGCAGGACCCGCAGGTCGGGCAGGCGTTCTCCTCGATGATCGCGATGTCCTCGTCGGAGACGTTCTCGTTGACCGCCTGGGAGATCGCGTCGACCAGGTCCAGCCTGCGCACGGTGCCGTCGACCAGGGTGGCCTTGCCGGCCTCCATCGGGCCGCCGGAGACGAAGACGGTCGGGATGTTGAGGCGCAGGGCGGCCATCAGCATGCCCGGGGTGATCTTGTCGCAGTTGGAGATGCAGATCAGGGCGTCCGCGCAGTGCGCGTTGACCATGTACTCCACCGAGTCGGCGATCAGGTCGCGCGAGGGCAGCGAGTAGAGCATGCCGCCGTGGCCCATCGCGATGCCGTCGTCCACCGCGATGGTGTTGAACTCGCGCGGGATGCCGCCCGCCTGCTTGATCGCCTCGGAGACGATCCGGCCGACCGGCTGGAGGTGGGTGTGCCCGGGGACGAACTCGGTGAAGGAGTTGGCGACCGCGATGATCGGCTTGCCGAAGTCCTCGCGGGCTACGCCGGCGGCCCGGAGAAGCGCCCGGGCGCCTGCCATGTTGCGACCGTGGGTGACCGTACGGGACTTCAGCTCGGGCACTGTGCTCCACTCCTTCGGAGGCTGCTGGCGGCCCCGCCGGGTGAGGAGGGTGCGCGGCCGCTGTGTCTTTCGAGACTACGCCCGCCGTCCGGCGGGCGGACACCGCGTCCGCGATGCGGTCAGGCCGTGGCGTCCGGGGTCCGGGCCACGGTGAGGTCCAGGACGTACGGCTCGACCACCCAGCCGTCCGGGAACTCCGCCAGCAGCGCCTCGCGCTCGACGGCCAGCAGCGGCGCCCGCTCCTCGGGGGCGAGGGAGGCCAGGTAGGAGCGCGAGACCAGGTCGGTGATCACGTGGTCGACGGTGACCCGGCGCTCCCAGCGCAGCGTGGCGGTGCCGATCCGCAGGTCGTGGGGGGCGAGGTGCGAGACGATCTCGTTGACCGCGCCGTAGCCGTGGTACGTCCCGGTGAGCGCCTTGGCGAGCCGCTCGCCCATCGCCGCCACCCAGGCGACGCCGCTGTCCTTCACGTTCCACCAGGTCGCGAGCGCGCCGCCGGGGCGCAGCACCCGGATCGCCTCGGGGACGGACCGCTCGGGGTGCGTCCAGTGGAAGGCCTGGGCGTAGGTGACGAAGTCGGCCGAGCCGTCGTGGAAGGGCAGGTCGTCGCCGTCGCCCCGGACCAGCGGCAGGCCCGGCGAGGAGGTGAGGAACTGGGCGCCCATGCCGGGGGTGGGCTCGACGGCGATCACGTCCGCGCCGCGGCCGGCCAGCAGCCGGGTGGCGATACCGGTACCGGCGCCGACGTCCAGCACCCGGGCGCCCTTCAGGGTGCGGCCGGCCAGGCGCTCCAGCGCGTCGAAGAGCTCGTCGGGGTACGAGGGACGGGCCCGGTCGTACTCGGCGGCCACCCCGCCGAACGAGCCGGCGAGCCGCCGGTAGTCCGTGCTGTCCGTCATGCTGTCCGTCATATGTCCCCCTCGGTACGGCAGTTCGTGGTCAGCGTACCCGGGCGGGGGTGGCCAGGTGCAGACGGGTGAAGGCGAGCGCCTCGGCGAGGTCGGCCTCGCGTTCGGCGGGGGACGCGGAGCGCCGGGTGTTGACCTCCAGCACCACGTGGCCGTCGAAGCCGGTCCGGGCGAGGTGCTCCAGCAGTTCGGCGCAGGGCTGCTTGCCCCGGCCGGGGATCAGGTGCTCGTCCTTGCCGGAGCCGCTGCCGTCGGCCAGGTGGATGTGCGCGAGCCGGTCGCCCATCCGGTCGACCATGGCGAGCGCGTCGATCCGGGAGGTCGCGGCGTGCGAGAGGTCGATGGTGAAGTGCCGGTACTCCTCCTCGGTGACGTCCCAGCCGGGTGCGTAGGCCAGCATCTCGCGGTCGCGGTAGCGCCAGGGGTACATGTTCTCGACGGCGAAGCGGACGTCGGTCTCGCCCGCCATCCGGTTGATGCCCTCGACGAAGTCCCGGGCGTACTGGCGCTGCCAGCGGAACGGCGGGTGGACGACGACGGCGCTCGCGCCGAGCTTCTCGGCCGCCGCGCGGGCCCGGACGAGCTTGGTCCACGGGTCGCTGGTCCAGACCCGCTGGGTGATCAGCAGGCAGGGCGCGTGCACGGCCAGGATCGGCATCCGGTGGGCGTCGGAGAGCCGGCGCAGCGCCTCGATGTCCTGGCTGACCGGGTCGTTCCAGACCATCACCTCGACGCCGTCGTAGCCGAGACGCTCGGCCAGCTCGAAGGCGATGGCGGTGTTGGCCGGGTAGACCGAGGCGGTGGAGAGGGCGACCTTGGTGTCGGGGATGCGCAGGCCGGGGTGCGGGGGCAGGACCAGGCGGTCGGTGGTGCGCGGCAGCGGGGCCGGGTGGGCCGCGGCCTGCCGGGCGGCCTTGACGGACTTCACCGACTGGACGGCGGCCTTGGCGGCGCCGGCCGCCCGGGCGGTCCGGGTCCCGCGGGGCGCCGCGCCGGTCCCGCCGGTCGCGGTCCCCGCCGCGGGTGGCTGCTCGGGGGCCTTCTTCGCCGCCTTCTTGGCGGCCTTCTTCGCCGCCTTCTTCACCGCTCCGCCGGTGGCCTTCCGGGCCGCCCGGGCGGACTTCGCCGCGGCCGCCGCCCCAGAAGTACCAGAATCCTCAGACGCCCCGGCCGCCCCGGCGCTCTTCGCGCCCTTGGCACTCCGCGCGCTCTTCGCGCCCTTCACGGCCTTGCCCAGCTTGCGGGCCCGTCCGGCACCGCCGGTCCCGGCCGGCTCGCCGCCGGCGGCCGCCGGCGGCGGGTCCGTGCGGCGCGGGGTGTCCGGCCGCGGCTGCCCGTCCCCGGGAGCGCGGCCCTCCCGCGTCCCGTCCTCGTCCGCTGGTTGCGCCACGGGAGACAGCGTAAGCGGACCGCGCCCGGAACGGGGAGCGGCCCTCCCGGCGCGGGCCGGCCGGACCGCCCCTCAGGTGGCGAGCGCGGGCCGGCGGCGGTCGACCGCGCCGTCCATGGTGTCCAGGCGGCGCAGGATGATGCCCTCGCGCAGCGCCCACGGGCAGATGTCGAGCTCGTCCAGGCCGAAGAGGTCCATCGCGGCGTCGGCGACCAGGGCGCCGGCCAGCAGTTGCTTGGCGCGGCCCTCGGAGACACCGGGGATCTGCGCCCGCTCGGCGACGGTCATCGCGGAGAGCCGGGGCAGCCAGGCGGAGAGGTTGCTGCGGGTCAGCCGGCGGTCGGCGTACGGGCCGGCGTCGGCGGGGGCCGCGCCGGTCATCCGGGCGAGCTGCTTGAAGGTCTTGGAGGTGGCGACCGCGTGGTCGGGGGAGCCCAGCCGGGCGATCTCGCCGACGACGGTGGCCATCTCGGCCCGGATGTGGCGTCTGAGCTCGCGCAGGCCCTCCGGGTCGGCGACGTCCCCGGGCAGCCAGCGGCCGGTGAGCCGGCCGGCGCCCAGCGGCAGCGAACAGGCCACGTCGGGCTGCTCGTCCAGCCCGCAGGCGATCTCCAGCGAGCCACCGCCGATGTCCAGGTTGAGCAGCCGGCCGGAGGACCAGCCGAACCAGCGGCGGACGGCGAGGAAGGTGAGCCGCGCCTCGTCCTGCCCGGAGAGCACCCGCAGTTCGACCCCGGTCTCCTCGGCGACCCGGCGCAGCACCTCCTCGCCGTTGGCGGCCTCCCGGACGGCGGAGGTGGCGAACGGCAGGATGTCGAGCACGCCCTTGTCCTCGGCGACCCGCAGCGAGGAGGCGACCATGCCGACCAGCTTCGCCACCCCGGGCTCACTTATCGCGCCCCGGTCGTCGAGGAGTTCGGCGAGCCGCAGCTCCGCCTTGTGGGAGTAGGCGGGGACGGGGGCGGCACCGGGGTGCGCGTCCACCACGAGGAAGTGGACCGTGTTGGAACCTACGTCGAGAACACCGAGTCGCATAGCCCTTCACGCTACGCGATCCCGCCTCCGGACAGACCTGGCGCGTCGGTATTCGTGCTGGTCCGGCGGTCCGGGCCCGGTGACTTGGTCCGGACCAGCGGCGCCGGCTCAGGGCCCGTGGGTGCCCCGCGGCGCGGCCGGGTGGAGGGTGCGGCAGCCGGCGTCGGCCCAACGGCGGGCCCGGCCGGGGGCGTTGGTGATCAGGCCGTCGGCGTCCCGGTCGGTCATCAGCTGCCAGGACGCCTCGTCGTCCAGCGTCCAGACGTAGACCTCGCGGCCGGCCGCGCGCTCGGCGGCGATCCGGTCGGCGGTGGCCAGCGCCCCCTCCAGGGCGATGCCGTGCAGCGGCAGGTCACCGGGGTCGTCGGCGAGCGAGGCGCCCTGGATGAGGACGACCGGCAGGGCGGGGGCGGCGGCGTGGGCCTGGCGCAGGTGCTCGGCGGAGAACGAGTACAGGTAGACCCGGGCGCCGCTGCCGGCGGCGGTCCGGGCGATCCGGGCGACGTCCTCGGCCCGCTGCCACTTGATCTCCATCAGCAGCGTCACGGGGCTGCCGGCGAGCCGCTTCAGCAGGTGCTCCAGCGTCGGCACGGCCTCGGCCGGGCCGGGGCCGACGGTCACCCGCAGCTCGGCGACCTGAGCGGCGGTCAGGTCCGCGACGGCGCCGTGGCCGTCGGTGGTGCGGTCCACGGTGGGGTCGTGCATCAGGACCGGCACGCCGTCCCGGGTGGTCTGGACGTCGGTCTCCAGCCAGTCGGCGCCCTGGTCGAGGGCCGTCTCGAAGGAGCCCATGGTGTTCTCGGGGGCGTCGAGCGGGGCGCCCCGGTGGCCGATCACCGTCGGGGCGTCGCAGCTCCGCTCGGCCGCGACCGGACGGGCGCGGAGCTCGGGGGCGGGGGCGCAGCCGCCGGCCAGCACCGCGAGGGCGGCGAGGACGGCCGCGTGGGCGGTGCGGGGCGAGGCGGTCACGGCTCGGGCTCCAGCTCTGGTTCGGACACCGGGCGGACGCGGGTGTCCGGCGGGGTGCCGGGCGTCCGGGACATCGTCGACGCGTCGGCGGGGGATCAGCGAACCGGTCCGACAACCTGACCGTGCCGGCGGTCGCCTCCAGCGTGCGCCCGCCGCCCGCTCCGGCCCGGCGGCGGCGCACCGCGGGTCACCCGGACGCGCCGCCCCGGCGTCACAGCAGACCGTCCCACAGCTGCTCGACGATGACGGCCCACCAGTTCTCCGGGTCGTCGAAGACCGTCGGGTCGATCGCCGCCAGAGCGCGCTGCAGCTCGGCGACGGCGGTGCCGGCGGCGCGCGGGTCCAGCCCGGGCAGACCGGGCAGCCACCCGGCGAACAGGGCCAGGCTGCGGACGAAGGCCGCCGGCCCGGCGTTGCAGTGCCGGGCGGTGGCGTAGTCGGGGTCGACGGCCCGGACGGCGCCGCAGGCGGTGTCCAGGGCGATCAGCGCCCAGCCGTCCGTCCCGAGCAGCAGTTGCGGGGCCAGTGCGAGGCGCTCCCGCTCGGCCACCCGGGTGCCGCGGCCGGTCTGCGCCAGGTGGTCGGCGAGCGGCGGCAGCACCGTACCGGGCCGGGTGCCGTCGGCGATGGCGTCCGGCCGCGGGTGGTGCAGCGCGAAGAAGCCCTCGACCGCGACGGGCACACCGACCGTCAGCAGTACCCGGGCGGTGGCCTCCGGCAGGTCGGCCCGGGCGACGTCGGCCGGGTCGAACCGCCGGACGCCGCCGGCGCCGAAGCGTTCCACCAGCAGCGCCGCGAGCCCGTCGTCCGCTCCGGCGGCCGGGGCCGGGCCGCCGCGCGGGAAGGGCACCCGGTTGCGGACCGGTCCGCCGGGCTCGGCCGGGAGCGCGCGGACGGCCGCCGCCCGGTGGTCGAAGCGCGGTCCGTAGGACAGCTCGGCCTCCACCCGGGCGCCCGGCAGCTCGGCGGCCAGCGCGTACGCGCAGTAGCCGCCGGGCAGCGCGCTCAGCCGCAGGTCGGTGCGGACGGCCAGCACGTCCTCCGGGCGGACGCCCCGCTCGCGCAGCCACCACCAGCCGCGCAGCGCCGGGTGCGGCAGCCCGGGCGCCGAGCGCAGCGCCAGCGAGCGGACCTCGCCGAGGTCGTCACGGTAGGTCAGCTCGGCCCGGGTGCCCCGGCCGGTGGCCGGCGGCCGGGCCGGGTCGTGGGCGCCGGCGCCCACGAAGTCCCGGTAGAGCGCGGTCACCTCGTCCACCGGTACGGACGGCCAGACGGTGAACCGCCCGGTGATCCGGTCCACCACCGCACAGGCCGCCCCCACCTCCTCGGGTGCGCGCCGCTCCCCCGTCAGCGGGTCGACCCCCACCGGCGAGGGCTCCGCCCAGACCACCCAGCCGAGGTCGAACTCGTGCGAGTGCACCCGCCGGCTCCCGGTCGAGCCGTCGGCGGAGGCCCTCGGCAGCTCGCCGTTGATCCAGCGGTGGGCGGCCTCGACCGCCTGCGCGCGGGTGGTCACAGGGTGGTGCTCCTTGCATGGACGCGGGCCGGGAGGGGCGCGCGGGCGGAGAGGGGCGGACGGAGGGTCACCGGGCACCGCCGGTCAGCGGCCCCGACGCGGCGCCCGGCGGCTGCCGCCGGCCGGCGGCAGCCGCCGGCTCGGGACGGCTCAGGACGGCGGTCACCGGGCGCCGCTCGTCGCCGGCTCCGGACGGCGCGCGGCGAGGTCGAGCGGGCACCCGTCCGGGTCGAGGGCGATCGCCCAGAGGCCGTGGGCGGCGTCGTGCAGCGGCTCGGCCCCCCGGCGGCCGACCTGGTGGTCGAGGTAGGTCACGGTGTCCCGGTGGTTGACGGCGTTCCAGGCGTGCGGACGACCGAAGCCGTCCAGGGTGAGCAGCACGGCCTGGGCGCCGTGGCCGGCCCGCCGCAGTTCGCCGGTGAGACGGCCGAAGGCCGGGCCGCCGTCGCCGAGGTCGCGGAAGGGCGCGCCGAGTTCGCGTTCGGCACGGTCCCGGCCGCCGCGCTCCCCCGCGTCGCCCTCGGTGGGGATCCGGGGCGCGGCGCAGGTCGGGCGGCCGGTGAAGGTGTCGACGGCGGACAGCGCGATCTCCAGGCTGTTGTTCGCCCGGCCCGGGGCGTGCGGGCCGTCGGCGTTGACCACCTCCGTCCAGCCGCCGGCCGCCGGGTCGGGGTGGCGGACGGGCAGACCGGCCGCGTCCCGGGGCGCCCGGCGCTCGACCTCGCGCTGGTGCTCCGGGTCGACCGGGGCCAGGCCGCCGGGCAGTCCGTAGGGGCGGCTGTCGGCGATGGTCCGCAGGCGCGCCTGGAACTCCTCCTCGGCGCCGCCCCGCAGGGCGCGCCGGGCCAGCTGGAGCGCCAGGGCGTGCGCGGTGGCGACCGGGACGGCGGCCCAGGCCAGGCCGTCCCCGCCCTCGGCCGGGGAGCCGCCGGGGCGCCGGCGGTGGTCCTCCGGGTGTTCCTCGGGGCGGCCGGGGCCGGCGACCGGCGGGGCCGACGGCGGCAGGACGGTCACCGGGCCGGGCGCGGTGACCGGGTGCGGGGTGCCGGTGGCCCCCCGCGGGGCGCCCGCGCCCGCCCCGGCGCCCGGCCGGCCCTCGGCGGGCGCCTGCTGTCCGGAGGCGGGGGCGCCGGGGTGGCCGGACGCGCCCGGGGCCCCGGCCGCCGGGGTGCCCGGGCCGGGGACGACGACCGGGCCGACCGCGCCCACGGGCCCGGCCGGGACGGCGCCGGGGGCGCCCCCGGCGGCGGGCGGTCCGGCGCCGACCCCGCTGCCGAACGGCGCCGGACCGTGCCCGGCCGCCACCGGGCCCGGGTAGGAACCGCCGGACGGGCCGGCCAGCGGACCGGGGCCGGTCGGCCCGGCGGCCACCGGAACGGTGAACTGGGCGCCGTAGGAGGTGCCGTGCGGGCCGCCCTGGGCGGGTCCGCCGCCCGACGGCACGTCCGGCGCGCCGAGGTGCGAGGGCGCGGTGGGGGCCTGCGGTGCGGGCGGCGCGAGCACCGAGTCGGTCCGTACGGTCACGGGCGCGCCGCCGCCACCCCCGGGGTGGGCGGGCGGCAGGTGGTAGTCGTCGTCGGCCCGGCCGCCGTAGCCGACCGCGCCACCACCGCCACCACCGCCACCACCGTCGCCGCCGCCACCACTGGCGAACTGTGCCGGGGCGGCCGGACGGCCCGGGCCGTCCGGCGTCCGGTCCCCGCCGGCCGAACCGGTCCGCAGCGGCCCCGTACCGCCCCCGTCCGGGGTCCGGTCCGGGTGCTCCCCCGGACCGCCCGGGCCGGGGCGGCCGGCGCCGTCCATCACGACCACGCCGTCCGGCCCGGCCCCGGGTGTGCCGGCCCCGGGGACGCCGGGCGCCCCGGGTGCGCCCGGCAGCACCGCGCCCGGCCCGTCGGCGAGCGGCCCGCCCGGTTTGCCGTCCAGTCCGTGGCCGTTCCCGCGGCCCGCCGCGGGGTCGGTCAGCGGTATGCCGCGGACCTCCTTGCCGTCCTTGTCGGTCAGCACCGGCAGGCCGTCCCTGCCCAGCACCGGCCGCCCCTGCTCGTCCACCTTCACGGCGAGGTCCTCGACCCCCACCACCGGCTTGCCGTCCGGGCCCTGGACGACGAGCAGCCCGCTCGGGTCCGTCACCGTCGTGCCGTCGGCCCGGACGATGACCGGGTCTCCGTGCTCGTCGAGCACCGGTCGGCCGGCCTCGTCGAGCTTGACCGCCAGCCCCGGCACGCCGACCACGGGCCGGCCGTCCTGACCGAGCACCACCGCCAGGCCCGCGCCGTCCGCGCCCAGCACGCCCGGCTCGCCGAGCACGGCGGGCAGCCCGGCGGCGACCGGGTCGAAGGCCCCGCCGGCGAACGACGCCGGACGCACCCCCGGGACGCCGCCCGGCGCGAGGCGCAGCAGCGCGACCACGGCGGGCTCCTCGAGCGTGCCGTCCAGCCCGTCCTTCATCGCCCGGCCGAGCTCGTCCAGCAGGCCGCCGATCTTCAGCCCGGCGGACTCGACGGCGGCGGCCGCCACCGCTTCGGCGACGTGTTCGGTGGCAGCGTCGCGCACCCCGGCCGCCACCGCGCCGAGGCCCTGCCGCAGCCCGCCGAAGACCCCGCCGGGCGCCGCTCCGTCGCCGCGGGTGGCGGTGGCGACCTCGGCCGCGGCCGCCTTGGCCCGGGCCGCCTGCTCCTCGGCCTTCTTCAGCTCGGCGGCCAGCTCGGTGAGGGTGGCGACGAGGTCGGCCTTGCAGCTGTCGACGGCCCGGGCGGCCTTGTCGAAGGCGCCGGCCACCAGGATCGTGGCGCTGTGCGCGTCGTCCAGGTGGCCGGTGCCGCGGCCGCTGAACGCCCGCCAGTACTCGCCGAAGGCGTCCACCGCGCGGCCGGAGTTCTCCCCGGTGACGCGCTTGGCGGAGTCCCCGCCGCGCTTGCCGAGGCGCTCGGCCTCGACGCCGAAGTCGCGCCAGAGGCCGGCCGCCCTGCGCAGCCCGTCCTCGTCGGCCTGCGGCCACTGGTGGCCGGTCCTGGCCAGCAGCGGTGCCAGCTCCTCGGGCAGCTTGCGGGACATGCGCTTCCCCCTTCGACGTACGGACTTCGACGTACGGACCGCGGCGTGCGGACTTCGGTGTGCGGGCCACGACGTGCGGGCCACGGCGTGGCGGAGCACGGCGGCGACGGAACACGGGGTGCCGACCGCCGCGCACGGACCGCGTCACCCGCGGTCCGCGTCCGGCGGACGGCCCCGGCCGTCAGGCCGACCTGTCCTTGGGGACGGTCGTACGGGCCCCCGGGGTTGCCGCGGGCGTCACCGGCCCGCCCTGCCCCGCCGCGCCGCCGAAGCCGGCGGCCGCCGCGGTCTCCGCGTCGACGGTCCGCTCGGCCATGGTGTGCAGCCCCGAGCCGACCTGCCCCAGCTGCCCGGCCAGCCCGCGCAGACCGCCGAGCAGACCGCCGCGCGCGTCCTTGTAGGCGGCGGCGAATCCGCTGCCCGGCCGGTCCTGCCCCCACGGGCTGCCGAGCGCCGCGAGCGACTGCTCCAAGGTGCTGGCGGCCTTCCCGAAGTCCTCCGAGATCTTTTCGAACTCGCGCCCCTCACCGTGCAGTTCCCACGGTTTGAGGGCGAAGGTGCCGCCTCCGGCATCGCCGTTGCCACTGCCGCTCGCCATCCCCGTACCTCCCCGTAGCGGACCGGCCGCCATCCTAGAGGGGCGGCCGGTCCGGGCCGCAGCGCGCCGGAGACCTCTTCACCCCGCCTTCACCTCGCCCGACGGCGGCTCCGACCGCCGCCGCTCGGCGAAACCACCGCAAATGCCCCGCCCGCAGGCGGTTCGCACCGCCGTGAAGGCTCTACCCTTGCCGGGTGGCAGCAGCAGAGACCTCCAAGAAGAAGACCAAGGCCGGCGCGACCCCGGTCGACCTCGCGATGCCGACCCTGCGCGTCGAGGCCCCGCTCGACGCCCCGCGCCCCGAGGTCCCGCTCGACTTCCCCCGGGCCTGGGTCGAATTCGCCGACCCGGCCGACGAGGAGCAGGTCTTCCGCTGCGACCTCACCTGGCTGACCTCCCGCTGGACGTGCATCTTCGGCCGGGGCTGCCAGGGCATCCGCGAGGGCCGCGGCGAGTCGGACGGCTGCTGCACGCTCGGCGCGCACTACTCGGACGAGGACGACGAGCGGCGCGTGGCCGGCCACGCGGCCCGGCTGACGCCCGAGATCTGGGAGAACCACGCGCACGGCACCGACGCCAAGGGCCGGATCCGGCTCGACGGCGGCATCACCATGTTCGACGAGGACGGCGACCGGCAGACCCGCCGGGTCAACGGCGCCTGCCTCTTCCTGAACAGCCCCGGCTTCGCCGGCGGCGCCGGCTGCGCGCTGCACACCCTCGCCCTCAAGGAGGGCAAGGAGCCGCTGGAGACCAAGCCGGACGTCTGCTGGCAGCTCCCGGTGCGGCGCACCTACGACTGGATCGACCGCCCGGACGACACCCGCTACCTCCAGGTCACCATCGGCGAGTACGACCGCCGCGGCTGGGGCCCGGGCGGCCACGACCTGCACTGGTGGTGCACCGGCAGCCCGGACGCGCACACCGGCCCGGACCCGGTGTACATCAGCTACCGCCCCGAGCTCACCGAGCTGATGGGCAAGGCCGGGTACGAGGTGCTGGCCGGCCTCTGCGAGCAGCGGATCGCCACCAAGGGCGACCGCAAGGTGGCGCCGCACCCGGCCGACCCGGGCCGGAAGCCGAGCCGCAAGAAGTAGCCCGCCGGTACGCCCTCGCCGCCGCCCGGCGCCCCACCGCCACGTGTCGATGCCGCCTACTTGTCGATGTCGCCGACGACGAAGAACATCGAGCCCAGGATGGCCACCATGTCGGCGACCAGGGTGCCGGGCAGCAGTTCGGTGAGCGCCTGGATGTTGTTGAAGGACGCCGAGCGCAGCTTCAGCCGCCACGGCGTCTTGTCGCCGCGCGAGACCAGGTAGTAGCCGTTGACGCCGAGCGGGTTCTCCGTCCAGGCGTAGGTGCTGCCCTCGGGGGCCTTCAGCACCTTGGGCAGCCGCAGGTTGACCGGGCCGGGCGCCAGCGTGGCGAGCTTGTCCAGGCAGGCGTCCGCGAGGTCCAGCGCGTTGACGGTCTGCTCCAGCAGGCACTCGAACCGGGCCAGGCAGTCGCCCTCCTCACGGGTGACCACGGTCAGCACCGCGCGCAGCTCGTCCGAGCCGTACGCCAGGTAGGGCTCGTCACGGCGCAGGTCGAAGTCGAGCCCGCTGGCACGCGCGATCGGGCCGCTGACCCCGTACGCCTCGGCGTGCGCCCGGCTGAGCACGCCGACGCCGGCGGTGCGGGCCCGGAAGATCTCGTTGCCGAGGACGAGGTCCTCGAAGACCGGCAGCTGCGAGCGGACGGTGGCGATCGCCGCCCGGACCCGGCCGAGCCAGCCGGCCGGCAGGTCCTCCTTGAGGCCGCCGACCCGGTTGAACATGTAGTGCATCCGGCCGCCGGAGGCCTCCTCCAGCACGTGCTGGAGGTCCTCACGGCCGGTGAAGGCGTGGAAGATCGGGGTGATCCCGCCCAGCTCCAGCGGGTAGGAGCCGAGGAACATCAGGTGGTTGAGGACGCGGTTCAGCTCCGCGAGCAGGGTGCGGATCCAGACCGCGCGCTCGGGCACCTCCATGCCGAGCATCCGCTCGACGCCGAGCACCACGCCCAGCTCGTTGGCGAACGCGGAGAGCCAGTCGTGCCGGTTGGCCAGCATGATGATCTGCCGGTAGTCACGGGCCTCGAAGAGCTTCTCCGCGCCGCGGTGCATGTAGCCGATCACCGGCTCCGCGGTGACGATCCGCTCGCCGTCCAGCACCAGCTTCAGCCGCAGCACACCGTGGGTCGCCGGGTGCTGCGGGCCGATGTTGAGCACCATGTCGGTGCTGCCCGCCGCGCCGGTGAAGTTCTCGGCTCCCGCCCCGATGCCGACCGTGGTCTCCCTCATGACCCGAGAGTCTGCCATCCCCCGAGGCCGGCGAGGGTCTCCGGTACCGGCATGCGGACGGCCTGGGCGAGCCAGCCGAACGCGCCCAGGCCCGCCGGGTCGGTCAGCTCGGCGGCCTCCCCGGCGCCGCCGAGCGCCCGCAGGTAGGCCGCCGGGTCGGTGGACGCCAGCGCCAGCGGCGGTCGGGCACCGCTCACGCCGAGCGCCCGCAGCGCCTCGCGCTGCGTTGTCCACAGGCTGTGGACGGCGGGCGCGGCCACCGCGTCCAGCGCCACGTGCGCGGTGAGGTCGCAGGAGCCGTCCGGCACCGGGCGCACCTCCCGGCCCGCCCGGAACCCGGTCAGGGTGGGGAGGGGCGGGCGGCTCGCGGCGGTGTGCCCGTAGTCCGCCGCGACCGCGAGACCGCGCTCCAGCCCGGCGACGGCCGAGGCCCAGACGGCGTCGCGCGGGGCGCCGAACTCCACGACGTCCCCCGGCTCGGGGGCCGGCCACCAGCGCGCGGCCCAGGCGGCGTCGGCCGCGTCCACCGCGGACCCGAGCCGCTCCTCGCCGGTCGCGGTGTCCACCTCGACGTAGCGCAGCACCCCGTCCTCGTCCACCTCGCCGAGGTCCAGCGGCACGTTGTCCAGCCACTCGTTGGCGAACAGCAGCCCGCTGACGCCGCGCGGCACCTCGTCCGTCCACAGGGCTGTGGACGGCAGTCCCGCCGGGCGGTCCGCCGCGATCTCCACCCCGTACGGCCGCAGCCGGGCCAGCACGCCGTCCGGCAGCTCGGCCAGCACACCGGTCAGCAGCTCGCCGCGGCCCGCCCCGACGTCCACGAAGGCCAGCTCCTCCGGACGGCCGAGGGCCGCGTCCACGTCCAGCAGCAGCCGGGCCACCGCGCGGGCGAACAGCGGGGAGGCGTGCACCGAGGTGCGGAAGTGCCCGGCCGGCCCCTCCGGCCTGCGGTAGAAGCCGCCGACGGGGGCGTAGAGGGCCTCTTCCATGGCGGGCCGCCACCGCATCCAAGTCATGCGGCGGGACGCTACCGGCGCCGGGGTTCCCCTCCCAACCGGAGTCCGGGCTTCTCCGACCTAGGGAGTAGGACGGATCGCCCTCCCGGCGGACCTGACCACGCTCCGCGACTGCCTACGCTTGAGACGTGCAACGACTCAACGCCTGGCTCCGCCGTCACCCCATGGTGGTCGACTCCGCCTGGGCGGCGATCGTGCTGTTCCTGGGGCTCCTGCCGGACGGCGGCGACAACAGCGCCTGGCGGGCCCCCGCCCAGTTCGTCATCGCCCTGCTCATCCCGCTGCTGATGGTCTTCCGGCGCCGCCACCCCGACGCCACCGTGGCCGCCGCCACCGCGCTGGGGATCGGTCAGATCACGCTGGGCATCCTGCCCGCCGGCTCCAGCATCGGGTACCTGGTCTTCGCCTACACCGGCGCCGCCTTCGGCTCCGCCTGGATCTCCCGGCTGGCCCTGGCCGCCGGGCTGGCGGCCGGACCGCTGACGTACTGGCAGCTCCACCTCAGCAAGACCGTGATCGACCCGAACGGCGACGCCCAGCAGCGCTCGTACAGCCTGGGCGAGTTCCTGCTGCTCACCGCGGCGATGAGCAGCCCGTTCATCCTCTGCTGGGCCTGGGGCCGGCTCACCCGGGTGCGCCGCGCCTACCTGGTCGAGCTGGAGGACCGCGCCGCCCGGCTGGAGCGCGAGCGCGACGCCCAGGCCAAGGTGGCGGTCGCCGCCGAGCGCGCCCGGATCGCCCGCGAGCTGCACGACGTGGTCGCGCACAACGTCTCCGTCATGATCGTCCAGGCCGACGGCGCCGCCTACGTGCTGGACAACTCGCCCCAGCAGGCCAGGGAGGCGCTGGGCACGATCGCCTCCACCGGACGCCAGGCGCTCGTCGAGATGCGCCGGCTGCTGGGTGTGCTGCGCACCGCGGACACCGCCGAGGAGTACGTGCCGCAGCCCGGCGTCGAGGAGCTGCCCGAGCTGCTGGACCAGGTCCGCACGGCCGGCCTCCAGGTGGACTTCGCCACCTCCGGCGACCCGCGCGAACTGCCGCGCGGCGTCGAGCTGACCGTCTACCGGATCGTCCAGGAAGCACTGACCAACGTCCGCAAGCACGGCGGCCCCGATGTGCACGCCCGGGTCGCGGTCGACTTCGGCGAGCGCGAGCTGGCCGTCCTGATCGAGGACGACGGCCGCGGCTCGACGGACGAGCAGCTCGCCGCCGGCGGGACGGACGGCCAGGGGCACGGCCTGATCGGCATGCGCGAGCGGGTCGGCATGGTCAGTGGCAGCCTCGACGTCGGGCCGCGCCCCGGCGGCGGCTTCCGGATCCGCGCCGTCCTGCCCCTCAAGGCAGCACACTGACCCCGTTGCCGCCCACGAACTAGGAGCCACCTTGACCATCCGCGTGATGCTCGTCGACGACCAGGAGCTGCTGCGCACCGGCTTCCGGATGATCCTGCAGTCCCAGGGCGACATCGAGATCGTCGCCGAGGCCGGCGACGGCGCGCAGGCCCTGGAGCGGCTGCGGCACACGCAGGTGGACGTGATCCTGATGGACGTCCGGATGCCCCGCCTGGACGGGGTGCAGACCACCCGCCGGATCTGCCTCGCCGAGGACGGCAGCCCGCTGCCGAACGCGCCGCACGTGCTCATCCTCACCACCTTCGACCTGGACGAGTACGCCTTCGCCGCGCTCAAGGCCGGGGCCAGCGGGTTCCTGCTCAAGGACGTGCCGCCGACCGAGCTGGTGGCCGCGATCCGCGCGGTGCACGGCGGCGACGCGGTGGTCGCGCCGACCACCACCCGCCGCATGATCGACCGCTTCGCCGAGGTGCTGCCCACCGCGGCGAGCACGCCGGGACCGGACACCCTGGGCCCGCTAACCGAGCGCGAGCGCGAGGTGTTCCTGCTGGTCGCCCAGGGCCTCTCGAACGGTGAGATCGCCGCCCGGCTGGTCCTGTCCGAGGCCACCGTGAAGACCCACGTCGGCCGGATCCTGGCCAAGCTCGGCCTGCGCGACCGGGTCCAGGCCGTCGTCCTCGCCTACGAGGCGGGCCTGATCCGGGCCGGCGCCGCGGATTAATCCGCCGTCCGCCCCGGCCGTAGAATGGGCCGGTGCGTCCGGTACCCGCAGAGGACCGGAACGGTAAGAGTGAGGACCAGGGCCGAGCTGTGAGCGAGCGAACCGGGCTCACCGTCGAGAGGTGCGCCATGGCGATTGCCACCGCCGAGCGCCGGGGTGCCCCCCGGCCCGGGAACGACCCGGAGGTGGCCGCGTGAGCGCCTCCCACAGCGTCGGCCCCGGCCCGCTCGACGACGGTTTCGGCGACCCGGCCCACCCCGGCAACCGGCCGGCCCGGCTCGCCGTCGGGGTGGTCGGCACCGGCCGGGTCGGCCCCGCGCTGGGCGCCGCCCTGCAGCTCGCCGGGCACCGGGTGGTCGCCGCCTCCGGGGTGTCCGCCGCCTCCCGCCGCCGCGCCGAACAGCTGCTGCCGGGCGTGCGGATCGTCACTCCGCCGCAGGTGCTCGCCGCCGCCGACCTGGTGCTGCTCACCGTCCCCGACGACGCGCTGGCCGACCTGGTGGCCGGCCTCGTCGCGACCGGCTCGGTCCGTCCCGGCCAGCTGGTGGTGCACACCTCGGGCGCGCACGGCGTCGCCGTCCTGGAGCCCGCCACCCGGGCCGGGGCGCTGCCGCTGGCACTGCACCCCGCGATGACCTTCACCGGCACCACGGTCGACCTCGCCCGGCTGGCCGGCTGCCCGTTCGGGGTGACCGCCCCCGAGGAGCTGCGCCCGGTGGCCGAGGCCCTGGTGGTCGAGATGGGCGGCGAGCCCGAGTGGGTGCCGGAGGGCGTCCGCCCGCTCTACCACACGGCCCTCGCGCACGGCGCGAACCACCTGGTCACCCTGGTCTCCCAGGCGCTGGAGCTGCTGCGCACGGCCGGGGTCGCCGAGCCCGGCCGGCTGCTCGGCCCGCTGCTGGGCGCCGCCCTGGACAACAGCCTGCGCTCCGGCGACGCGGCCCTCACCGGCCCGGTCGCGCGGGGCGACGCGGGCACCGTTCGGCGCCACCTGGCGCAGCTCAGTACGGTGTCCCCGGACATCCCGGCCGCCTACCGGGCGATGGCCCGCGCCACCGCCCAGCGGGCGCTCGCCCACGGGACGATCGACGAAGCGTCGGCGGCGGCGCTGCTGGACGTACTGAACGAGGAGAACTGATGGCAGCACGCGGCAAGCAGGCCGGCAAGGCCCAGCGGGCACCCAAGGTCCACCGGGCCGTCGTCACCCGGAGCGTCACCGACTTCGAGGCGGCCTTCTGGCCGGACGAGCAGCCGGTGGACAACGCGGTCGTGATGACGATGGGCGCGCTGCACGAGGGCCACGGCGCGCTGATCCGGGCCGCCCGCAAGCAGGTCGGCCGGGAGGGCCGGGTCGCCGTGACCGTCTTCGTCAATCCGCTTCAGTTCGGCGCCGGCGAGGACCTCGAACGCTACCCGCGCGACCTGGAGGCCGACGTCCGGCTGGCCGAGGAGAACGGCGCCGACGTCGTCTTCGCGCCGTCCGTCGAGGAGGTCTACCCGAACGGCGAGCCGCAGGTGCGCCTGGCGGCCGGCCCGATGGGCGAGCGCTTCGAGGGCACCACCCGGCCCGGGCACTTCGACGGGGTGCTGACCGTGGTGGCCAAGCTGCTGCACATCACCGACCCGGACTTCGCCTTCTTCGGCGAGAAGGACGCCCAGCAGCTGGCGCTCGTCCAGCGGATGGTCGCCGACCTGGACTTCGACGTCGAGATCGTCGGCGTGCCGACCGTCCGCGAGGAGGACGGGCTGGCGCTCTCCTCCCGCAACCGCTTCCTGTCCGCCGAGGACCGCGAGCACGCGCTCGTGCTGTCCCGGGCCCTGTTCGCCGGCCGCGACGTGGCCGCGCAGGGTCCGCAGGCCGTGCGCGAGGCCGCCGCGGCCGCCCTCGACGCCGCCGAAGGTGTCACCCTGGACTACCTCGCCCTGATCGACCCGCACGACTTCACCGAAGCGGCGGACGACTTCCGGGGCGAGGCGGTGCTGGCCGTCGCCGCGAAGGTGGGCTCCACCCGCCTGATCGACAACGTCCGCATCATCTGCCGCTGACGCGGCGACGCACCACTCGCGGGCCCCCCGCGGTCGCACCACCCGCAGGACCGTCCGGCAGCACATTCCCTCAGGCATGCACTCACTGGAGGCGTGACCCCATGCTCCGCACCATGCTCAAGTCCAAGATCCACCGGGCCACCGTGACCCAGGCCGACCTGCACTACGTCGGCTCCGTCACGGTGGACGAGGACCTGCTCGACGCCGCCGACCTGCTCCCCGGCGAGCTGGTCCACATCGTCGACATCAACAACGGCGCCCGGCTGGAGACCTACACCATCGCCGGCCCGCGCGGCTCCGGCGTGATCGGCATCAACGGCGCCGCCGCCCGCCTGGTCCACCCCGGCGACCTCGTCATACTCATCGCCTACGGGCAGATGGACACCGCCGAGGCCAAGGGCTACCTGCCGAAGGTGGTCTTCGTGGACGCCGACAACCGGATCACCGGCATGGGCGGCGACCCCGCCGAGGCCGGGGAGGGCACCGGGCTGCTCCGCGGCGACGCGGCGTACCGTGACGGCAACGGCGCGGCCCCGACCGCCGCGCGCTGAAGGAGCCACTGAACGCCATGCCCGTCACGCACCGCCTCACCGCCCCCGCCCCCGGCTGGACGGCCACCACCGACATCGTCGTGGTCGGCTCCGGCGTGGCCGGACTCACCGTCGCCCTCAACGTCCGCAAGGCCGGCCTGCGGGCCATGGTGGTCACCAAGGCGATGCTCGACGACGGGTCGACCCGCTGGGCCCAGGGCGGCATCGCCGCCGCCCTGGGCGAGGGCGACACCCCCGAGCAGCACCTGGCCGACACCCTGGTGGCCGGTGTCGGGCTCTGCGACGAGGAGGCCGTCCGCACCCTCGTCACCGAGGGCCCGGAGGCCGTCCGCCACCTGATCGCCACCGGCGCCGCCTTCGACCGCGGCGACGACGGCGAGATCCAGCTCACCCGCGAGGGCGGCCACCACCGCCGCCGGATCGCGCACGCCGGCGGGGACGCCACCGGCGCCGAGATATCGCGCGCCCTGGTCACCGCCGTCCGGTCCGACCCGGGCCTGGAGCTGATCGAGCACGCCCTCGTCCTCGACCTGCTCACCGACGCCGACGGCCACGCCGCCGGCCTCACCCTGCACGTGATGGGCGAGGGCCAGCGCGACGGCGTCGGCGCCATCCGGGCCCGCGCGGTGGTCCTCGCCACCGGCGGCATGGGCCAGGTCTACTCCGCCACCACCAACCCGGCGGTCTCCACCGGCGACGGCGTGGCGCTCGCGCTGCGGGCCGGCGCCGAGGTCACCGACCTGGAGTTCGTGCAGTTCCACCCGACCGTGCTCTGGCTCGGCCCGGACGCCGAGGGCCAGCAGCCGCTGGTCTCCGAGGCGGTCCGCGGCGAGGGCGCGCACCTGGTCGACGGGGACGGCACCCGCTTCATGCTCGGGCAGCACGAGCTGGCCGAACTGGCCCCGCGCGACATCGTCGCCAAGGCCATCACCCAGCGGATGCAGCTCCTGGGCACCGACCACATGTACCTGGACGGGCGGCACTTCGGCGCCGGGATGTGGGAGGAGCGGTTCCCGACCATCCTCGCCACCTGCCGCGCGCACGGCATCGACCCGGTCACCGAGCCGATCCCGATCGCCCCGGCCGCGCACTACGCCTCCGGCGGCATCCGCACCGACCCGACCGGCCGCACCACCGTCCCCGGGCTCTACGCCTGCGGCGAGGTGGCCTGCACCGGGGTGCACGGCGCCAACCGGCTGGCCTCCAACTCCCTGCTGGAGGGCCTGGTCTTCGCCGAGCGGATCGCCGCCGACCTGACCGCCCGGCACCGCGCGGACGAACTGCCCGAGCGCTCGGTGGACGTCGCCGCCGCGCGGGCCGCCCGCCCGGTGCCGCTGCCCGCCCCCGAGGCGCGGGCCGAGATCCAGCGGCTGATGTCGCGCGGCACGGGCGTCCTGCGCTCGGCCTCGTCGATGGCCGGCACGGCCGCCGGACTCGCCCTGATCGCCGAGCAGGCCCTGGCGCACGTCGCCGAGGAGAAGCCGGCCGACCCCCGGGTGGAGACCTGGGAGGCCGCCAACCTGCTGCTGGTCGGCACCGCCCTGGTGACGGCCGCCGCCCGGCGCGCCGAGACCCGCGGCTGCCACTGGCGCGAGGACTTCCCCGAGCGGGACGACGCCCACTGGCAGCGCCACCTGATCACCACCCTCACCGCCTCCGGCGACCTTGTCAGCACCCCTGAGGAGCAGTAGAACCATGACCCACTCCCACGAGGAACTCCCGATGGCCGGCGGTTGCGGCGACGGCTGCGCGTGCGGGGACGGCGAGGGCTACGAGACCGGCCTGGACCCGCGGCTCGCCGAGCTGCTGGAGGAGGCCGGCCTCGACCCGATCGAGGTCGAGGACATCGCCACCCTGGCGCTGGCCGAGGACCTGGCCGGCGGCGAGGACGTCACCTCGGTCGCCACGGTGCCCGCCGACGCCGTCGCCACCGCCGACTTCACCGCCCGCGAGGCCGGCGTGGTCGCGGGCCTGCGGATCGCCGAGGCGGTCGTCTCGCTGGTCTGCGAGGAGGAGTTCGAGGTCGAGCGGCACGTCGAGGACGGCGACCGCGTCGAGGCCGGCCAGGTGCTGCTCTCCGTCCGCAGCCGCACCCGCGACCTGCTGACCGCCGAGCGCAGCGCGCTCAACCTGCTCTGCCACCTCTCCGGCATCGCCACCGCGACCCGCGCCTGGGCGGACGCCCTGGAGGGCACCGGCGCGGTGGTCCGCGACACCCGAAAGACCACCCCGGGCCTGCGGGCGCTGCAGAAGTACGCGGTCCGCTGCGGCGGCGGCGCCAACCACCGGATGGCGCTCTCCGACGCCGCCCTGGTCAAGGACAACCACGTGGTCGCGGCCGGCGGCGTCGCCGAGGCGTTCCGGGCCGTCCGGGCCGCCTACCCCGACCTGGCGGTGGAGGTCGAGGTGGACACCCTGGAGCAGATCCCGCCGGT
Organism: Kitasatospora sp. NPDC022856; assembly: GCF_055561235.1. Classification (NCBI taxonomy): domain Bacteria; kingdom Bacillati; phylum Actinomycetota; class Actinomycetes; order Kitasatosporales; family Streptomycetaceae; genus Kitasatospora; species Kitasatospora sp. NPDC022856. The sequence goes on along the minus strand of NZ_JBVHHE010000008.1, from coordinate 206,458 downwards.
GCTGGAGGCCGGGGCCGACCTCGTCCTGCTGGACAACTTCACCGTGCCGCAGCTGAAGGAGGCCGTCGAGCTGGTGGCCGGGCGCGCCCGGCTGGAGGCGTCCGGCGGACTGACCCTGGCCAGCGCGCGCGAGGTCGCCCAGACTGGGGTCGACTACCTGGCCGTGGGCGCGCTCACGCACTCCTCGCCGATCCTGGACATCGGCCTGGACCTGCGCGCCTGATCACCTCTGATCACCCCTCACGCAGAAGGCACCCCATGCTGCTCACCATCGACGTCGGCAACACCCAGACCACGCTCGGCCTGTTCGACGGCGAGGACGTGGTCGAGCACTGGCGGATCTCCACCGATCCGCGCCGCACGGCCGACGAGCTGGCGGTGCTCCTGCAGGGCCTGATGGGCTCGCACACCGCGGTCAACGAGGCCGCGGTGGAGGGCCTGGCGATCTGCTCGTCCGTCCCCTCCGTGCTCCACGAGTTCCGCGAGGTGACCCGCCGTTACTACGGCGACGTCCCCGCGGTGATCGTGGAGCCGGGGGTGAAGACGGGCGTGCACGTCCTGATGGACCACCCCAAGGAGGTCGGCGCCGACCGGATCGTCAACGCGCTGGCCGCCAACCACCTGTACGGGGGCCCGTGCATCGTGGTCGACTTCGGCACCGCCACCACCTTCGACGCGATCAACGCCCGCGGCGACTACGTGGGCGGCGCGATCGCCCCCGGCATCGAGATCTCGGTCGAGGCGCTCGGCGCGCGCGGCGCCCAGCTGCGCAAGATCGAGCTGGCCCGCCCGCGCAACGTGATCGGCAAGAACACCGTCGAGGGCATGCAGTCCGGCATCCTCTACGGCTTCGCCGGCCAGGTCGACGGCCTGGTCGACCGGATGGCCAAGGAGCTCGCCAAGGACCCGGACGACGTCCAGGTCATCGCCACCGGCGGACTGGCCCCGCTGGTGCTCGGCGAGGCCGGCACCATCGACGTCCACGAGCCCTGGCTGACGCTGATCGGCCTGCGCCTGGTGTACGAGCGCAACCGGCCCAGCTGAGCCGGGAGTTCGCCGCACCCACCCGGCGCCGCACGGCCCGAACGGGACATTCCCCCGCAGTTCCCCGCAGCCGCCCCGCCGTTGCGGGCGAACCCGGCCGGCGGGCCCCCGCGCTGTGTTAGTTTCACGCCCCGGGACGGGGCAGCACGCCCGTCCCGCGGCCGGGGGGACCGGCGGGCACCGGGGGTGCGGGCGCGCGTCCGGCCCGCCCGACGAGCCCGCCCGCCCAGGCCGAGGCACTGCCGCCCCGTCACGTACGGGGCGGGCGAACCGTACGGGGCCGCTCGGTCGGGCGGCCCGGAAGCCGGATCGAGGGTGGGGCGTGTCGATCGTCGAAGGGTCCGGGGCCGCTCAGGACGACGGCCCGGCCACCGGCCCCGGGGCGCCGCCACCGGGCCCCGGCGGGTCGGTGCCGCGCCGCCGCGGGCGGCTGCTGCTGGCCGTCACGCTGGTCGCCGCGGCCGTCTCGGGGGCCGGGCTGGCCGCCTCACTGGTGATCAGGTCGCCCGCGCAGGCCGCCGCCGAGAGCGAGCCCCCGCCGCCCGACGTCCTGACGGCCGCCGTGGAGCAGCGCGTGCTGACCGACTCGGTGGTGCTCCGCGGCCAGGTCGGCGCCGGCCAGACGGTCGAGGTGGCCCCGGCCGGGAGCGGCGGTCCGGCCGGCGCCAAGCCGGTGGTCACCAAGCTCCCGGTGCGGACCGGCGACCAGGTCGCGGCCGGGCAACCGGTGCTGGAGGTCTCGGGGCGGCCGGTGTTCGCCCTCCGCGGCGGCCTCCCGGTGTACCGGGACCTCCGGCCGGGCGCCACCGGGCAGGACGTCGAGCAGCTCCAACAGGCTCTGAAGGAGCTCGGGTTCGGCTCGGACGGCGACCCCGCGGGGCGCTACGGCGCGGCCACCGGGGCGGCGGTGACGGCCTTCTACGCCGCCCGCGGCTACGACCCGCGGCCGGCCTCGCCGGACGGCGACACCCAGGTGTCGGCCGCCCAGGACGCGGTGACGGGCGGCGAGCGGGCCCTGGCGGACGGCAGGGACGCGTTGAAGGCCGCGCAGAAGCGGCTCGACGACGCGCTGGCCGCCGCGCGGGCCCGGTCCGCCGCGCCGACGCCCGGCGCCCCGGCCGGCGAACCGGTCGGCGCCCCGGTAGGCGCCCCGGTGGGCGAGAGCCCGGTGGACGCGGCCCGCACCGCCGTCGAGACCGCCCGCAAACAGGTGACCCGGGCCGGCGAGGACCTCACCGGGCTCCGGAAGAAGGCCGCCGACGTCCGGGCCACCGTCGGCCCGATGGTCCCCGCCGCCGAACTGCTCTTCCTCACCGGCTTCCCGGCCCGGGTGGACGGCGTCGCCGGCCGGGTCGGCGGCGAGGTCACCGGCACCGTGCTGACCGTCTCGGCCGGGGCGCTGGTCGTGAAGGGCAGCCTGACCGCCCCCGACAAGGGTCTGGTCCGCCCGGGCCAGCAGGTGGAGATCCTCTCCGAGGTGACCGGCACCACCGCGACCGCGACGGTGACCGCGGTGGCCGACACCCCCGGCGAGGGACCCCCGTCCGGCAGCGGCACCGGCACCGCGCCCGGCGGCGGCGCCCGGCAGCCCGGCACGGACCGGACCGGCTACCCGCTGGTGGTCGAACCTGACGCCCCGCTCGACCCGAGGCTGGCCGGCCAGGACGTCCGCCTCACCGTCCGGGCCGCCTCCTCGGCCGGTCCGGTGCTGGTCGTCCCGCTCTCCGCCGTCTCCGCGACGGCGGACGGCCGGACGGTGGTGACGGTGTACGAGGGCGGAGGGCGCCGACGGGTCGAGGTGACCCCGGGCATGGTCGGCGGCGGCAGCACCGAGGTCCGCCCGCTGGCCGGGGGCGCGCTCGGGCCTGGCGACCGGGTGATCGTCGGGGTCCGGGCGGGCACCCGGTGAGCACCCCGCTGGTCGAGTTCCGCCGGGTCGGCCTGACCTACCCCGGACCGCCGCCGGTCACCGCCCTGGCCCCCTGCGACCTGGCCGTCGACCCGGGCGACTACGTCACGGTGACCGGCCCGTCCGGCTCCGGCAAGTCCACCTTCCTCAACATCGCCGGCCTGCTGGACGCCCCCACCACCGGCCGGTACCTGCTGGACGGCGTCGACACCGGCCCGCTCGCCGACGGCGACCGCACCGCCCTGCGCGGGCGCCGGATCGGCTTCGTCTTCCAGTCCTTCCACCTGCTCCCGCACCGCAGCGCGGCGGAGAACGTCGCGCTCGCCCTGCTGTACACCGCCGCCCGGGGCCGCCGGGCGGCGGCCGAGCGGCGCGAGCGGGCCCGCGACGCGCTGGTCCGGGTGGGCCTCGGCCACCGGGCGGACGCCGTGCCGTCCCGGCTCTCCGGCGGCGAGCGCCAGCGGGTCGCGATCGCCCGCGCGCTGGTCGGCCGGCCGGCGCTGCTGCTCTGCGACGAGCCGACCGGCAACCTGGACACCGCCACCGCCCGGTCCGTCCTGGCCCTGCTGGACGACCTGCACGCGCAGGGCCTGACCCTCCTGCTGATCACCCACGACCCGCAGGTGGCCGCCCGCGGCCGGCGGACGGTGGCGATCCGCGACGGGGTGCTGCGGGAGGTGGGCGCCGGATGAGGCGGCGCGGCCGCCCCCGCCCCGTCGAGCCCACCCGGCTGCTTCCGCGGGACCTGCTCGCCGAGGCCCTCGCCGGCGTGCTCCAGCGGCCCGCCCGCTCGGCGCTGACCGCGCTCGGCACCGTCCTCGGGGTCGGCGCCTTCGTCGCCGTGCTCGGGCTGACGGCCACCGCCTCGGCCCGGATCGACTCCCGTTTCAGCGTGCTCACCGCGACCGAGGTGAGCGTCGAGGACACCGGCGGCCCTCGACCGGACCTCACCCCGCTCTCGTTCCCCGCCGACGCCGACGCCCGGATCCAGCGGCTGAACGGGGTCGAGGCGGCCGGCGTCTACTGGCCGGTCCAGCTGCCCGCCGGGTCGGTCCGGGCCGCGCCGGTGGGCCGGCCCTCCGGCGGCGAGCAGGCGACCGTGGTCGCGGCCTCGGCCGGCGTCCTCACGGCGGCCGAGCCGCACCTGGCCCAGGGCCGGACCTTCGACGCCTGGCACGACACCACCGGGCGGCAGGTGGCGGTGCTCGGCTCCGCCCTGGCCGCCCGGCTCGGGATCGGCACGCTCGACACCCAGCCCGCGGTGTTCCTGGCCGGCCGGCCGTTCACCGTCATCGGCATCGTCGACGACGTCCGGCGCCGGCCCGAGCTGCTGCTCTCGGTGGTCGTGCCGCGCGGGGCCGCCGCCCGGCTCTGGGGCGGCCCCACCGGGGACCGCGCGAAGATGCTCGTCGCCACCAGGATCGGCGCCGCCCGGCAGATCGCCGACGAGGCCGCGCTGGCGCTGGACCCGGCCCACCCGGAGAACTTCGCCGTGACGCCGCCCCCGGACCCGCGCACCCTGCGCTCGGGCGTCACCTCCGACCTCGACCGGCTCTTCCTGCTGCTCGCCGGGATCTGCCTGGTGATCGGGGCCGTCGGGATCGCCAACACCACCCTGGTCGCGGTGCTGGAGCGGACCGGTGAGATCGGGCTGCGCCGCGCGCTGGGCGCCCGCGGCCGGCACATCACCGGCCAGTTCCTCTGCGAGTCCGGCTCGCTGGGGCTGCTGGGCGGCCTGGTCGGCAGCTCGCTGGGGGTGCTGACGGTGCTCGGTGTGGCGCTGGCCCGGGACTGGACCCCGGTGGTGTCCCCGGCGACGGTGGCCGCCGCCCCGGTCGCCGGGCTGGCCACCGGGCTGCTGGCCGGTGCCTACCCGGCCTGGCGCGCGGCCCGGATCCAGCCCGCCGAGGCCCTGCGGCGCTGAACGGGCGGTCGTTCGTCCACCGGACATTCACCGGGCCAAACGTGGGGGATCGGCGCGACGTTACCGACAAATCGGATATTCCTCACGTAGTGTCAGCCCATGCCTACGCCACACGGATCGCGCGGCGGCATGGCCTTCAGCGCCGACGAAGTCCGCGTGCTGCGCCGCGCCCTCGCCCAAGCCCTGCACCCCGCCGTCCCCGTCCACTTCCAGGTCTCCGACCGGCTGCCGTTCGCCGGCGCGGGCGCCGAGCTGTGGGCGGAGGACGTCCAGGACGCCCTGCGCCTGACCGAGGCGATCGACGAAGCCGTCCAGGAGGGCGGCCGGCTGCGCGCCTTCCTGCTCGCCGACCTCGGCCGCTACCGGGCGGCGCTGCCCGGCAGCGCCGCCGGCTACCTGGAACGCCTGGAGGAGGCGGTGGCCGACGGCTACCTCCCCGCGCCCGAGGACCTCACCGCGCTGCGCGGGCTGACCCGTCAGCCGTGCGGCCAGACCGAGCGGACCCGCCGCTCGCGGCTGGCCGGGCGCTGCCACGCACTGGCCGAGGCGGCCGTCCGCGAGCGGCTCGCCCTCACCACCGGCCAGCGCCACCTCGTCGCCGTACCGAGCCCCGCCGCCGTCGCCGTACCGAGCCCCGCCGCACCCCCGAGCAGTCTCCCCACCCCTGTTGGAGGACGGATCCCGATGAGCAGCACCGAGCCCGGCGCAGAGCAGCCCGACGCCCCCCAGCCCCGTCCGCACCGGATGCCGACCCCCGCCGAGCTCTTCGGCCGTCGCCCCCGGCCGCCGGCCCGGCCCGCCCCGCCCGCCACTCCCGACGAGGAGCTGGAGCTGGCCACCGGCACCGGCTGACCGCCCCGCCCCTGGAGGGGAAGACCGCACCGGCGGTCTCCCCCTCCGGCGTGCGGTCGACGCCGCGAGCGGCACGGCCAACCCGTGGCGGAGCGGCGGTCCGGGGCTGGCTACCCTGGGGGGGTGAGCGATCAGAGCCCCATCCCCGCGACCGACGACCTCCCCGAGCAGATGCGCGTCCGGCGCGAGAAGCTGGACCGGCTCCGGGCGGCCGGCGTCGACCCGTACCCGGTCGGCTTCCCCCGGACCAGCACCATCGCCGACCTCCGGGCCAAGCACCCGGACCTGGCGCCGGACACGGCGACCGGCGAGCGGGTCGGCATCGCCGGCCGGGTGATCCTCTCCCGCACCGGCGGCAAGCTCTGCTTCGCCACCCTGCGCGACGGCAGCGGCGACCTCCAGGTGATGTTCTCCCTGGACAAGCTCGGCGAGGAGCGGCTGGCGGCCTGGAAGTCCGACATCGACCTCGGCGACCAGGTCGGCGTCGAGGGCGAGGTGATCACCTCCCGCCGCGGCGAGCTGTCGGTCATGGTGGACGCCTGGGCGCTCACCGCCAAGTGCCTGCGCCCGCTGCCGGACAAGCACAAGGGCCTGACCGACCCGGAGGCCCGGGTCCGCCAGCGGTACGTCGACCTGATCGTCAACCCCGAGGCCCGCGAGATCCTGCACCTGCGCAGCAAGGTGGTCCGCTCGATCCGCCGCACCTACGAGGAGCGCGGCTACATCGAGGTCGAGACCCCGATGCTGCAGCCGGTGCACGGCGGCGCCAACGCGCGTCCGTTCAAGACCCACATCAACGCGTACGACATCGACCTGTTCATGCGCATCGCCCCCGAGCTGTACCTCAAGCGGCTGGTGGTCGGCGGCGCGGAGAAGGTCTTCGAGATCAACCGCAACTTCCGCAACGAGGGCGCGGACTCCACCCACAACCCGGAGTTCACCTCGCTGGAGTCCTACGAGGCCTACGGCGACTACGACACCCAGGCCGAGCTGATCCGGGCGACGATCATCAACGCCGCCCGGGACGCGCTGGGCACCACGGTGATCCGCGGCCTCGACCCGCACGGCGTGGAGCACGAGATCGACCTGGCCGAGCCGTGGGCGGAGGTCAGCGTGTACCCCGGCATCTCGGCGCACCTGGGCACCGAGGTGACCCCGGAGACCGGCGTCCAGGAGCTGCGCGAGCTGGCCGCCGCGCACGGCATCCCGTTCGAGAAGGACTGGGGCCACGGCCAGATCGTGCTGGAGATGGTCGAGCGCCTGCTGGAGGAGAACGCCGTCGCGCCGACCTTCATCAAGGACTACCCGACCGAGGTCTCGCCGCTGACCCGCCAGCACCGCTCGGTCGCGGGCGTGGCCGAGAAGTGGGACCTGGTGATCTTCGGCACCGAGATCGGCACCGCCTACTCCGAGCTGGTCGACCCGGTCGAGCAGCGCGCCCGGCTGACCGCGCAGTCCCTGCTGGCCGCCGGCGGCGACGTCGAGGCGATGCAGGTCGACGAGGACTTCCTGCGGGCCCTGGAGTACGCGATGCCGCCCACCGGCGGCCTCGGCCTCGGGGTGGACCGCCTGATCATGCTGCTCACCGGCAAGAACATCCGGGAGACCGTGCTCTTCCCGCTCGTGAAGCCGGAGCCCAAGGCGTCCGCCGCCACCGCGGCGGCGGACAGGACCGAGGAGGAGTGACCTGATGGACTACGTCAGCGCGATCGTCCCGCCGCTGGTCATGGCGATCGGCTTCGGCTTCCTGGTGCGGGCCATCATCCGCAGCCAGGGCGGGGCCCAGAAGGCCAAGGAGGACGCGGTCGACTGACCCCGTCCCCGCCCGCGAGCACCGGCGCGCCGCCATTCCCGATTCCGGGGTGGCGGCGCGCCGGTTTGCCGCACTTCACAAGATTTGCCCCATTCACTCCCTATCCTGGCCGCACTATGGTCCGGCAACTCGGCGAACTTGAGAACGCCATCATGACCCGGGTGTGGCGGTGGAACCGACCGGTCACGGTTCGCGAGGTTCTGCTGGATCTGCGGTCGGAACGGGAAATCGCGTACACCACCGTGATGACCGTCCTGGACAAGCTCCACAGAAAGGGCTGGCTGCGCCGGGACCGCGCCGGGCGGGCCTATCGATATGAACCGGTCTCGTCCCGCGAGGCGTACACGGCGGCTCTGATGAACGACGCCTGGGCCACCAGCGACAATCCCGCGGCCGCCCTGGTGCACTTCTTCGGCCTCATGTCGCCCGAGCAACGGGAGGCGCTGCGCGACGCGTTGCGGGTGGCCGCTCTGTTCCCGACCGATCCGGCCGGGCCGGATTCCGCGGAGTCCGGACCGGATACCGGGGGGACCGGACCGGCGCCGGCACGATAACGTCCCGCCATGGAGGTCACCATCCGCCGGGCGCGGACCACGGACGTGCGGGCAGTGCGCGGGCTCATCGACGCCTACTCCCGTGACGGCATTCTGCTCGACAAGCCCACCGTCACCCTGTTCGAATCCGTGCAGGAGTTCTGGGTCGCCGAACGCGACGACACCGGGGCGGTCGTGGCCTGCGGCGCGCTGCACGTCATGTGGGAGGACCTCGCCGAGGTGCGCACCCTCGCGGTCGATCCGTCCTGCCGCGGCCACGGGGTCGGCCACCTGCTGCTGGAGAAGCTGCTGCAGACCGCGCGGTGGCTCGGCGTCCGTCGGATTTTCTGCTTGACGTTCGAGGTGCCCTTCTTCGCGAAACACGGTTTCGTCGAGATCGGCGAGGTCCAGGAAACCGATGATGGTACGACAGACCCGGCGGCGATCGCTACGGATGTCTATGAAGAACTTCTCCGCTCGTACGATGAAGGTGTCGCCGAGTTCCTCGACCTGGAGCGGGTGAAGCCCAACACACTGGGCAACTCGCGCATGCTGCTGCACCTGTGAGCGGCTCCCGACCCGGGCAGGGGTTTGTGTTTTCCGGAGAAAGGCGCTTTCCTTTCCTTAGGCAATGGGTCGTTTAGCGGAAAGGGAAGCCCGTGGCACAGAGGGTGCAGGTCATTCTTGAAGACGATCTCGACGGCGGTTCGGCGGACGAGACGGTGACGTTCGCGCTCGACGGCGTTGCCTACGAGATCGATCTGAAGAGCGCCAACGCGGACAAGCTGCGCGGTCTGCTGGCGCCGTACGTGGAGAAGGGCCGCAAGCAGAGCGGCCGGCTCGCCGGCGCCCGGCGCCCGGGCCGCGGCGCGGCTCCGCGCCCGTCCGGCAGCGCGCCGGACACCGCGAAGGTCCGCGCGTGGGCCAAGGAGCAGGGCCTGGAGGTCAACGACCGCGGCCGGGTGCCGAGCACCGTCCGCGAGGCCTACGACAAGGCCAACGCGGCCTGATCCCGGCAGCGCCGGACCGCCGGAGCGGATGCGGGGCCCCGGTGGTCGCCGGAGGCGCACCTGGCACATGCGCGGGGCGCGGAGGAACCTTCTCCGCGCCCTGCGGCGCGTGCCCGCCCGGTCCGCCCGGCCGTTCCGGGCCGTCCGCCCGGCTCCGCGGGCACGCCGGCGGACCGGGGCACGGGCGCCCCTTCGGGCACCCGCCCGGGCAGCACCGGATCGGGCGGCGGAACAATCACGAGCTGTGCAACGCTGTAGGGGCGAAGCGGTAACGCCGACACCACCGGGATGGCCTACCGACCCCGAGGGCCGGAGCTGACCCACCGTCACCGCCGGCCGACTTCTCGCCAGGCGAACACCGCCACCGCGGAAACTGCGCGAGAACCATCCCGATACCGGGTATGAATGCAGGTGGACGGCGCCCCGCGCACCGTCCGGGGCAGTACGTGCGACCCGCCGGAGACCCTCCGGATCCGCCGGGGCCGGTGTTGTTCGCCGATGGCGTAGCGGTATCTGGTGCATCCGGCCCACCTGTGGGAACACCGTCTCCCAGCATCAGGTTGGGATTGGTGTCGGCTGGTCGCGCAGCATCTCGCTCCCGTACCGGGGAGTGAATCCGTGGGCCGCGCCGCTGAGCGGGACTAGCATGCGGAAGGACAGGGCGGGGACCGACCCCGAACTGCCCGACCGCTCTGAGGAGCGATAAACGATGTTCGAGAGGTTCACCGACCGCGCGCGGCGGGTTGTCGTCCTGGCTCAGGAAGAAGCCCGGATGCTCAACCACAACTACATCGGCACCGAGCACATCCTCCTGGGTCTGATCCACGAGGGTGAGGGTGTCGCCGCTAAGGCCCTGGAGAGCCTCGGGATTTCTCTTGAGGCCGTTCGCCAGCAGGTCGAGGAGATCATCGGCCAGGGCCAGCAGGCCCCGTCCGGTCACATTCCCTTCACCCCCCGGGCGAAGAAGGTCCTGGAGCTGTCGCTCCGGGAGGCCCTGCAGCTCGGCCACAACTACATCGGCACCGAGCACATCCTGCTCGGCCTGATCCGCGAGGGCGAGGGCGTCGCCGCCCAGGTCCTGGTGAAGCTCGGCGCCGACCTCAACCGGGTGCGCCAGCAGGTCATCCAGCTGCTCTCCGGGTACCAGACCGGCGGCGGCAAGGAGTCGGCCACGGCCGGCGGGCCCGCCGAGGGCACCCCGTCGACCTCGCTGGTCCTCGACCAGTTCGGCCGCAACCTGACCCAGGCCGCCCGCGAGGCCAAGCTCGACCCGGTGATCGGGCGCGAGAAGGAGATCGAGCGGGTCATGCAGGTGCTGTCCCGCCGCACCAAGAACAACCCCGTGCTGATCGGTGAGCCCGGCGTCGGCAAGACGGCCGTGGTCGAGGGCCTGGCCCAGGCGATCGTCAAGGGCGAGGTCCCGGAGACGCTCAAGGACAAGCAGCTCTACACGCTGGACCTGGGCGCCCTGGTGGCCGGCTCGCGCTACCGCGGTGACTTCGAGGAGCGCCTGAAGAAGGTCCTCAAGGAGATCCGCACCCGCGGCGACATCATCCTGTTCATCGACGAGCTGCACACCCTGGTCGGCGCGGGCGCCGCCGAGGGCGCCATCGACGCCGCCAGCATCCTCAAGCCGATGCTGGCCCGTGGCGAGCTGCAGACCATCGGTGCCACCACGCTCGACGAGTACCGCAAGCACCTGGAGAAGGACGCCGCGCTGGAGCGCCGCTTCCAGCCGATCCAGGTCGCCGAGCCGTCGCTGCCGCACACCATCGAGATCCTCAAGGGCCTGCGCGACCGCTACGAGGCCCACCACCGGGTCTCCATCACGGACGCCGCCCTGGTCGCCGCCGCCACCCTGGCCGACCGCTACATCTCGGACCGCTTCCTGCCGGACAAGGCGATCGACCTGATCGACGAGGCCGGCTCCCGGATGCGCATCCGCCGGATGACCGCGCCGCCGGACCTGCGCGAGTTCGACGAGAAGATCGCCGACGTGCGCCGCGAGAAGGAGAGCGCGATCGACGCGCAGGACTTCGAGAAGGCCGCGTCCCTGCGCGACGACGAGAAGCAGCTCCTGCAGGCCAAGGCCAAGCGCGAGAAGGAGTGGAAGGCCGGCGACATGGACGTCGTCGCGGAGGTGGACGAGGAGCTCATCGCCGAGGTCCTGGCCACCGCCACCGGCATCCCGGTCTTCAAGCTGACCGAGGAGGAGTCCTCCCGGCTGCTGCGCATGGAGGACGAGCTGCACAAGCGCGTCATCGGCCAGAAGGACGCCATCAAGGCGCTCTCCCAGGCCATCCGGCGCACCCGTGCGGGCCTCAAGGACCCGAAGCGCCCCGGCGGCTCGTTCATCTTCGCCGGCCCGTCCGGTGTCGGTAAGACCGAGCTGTCCAAGACGCTCGCCGAGTTCCTCTTCGGCGACGAGGACGCGCTGATCTCGCTCGACATGTCCGAGTTCTCGGAGAAGCACACCGTCTCCCGGCTCTTCGGTTCGCCCCCCGGCTACGTGGGCTACGAGGAGGGCGGCCAGCTGACCGAGAAGGTCCGCCGCAAGCCGTTCTCCGTCGTCCTCTTCGACGAGGTCGAGAAGGCCCACCCGGACATCTTCAACTCGCTGCTGCAGATCCTGGAGGACGGTCGCCTGACCGACTCCCAGGGCCGCGTGGTCGACTTCAAGAACACCGTCATCATCATGACGACCAACCTCGGCACCCGGGACATCTCCAAGGGGTTCAACCTGGGCTTCGCGGCCACGGGCGACTCCACCACCGGGTACGAGCGGATGAAGGCGAAGGTCGGCGAGGAGCTCAAGCAGCACTTCCGCCCCGAGTTCCTGAACCGCGTCGACGACATCGTGGTCTTCCACCAGCTGTCCGAGGAAGACATCATCCAGATCGTCGACCTGATGATCGACAAGGTGGACGGCCGGCTGCGGGACCGCGACATGGGCCTGGAGCTCAGCATCGAGGCCAAGAAGCTGCTCGCCAAGCGCGGCTACGACCCGCTGCTCGGTGCCCGTCCGCTGCGCCGCACCATCCAGCGCGAGATCGAGGACCACCTCTCCGAGAAGATCCTCTTCGGCGAGCTGCGAGCCGGTCACATCGTGGTCGTCGGTGTCGAGGGCGAGGGCAAGGAAGCGAAGTTCACCTTCCGCGGCGAGGAGAAGTCCGCGGTCGCGGACACTCCGGCGGCCGTTGCCTCGTCCGGTCCGGACCTGACGAAGTAGTAACAGTTAACAGATAACAGCACACCGTCTGAGCCCCCGGCGTTCGCGCCGGGGGCTCAGTCCGTTTACGTGCCGTTACGAAAACTGTGATCCACCCCACGGGCTCGCAGGTGGGAGGCCTGGTCGGGCGGTGGTGCGAGTGCGACCCAGTAAGCAGGCATCTTTAATGCCAATGTTGTTGACGGATCGTCAGCTGATAGCGAGTCGCGGAGCATAGCGGTGTGGCCATGTAACGGTCAAGGTCTATCTTTTCCGTCCACGCTTGGATCAAATGTCGTCCACCTGTCTTTCATTGGTTTACCGGAAGGCCAAGAGCCGGACCGGTTTGGGGAGGACGTCACAACGTTGAAGATGACCAGGAAAGCCGCCGCGGCCGCCACGGCCGGGGCGGTCATAGCCGCTCTGGGCGCGGGTCTGTTCCCGAGCACGGCCCTCGCGGCCGGCTCGGCGCCCACGCCGAAGGACCCCGCTGACGCCGTTCAGTCGGTCAAGACGGACCACAACCTGCCGGGCCCGCTGACCGAGAAGGTCGAGGCCGAGCAGAAGGCCGCCACCGAGCAGCTGCTCGCCGGCACCGCGAAGGTCGAGGAGCACGGCGGTAGCTCCAGCATCAAGCTGGGCAAGGACAAGTACGTCGAGCTCGCCCGCGAGCGCACGGACAAGATCTTCACCATCCTGGTCGACTTCAGCGACCAGGTGGACAACACCACGAAGACCCCGGACGGCAAGATCAAGTTCGGTGGGGACCCCGGTCCGCAGCACAACCAGATCGAGAAGCCCGACGCGGCGACCAACAACTCGACGCTCTGGCAGGCTGACTACAACCAGCAGCACTACCAGGACATGTACTTCAGCAAGACCCAGGACTCGCTGAAGACCTTCTACGAGAAGCAGTCCTCGGGCCGCTACTCCGTCGACGGCCAGGTCACCGACTGGGTGAAGGTCCCGTGGAACGAGGCCCGTTACGGCTCGGACTACTGCGGCCAGCACGTCTGCAACAACGCGCAGGACCTGATCCGCGACGGCATCAACGCCTGGGTCGCCGACCAGAAGGCCAAGGGCCAGACGGACGCTCAGATCAAGGCCACCATCGCGCAGTACGACCAGTGGGACCGGTACGACTTCGACCACGACGGCAACTTCAACGAGCCCGACGGTTACATCGACCACTTCCAGATCGTGCACGCCGGTGAGGACCAGTCGGCGGGCGGCGGCAAGCAGGGCGACAACGCGCTGTGGGCCCACCGCTCGTACGTCTACGGCACCCAGGCCGGCTCCACCGGCCCCGCCAACAACCTGCTCGGCGGCACCCCGGTCGGCTCCACCGGCATCTGGATCGGTGACTACACCATGCAGCCGGAGAACGGCGGCCTCGGTGTCTTCGCCCACGAGTACGGCCACGACCTCGGCCTGCCGGACCTGTACGACACCTCGGGCAGCGGGATCGACAACTCGGTCGGCTTCTGGTCGCTGATGTCCTCCGGCTCCTGGCTCGGCGAGGGCAAGAACTCGATCGGCGACATGCCGAACGACCTCGACGCCTGGAGCAAGCTCCAGCTCGGCTGGCTGAAGTACGACAAGGCCAAGGCCGGCACCGAGACGACCCACCACATCGGCCCGGTCGAGTACAACTCGAACCTGCCGCAGGCCCTGGTCGTCGACCTGCCGAAGAAGACCGTCACCACCGAGATCAACACCCCGTTCGCGGGTGCCAACGAGTGGTGGAGCGGCAGCGCCGACGACCTCAACGTGTCGCTGGCCCGTGACGTCGACCTGACCGGCAAGACCAGCGCCGCGCTGACGGCCAAGGCCTGGTACGACATCGAGCAGGACTTCGACTACGGCTACGCCGAGGTCTCCACCGACGGTGGCGCCAACTGGACCGCCCTGAACGGCACCTTCAACGGGGTCGCGATCCCGAAGAACGCCGCCGACAAGGCCGGCCTGACCGGCAACTCGGGCAACAAGTGGGGCGACCTGTCGTTCTCGCTCGACGCCTACGCGGGTAAGGCCGTCAAGGTCCGCTTCCACTACACCACCGACGGCGGTCTGCACCTCAAGGGCCTGGCCCTGGACGACATCGCCATCGCCGCCAACGGCGCCACCGTATTCACCGACGGTGCCGAGAACGGCGACAACGGCTGGACGGCCAACGGCTTCTCCCGCATCACCGGCAAGTTCTCGAACGACTACGCGCAGTACTACATCGCCGAGAACCGCCAGCACATCTCGTACGACCGGACCCTGAAGACCGGCCCGTACAACTTCGGCTTCTCCAACACCAAGCCGAACTGGGTGGAGCACTACCCCTACCAGGCCGGTCTGCTGATCTGGCTGTGGGACACCTCCCAGAGCGACAACAACGTCACCAACCACCCGGGTTCCGGCCTGATCCTCCCGGTCGACTCGCACCCGACCCCGATCAAGTGGACCGACGGCACCCTGATGCGCCCGCGCATCCAGGGCTACGACTCGACCTTCGGCTCGCGCAAGGTCGACAGCCTGACCCTGCACAAGAGCGGCGTCGAGACGGTCGTCCCGAAGGCCAAGGGCGTCGACGAGTTCAGCGACCTCAAGTCGTACTGGTCGAAGGACAACCCGTACAGCAGCGTCATCGTCCCGAAGACCGGCACCAGCATCGAGGTCGAGAACGAGTCCTCGAACTACCTCGAGACCTGGATCCGCGTCCGCCCGGTCGACAACTGATCGAAACGAGCAGTGACGATCAGCCTCTGACCAGGCACTGATTCACCAGTCCGGCCCGTCCCCGCAGCTGCGGGGACGGGCCGGACGCTTGTCCGCGAGAGGTCCGCTCGGCCGCCGGAGTCCGCCCGTCCGGCGGGGTCCGCGAGGCACTTCCGGTCGGACCTACCGGTCCGGCAGCAGGGCGAGGAAGGCGTCCACCGCCTCGGTGACGTCCTTCCCGGTCCACTCCAGCGCGTCCGCGGCCACCGTGACCTCCGTCATCGACAGCCCCGGCAGGCCCTGCTCGCGCCAGCCGCCGAACAGGGCCGTCCCCGACTCCTCCGCCAGCCGGAGTCCCGCGAGGTCCAGCTCCTGCGGGGGGGTAGGGGAGCCAGAGCTGGAACTGATGGGTGTGCGGCGGGGCCGGGTGGACCCGGGCGCCCGGAACGCCCGCGAACCCCTCGACGAGCGCCGCCGCGACCGTCCCGGCGTGCGCGACGTACTGCCCCAGGCGCGGCAGTTCGCGGTCCAGGCCGGCCAGCGCGGCGAGCGCCGCCGGCCACTGCTGGAACAGCTGGCCGCCGTAGCGGTGCCGCCAGGCCTTGGCGGTCCGCACGAAGCGGGCCCGGCCGGCCAGCGCGGCGCCGCTGATCCCGCCGAGCGTCTTGTAGAAGGAGACGTAGACCGAGTCGGCCTGGGCGGCGATCTCCGGCAGCGGGCGGTCGAAGTGCACCACCGACTCCCAGATCCGGGCCCCGTCCAGGTGCAGCGCGGCGCCGTGCTCCTCCCGGACCACCGCGGCCACGGCCAGCAGGTCCGCCCAGGACGGCAGGACGAACCCGGCCTCGCGCAGCGGCAGCTCCAGGATCATCGCCGCGTACGGCTCGTCGAAGGCCCGCAGCTCGGCCACGGTGGGGAGCCGCGGCGCGACCGTGGGCCAGACGCTGCGCAGACCGCTGAGCCGCCCCAGCGCGTGCCGCTCGTGCAGTTCGGTGTGCCCGAGCGGGTGGGTGGCCACGGTCGGCAGCGCGGCGGCCTCGGCGTGGATCCGCAGCGCGACCTGCTGGGCCATCGTGCCGGTGGGGAAGAACGCGGCGTCCTCGGTGCCGAGCAGCTCGGCGACCCGGTTCTCCAGGGCCCGCACCACGCCGTCGCCGTACATGTCCGGCCGCCGGTCCAGGTCGTAGGCGCCCTCGCCCTCCTCGGCCAGGGCGGCGAGCCGCTCGCGCAGGCTTCGCGGCCGGGTGCCGGAGAGCAGCCGCTCGCAGCCGCGCAGCGCGGTGTACCGGCGCTCCTGGACGCCGGGCCCGCGGTCGGCTTCGGTCTCTTCGCTCCTGTTGGGATACATGCGTCGATGGTCCCGCAGGGACGGCGCGGGGTCAGCGGTGCGGACACGACGGGCGCCGCGGGCCCGGCCGGAGCCCGGCGCCGGGTGGCACTGGTCACAAGCACCCCCCGTGGTACGAGCGGCGGTAGTAGCGCGACGCGGCGGGGCCCCCGGAGACGCGGGCCGTGACCCTACTGTCGGATCACATGATCGTTACTCCGTCGGCTTGAATCTCCGGCCGGACGGTGACTACACGCCGTAGTACGTCACACCGTTTGGGAGTCCGCTCGGTGACGGTTACACCTGAGTGGTCCCTGCTCAGCACGCCCGAACGGGCTCGTTGCGCTGCCCCCGTACGTCCGTGAGGTCGAGCTACCGATGTCTTCCGTCCCGCCCATGGGGCCGGCCCTGCGCCGCCTCGCCGCCGACGCGGCGAACCGGGCGGCCGCCTGGCAGCCCCGGCTCGGCCAGGCCGTCCGCACCCACGCCGCCCCGCTGCGCACGCTCACCGCGCCCCGCCACGTGCTCCCCGGGGGCCCGCTGCGGGCCGACCGGCACCGCACAGTCACCGCGATCGGCGCGAGCGCGGTGATACTGTCCGGCGCCCTGCTGGTCGCCGCCCCCGGCAGCGCCTCGGCGCAGACGGTCATACCCACCACCCCCGGCAGCTCCGCCTTCACCTCCTCGCCCGCCGCGGTGCCCGCCCCCACGCCGGTGCAGGTCGCCGGCCCGAGCGCCTACAAGCTGCCGCACGAGCACGGCTCGGCGCAGGAGTACGTGGCGGTCGCCGCCAACCTGCTGCCCCCGGAGCCGCCCGCCCCGGCCGCGCCGTCCGCCGACCAGGCTCCGGCCGCCGAGCCCGCCCCGGCTCCCGCTCCGGCTCCGGCTCCGGCTCCGGCCCCCGCACCCGCTCCGGCCCCCGCGCCCGAGTGGTCCGCGCCGGTGCCGGGCGCGCCGACCAGCAACCCGTACGGCGTGGCCAAC
Organism: Kitasatospora sp. NPDC022856; assembly: GCF_055561235.1. NCBI lineage: Bacteria > Bacillati > Actinomycetota > Actinomycetes > Kitasatosporales > Streptomycetaceae > Kitasatospora > Kitasatospora sp. NPDC022856. The sequence continues at coordinate 189,148 of NZ_JBVHHE010000008.1, read as the reverse complement.
CCCGAGTACGCGGCCGGCTACCACACCGGCGTGGACTTCGCGGTGTCCCCGGGCACCGCGCTGCTGGCGGTCGGCAACGCCACCGTCGTGTCGGCCGGCTGGGACGGCGCCTACGGCAAGGAGGTCGTGCTGCGGCTGGCCGACGGGCGGTACGCGCAGTACGCGCACATGTCGTCGATCTCGGTGTCGGCGGGCGACCGGGTGTCGGCCGCCGAGCAGATCGGCCGCTCCGGGAACACCGGCAACTCGACCGGGCCCCACCTGCACTTCGAGATCCGCTCCAGCAACCACTACGGCGCGGTGGTCAACCCGATCGCCTACCTCTCCGGGCACGGGGTCACCGGCTTCTGAGGCCGCGGCACACGACGAGGGGCGGACCGGTCCACGCGACCGGTCCGCCCCTCGGGCGTTCGTGGGCGGGCGCCGGGCCGCTCAGACCCGGACCGGGGGGCTGATCAGGGCGCCGATCTCCAGCGCGACCCGCTGCGCGGCCGCCATCGCCTCCTCCACGGTGGCCACCGGTACGGCGTGCTCCGGAACGTGCCCGGGCTCCTGGCACTCGGCGGCGTCCTGCTTGATCAGGAACAGGGCCGAGTTGATGGTGAACAGCGACATCGCGGCGCGCAGCCGGTCCTCGAAGGTGGCCTCCGGGCCGTGCACCAGCCGGACCATCGCGATCATGCGGTCCTTGAACTCCACCCCGGCGGGCGAGTCGCGCAGCGCGGGCTGGTTCTCGTGGAAGAAGCGCAGCAGCGGGGCCCGCTCCGACATGCCCGCCGCGAACCGGCGGATCAGCTCGTCGCGCAGCGCGGGCGTCCACTCCTGCTCGCGGCCCCAGGCGATGGTGTCGTCGATCGGCGCGGCCATGCTCTGCACGATGCCGTGGACGATGTCGTCCTTGGTCTTGAAGTGGTAGTAGAGCGCGGCCTTGGTGACGCCCAGGCGGTCGGCGATCTCGCGGAGCGAGGTCTGCTCGTACCCCTGTTCGGAGAAGAGCTCCAGTGCGACCGCGACGATACGGGCCCGGGTGTCGCTGCGGGGGCTGTGCGTCGTACCCATGGCCTGCCTCGTTGACTGCGTCGGTGACTGCTGTGGCTGCGTCCGGCCGGCGCCGGTCGACACCTGCCCGTCCGAACTCATTCTCCCCGTTCCGGTGGTCGACCTGGAAACTGGCTTGACGACCGGCTAGTGCACAACTTACCGTGCCGACGGTCCACAAACTAGCCGGGCGACAAGTAAGTAAGCCTTCCGCAGGCCAGATCGGTCGTCCGCCTCCAGTCCGGGAGACACCACCCCATGTCACAACCCAAGGCCGCCACCCCGGCACCGGAAACGACGACGCCCGAGGAGCAGCAGTCGCGCTCCCCCCGGGAGATCCGCCTGGTCATGATCGGCCTGGTGGTCACCATGCTGCTGGCCATGCTCGACAACCTGATCGTCGGCACCGCGATGCCGACGATCGTCGGCGACCTCGGCGGCGCCGAGCACCTGTCCTGGGTGGTGACCGCCTACACCCTGGCCACCGCCGCCTCCACCCCGATCTGGGGCAAGCTCGGCGACCTCTACGGCCGCAAGGGCATCTTCCTCACCTCGATCGTGATCTTCCTCGTGGGTTCGGCGCTGTCCGGCCTCTCGCAGAACATGAACGAGCTGATCGGCTTCCGCGCCCTCCAGGGCCTGGGCGCCGGCGGTCTGATGGTCGGCGTGATGTCGATCATGGGTGCGCTGGTCCCGCCGCGTGACCGCGGCAAGTACCAGGGCATGTTCGCCGCGGTGATGGCGCTCGCCACCATCGGCGGCCCCCTGGTCGGCGGCTTCATCACCGACCACCTGAGCTGGCACTGGACCTTCTACATCAACCTGCCGCTCGGCGTGATCGCGCTCGCCGTCGTCGTGGTCACCCTGAAGCTGCCGAAGGTCCGCAGCAAGGCCCGCATCGACTACGTGGGCGCGCTCCTGCTCACCACCGGCATCACCGCGCTCACCCTGATCACCACCTGGGGCGGCCAGGAGTACGCCTGGGGCTCCAAGCAGATCCTGGGCCTGGGCGCGCTCGCCGCCGCCACGCTGATCGCCTTCTGCTACGTCGAGCAGCGGGTCGAGGAGCCGATGCTCCCGCTCGACCTGTTCAAGAACCTGAACTTCACCCTGGTCTCGCTGATCGGCTTCATCGTCGGCTTCGTGATGTTCGGCTCGACCGTCTTCCTGCCGCTCTACCAGCAGACCGTTCAGGGCGCCTCGGCGACCAACTCCGGCCTGCTGCTGATGCCGATGATGTTCGGCATGCTGGTCGTCTCGCTGGTGGTCGGCCAGGCGGTCACCAAGACCGGCAAGTACCGGATCTACCCGATCATCGGCACCATCGTGATGACCGGCGGCATGCTGCTGCTGTCCATGCTCTCCACCGACACCAGCAGCTTCGCCTCGGCCTGCTACATGGTGGTGCTCGGCGCCGGCATGGGCTTCCTGATGCAGATCACCATGCTGGTCGCACAGAACAGCGTGGAGCTCAAGGACATGGGCGTGGCCAGCTCCACCGCCACGCTGTTCCGCACCATCGGCGGTTCCTTCGGTGTGGCGCTGTTCGGGGCCCTGTTCAACAACCGGGTGACCGAGACCATGAAGGAGCGGCTCGGCGACGCGGCCGCCAACGGCGGTGGCAAGGGCGACCCGAGCTCCCTGAGCCCGGCCGCGCTGCGGGCGCTGCCCGCCCCGGTCCAGGACGCGTACCACCACGCCGTGGCCAACGGCATGCACACCGTCTTCCTCTGGGGCGCCGCGGCCGCGGTGATCTCGATCGCCGCGGCGGTGTTCCTGCGCGAGGTGCCGCTGCGCGGCGCCGGCTCGCCGGCGAAGGACGACGCCAAGGGCACCGAGCCCAACATCGAGGCCGTCGCGATCTGACGCCCGGAGAGCCCCCCTCCCGCCCTGGGAGGGGGGCTTTCGCGTCTCCGGGCGCGGGTGGTTCCGGTCCGCCGTCCCGCAGGCCGCCAAGGGCCGCCACGGGCCGCCACGGGCCGCCCCCGTGCTACTGCGGCAGGCGGTAGACCCCCTGCTCGACCGGCTCGACCAGGCCGTCGGCGACCAGTCCGTCCAGCGCCCGGGCCCGCTGCACCGCGTCCGGCCAGACCGCGTCCAGCCGTGCCTGCCCGACCGTGCCGTGCGCGTCCCGCAGCACCGCGAGGAGCTTCCCGCGCACCTGCCGGTCCGTTCCCTCGTAGGTCTGGCCGCGCCGGGCCGGGCCCTCGTACGGCGGGCGGCCGGCCCGCTGCCACGCACAGTGGCTGAACAGCGGACAGCCGCCGCACTCCGGTGCGCGCGCCGTGCAGACCAGGGCCCCCAGCTCCATCACGCCGACCGCCCAGGTCGCCGCCGTGTCGGCGTCGTCGGGCAGCAGCGCCGTCGCCGTCCGCCGCTCGGCCGCCGTGGTGGCCTGGGCCGGGTACTCCACCCCGGTCACCGCGCGGGCGAACACCCGCCGGACGTTGGTGTCGAGCACCACGTGCCGCTGGCGGAAGGCGAACGAGGCCACCGCCGCGGCCGTGTACTCCCCGACGCCGGGCAGCGAGAGCAGCGTCGCGTGGTCGTCCGGGACGACGCCGCCGTGCTTCTCGGTGATCGCCACCGCCGCCCCGTGCAGGCGCAGCGCCCGCCGCGGGTAGCCCAGCCGGCCCCACATCCGGACCGCCTCGCCCGGCGCGTCGGCCGCCAGGTCGGCCGGTGTCGGCCAGCGCTCCAGCCATGCCGCGTAGGCCGGCAGCACCCGCTTCACCGGGGTCTGCTGGAGCATGAACTCGCTGACCATCACCGCCCAGGGCGAGGCCTCCGGGGTCCGCCAGGGGAGGTCGCGCTGGTGGGCGTCGTACCAGCCGAGGACGGTCGAGTGCAGCACCGGCAACGGCAGCGGCAGCGCCGGTACGGCGGCCGCCGCGGACGAGGGGGCGGGGACGGCGGGGGTGACGGTGATGGCAGCCATGGCCCTTCGATCCTCCCATGTCCGCGCCGCCGCTCGAAGCGGGTGCGGGCCCGGGCGCGGAGCGGCCTCGGAGCTGCCTCTGATCAGGCTCGGAGCGGACGGGCAGGTTCCGGATTGCCTCGGAAGGCCCCCACCCGGACTCCCCCGAACGGCTCATATGGCGGATCATGTGAAGGAAGGGACGAGTGTGCGGTGTTGATGAGTCACAGGGCACACACTGTCTCGTAGAGTTTGGGCGTGCCTTCTCTGCGTCAACCCGTGGGACCGTTGCCGGCCTCGATCTACTGGCGACGGCGTCTCGTCGTCGCCGTCGCCGCCGCCGCGGTCGTCGCCCTGCTCGTCTGGCTGATGTCCGATCAGGGCGGTGGTGGTGGCGGACCGGCGGGCAAGGGCGCGCAGGCCGCTCCCTCCCAGACCCCGGTCCAGACGATCACCCCGGGCGCGTCGTCGACCGGACCCGCGAACAACTCGCGCCCCGGCAGCGGCGGGACGGGCGGCACCAACCCGGGCGGCGGCGCGGTCTCCGGATCCGGTGGCGGCGACGCCAGCCTCAGCACCGGCGGCACGGGCGGCTCCGGTGGCGCGGCCAACCCGGCCACCGGCGGCGGCTCGGCCACCGGCGGATCGGCCGGCGGCGGGTCCGCCGCGGGCGGTACCGGCGGCGGCGCGGCCGGCGGCTCCGGCGGCAGCGGCGGCAGCGGCGGCGGCACTCCCCCGGTGAACACCTCCGAGGTGATGGCGCTGCCCGTCTGCGCCTCCTCCCAGGTGACGCTGGAGCTGGCCAGTGCCCAGAACTCCTACCAGCCCAAGGACAAGCCGAAGCTGACGCTGACCGTCCACAACTCCTCCGGCGCCAACTGCCGGGTGGACCTCGGGCGGACGGCCTCCGCCATCACGGTGACGGCCAGCAACGGCGACCGCGTCTGGTCCTCCGGCGACTGCCCGGCCGACCGCGGCGGCAACTGGGTGCAGATCCCGGCCAACAGCGGCCTGACCGAGACCTTCACCTGGGACCGCGGTCGCAGCAAGCCGCAGTGCGCCACCGCCGATCCCGCGGCCGCGCCCGCCGGCACCTACCTGGTGGTCGCCGACCTCACCGGCCTCTCCGGCGGCCAGGTGTCGGCGCGCTCCTCGATCCGCCTGGAGAGCTGAGCGCCCCGAACACCCCGCTCTCCCGACGCCCTCCCGCCAAGCCCCGGCACACGCCGCGCCGGGGCTTCGGCGCGTTTCCGGCCGCCTCCGGACGGGGTTCGCCGGGGCGGCGCGACGGGCGGCGCCGCGACACGGAGCGGCCCCCGGGAAAGGTTCCCCGAGGGCCGCCCGCACGTACTGGTCGTCGTCAGACGTAGCGCTCCAGGATGGACGATTCAGCAAGTCGGGACAGTCCCTCGCGCACCGAGCGTGCCCTGGTCTCGCCGACGCCCTCGACCGTCTGCAGATCGTCGATGCTGGCCGCGAGCAGCTTCTGCAGTCCGCCGAAATGCTCGACCAGCCGCTCTATCACGGTGTTGGGCAGGCGCGGGATCTTGGCCAGCAGGCGGTAGCCGCGCGGCGAGACCGCGGAGTCCAGCGACTCCGGCGAGCCCGAGTAGCCGAGCGCCTTGGCCACCGTCTGCAGATCGAGCAGCTCGGCGTGGGTCAGCGCCTCCAGATCGGCCAGCACCTCGGCGACCGTCCGGCCCTTCTTCGCGGCCCGCTCCGGGAAGTAGTCCCGGGCGACCAGCTCGCGCTCCGGCTCCACGCCCGCGATCAGCTCGTCCAGTTGGAGGGAGAGCAGCCGGCCGTCGATACCGAGCTCCAGCACGTAGCCGGCGATCTCGGTGGCGATCAGCCGGACCATCTCCAGCCGCTGGGCGACGGCGGTGACGTCCCGGACCGTCACCAGGTCCTCGATCTCCAGGGCGGAGAGCGTGCCGGCCACCTCGTCCAGCCGGAGCTTGTACCGCTCCAGCGTGGCCAGCGCCTGGTTCGCCCGGGAGAGGACGGTGGTGGAGTCCTCCAGCACCCGGCGGGTGCCGTTGACGTACATCGCGATCAGCCGCATCGAGTGCGACACCGCGACCACGGGAAACCCGGTCTGCCGGTTGACCCGCTCCGCGGTGCGGTGGCGGGTGCCCGTCTCGTCGGTGGGGATGGTGGAGTCCGGCATCAGGTGTACGCCGGCCCGAACGATCTTGGTGATGTCCTTGTCCAGCACCACGGCGCCGTCGAGCTTGCACAGCTCGCGGAGCCGGGTCGCGGTGAACTCGACGTCCAGGACGAACCCGCCGGTACAGATCGACTCGACGGTCTTGTCGAAGCCGAGCACGATCAGACCGCCGGTGTTGGCCCGCAGCACGCGTTCCAGGCCGTCACGCAGCCCCGTGCCGGGGGCGATGGCGGTGAGGGAGGCCCGCAGCAGGGCCTCCTCGCGGGAGGACTTGTCCACCCGGTCGCTGCCTGCCACGTGACTCCTCCGGTCGACCCCGTGCCGCGCGCCTCGCGCCGTGCGCCGGCCTACGGTCTGTCGCTCTGTCGCTTATTACTGCCTTATTGCCAATTAGACAGGGGAAAGTCTAACTGCGTGCGGCATTAACAGGGCTTGGGTCAGCGCAGTTCGTCCGAGTCGACCGGCTCCCACCCCTCCATGAGCTCCTCCGGGTAGGCCGCGACGGGCGCCGCGGCGGCGGCCCGGCGCGGGGTCGGCGGCGCCGACGGCGCCTCACCGCGCGGCTTGGCGGCGGCCCGGCGGCGGCCCGGGATGGCCCGCAGCGCCTCCCCGATGTCCGCGACCTCGACGACCGTCATCCCCGCCGGCACCTTGCCCGGGTCCGGCGGGACCAGCGCGTGCGTGAAGCCGAGCCGGTGCGCCTCGGCCAGCCGCCGCTGCACGCCCGTCACCCGCCGTACCTCGCCCGCCAGACCGACCTCGCCGATCGCCACCAGGTTGCTCGGGAGCGGGGTGTCCGAGGAGGAGCTGGCCACGGCGAGCGCGATCGCGAGGTCCGCCGAGGGCTCGCTCAGCTTCACCCCGCCGACCGTCGCGGTGTAGATGTCCTGCTTGCCGAGCTTGACCCCGCCGTGCCGCTCGACCACGGCCAGGATCATCGCGATCCGGGGCGACTCCAGGCCGGAGGTCGTCCGGCGCGGGGACGGGATCTGCGAATCCACCATCAGCGCCTGCACCTCCGCCACCAGCGGACGCCGGCCCTCCAGCGTGACGGTCAGGCAGGTCCCGGGGACGGGCTTGTCACGCCTGGTCAGGAAGAGGCCGGAGGGATCGGCCAGGCCCACGATGCCCTCGTCGTGCAGCTCGAAGCAGCCGACCTCGTCGGTGGCGCCGTAGCGGTTCTTGATCCCGCGGATGATCCGCAGCCGGGCGTGGCGGTCCCCCTCGAAGCTCAGCACCACGTCCACCAGGTGCTCCAGCAGGCGGGGGCCGGCGATCTGGCCGTCCTTGGTGACGTGCCCGACCAGGAGGGTGGCCATGCCGCGGTCCTTGGACGCCCGGATCAGCGCACCGGCCACCTCGCGGACCTGGGCCGGCCCGCCGGGCGCGCCGTCCAGCTCGGCGGAGGCGATGGTCTGCACCGAGTCCAGGATCAGCAGGCCCGGGTTCACCGCGTCGATGTGCCCGAGGACGGCGCCGAGATCGGACTCGGCCGCGAGGTAGAGGTGCTCGGAGAGCGCGTTGATCCGGTCCGCCCGCAGCCGGACCTGACCGGCCGACTCCTCACCGGTGACGTAGAGCGTGCGGTGCTGGGCACTGGCCGCCTTGGCCGCGACGTCCAGCAGCAGGGTGGACTTGCCGACGCCGGGCTCGCCGGCCAGCAGCACCACGGCGCCGGGGACGAGGCCGCCGCCGAGCACCCGGTCCAGCTCGGGCACACCGGTGGAGCGGGCCGTCGCGACCTGGCCGTCGATCTGGGCGATCGGGCGGGCGGGCGCGCTCACCGGCCCGGCGGCCGTCGTCCTGATCGGCACCGCGCCGTACTCCTCGACCGTGCCCCAGGCGTTGCACTCCGGGCAGCGGCCGACCCATTTGGGCAGCTGGTTGCCGCACTCGGTGCAGCGGTACGCCGGGCGCGGCTTGGCGGTGGTCTTGGTGCGGGCAGCCATGCGGTCACCGTAGCGCCTGGGTACGACAACGCGGGTCCGGCGGCCGCGGCGCGGGGACGGGACGGTGCGGGCACCTCCGGTCCACGAATGGGCGATGTTGTTACCCGAAAGAAGTACAACAGCAGGGAAGAGCCCGGCCGGGGGCCCGGGTCTCTCTACCGTCGGACGGGTGACAACGCGTATCGAAGGGCCGCGCGACCCCGTGCTCGCGGCGTACGACCGGCAGGTGGACGGCCTGTTCACCTACTGCCTCTCGGTGCTGTGCGAGCACGACGCGGCCGCGGCCGCCCTGCGCGAGGTGCGCGAGCTGGCGCGGCGGCACGGGGCCCGGCTCGCCGAACCGGGGATGGTCCGGGCCTGGCTGTACTCGCTGGCCCGGTACTGCTGCCTGCGGCGCCTGGAGGACGGGGGCGGACTCGGCGGCGGTGGCGCTGCCGGTCCTGGTGCCGCCGCCGGGGCCGCCGCCGTCGCCGGCCTGCTCGACGCGGTGACCGGCGCGGGTACCGGCGGTGCGGGCCCGTCGGACGCCGCCGGGACCTCGGCCGCGGAGGCGGGCCGTCGGCGCCGGGAGCTGGCCTCGCTGGCCTGGCCCGAGGCGGCCGGCACCGACCCCGAGCAGCGCGAGGCGCTTGAACTGTCGGTGCGCCACCGGCTGAGCCCGATCGAGGTGGCGGCCGTCCTGGGCGTCCCCTTCGAGAGCTGCCGCGCACTGCTCGCCTCGGCCGAGGCCGAGGTCGGCCGGACCAGGGCGGCGCTGCTGGTGCTCGGTGTCGGCAGCTGCCCCGAACTGGACCGGCTCGGCGGGGCCGGGGCGGAGAGCTGGCGGGACTGGGTGCTCGGCCCCGCGCTGCGCCGCGAGCTGGTGCAGCACGTGGCGGACTGCCCGACCTGTCGGGGCACCGCGGAGCGGGTGGCCGGCGAGGTGACTCAGGGCGCCGACGGCCTGTCCGGGCTGCCGGTCCTGTCCGCCCCGGCGGCCCCGGCGGCGACCGGGGCAGGGGCCGACGGGGCGGTGTTCCTGCCGCGTGCGGCGGAGGAGGCGGCCCGGCGGAGGTCCTCGGGGCCGGCCCCGGTGGTCGAGCCCGGTCTCCGGTTCGACCAGGGCGGGTTCCCGCGCCACCGGGCGCCGGACAGCGGCCGGGCCCGGGCGGTACGCCGCCGGGTGGTGACCACCGGGGTGCTGGCCGCCGTCCTGGCCGCGCCGGTGGTGGCGCTCTGGGCCGGCCACCGGGGTGGCGGCGGCACCGGGGCGGCGGCCTCCGTCTCCTCGGTCCGGGTCGAGGACGACGCGCGGGCCGCCGGGCACCGGCCGGGCGGGCCGGGGGCGGTGGCCGGGCAGTCCGGGCTGCCCGGCGGGGTGGTGGGGGCCGTGGGCGCGGCCCCGGCGGTGGCGGGGCTGGAACTGGCCGGGGCCAGGGGTGCAGAAACGTTGCTCCCGGGGATCCAGGGCCCCGCGATTCCGGTCCCCGGCCGGGGCGCCACCCCGCTCGGCAGTCCGACACTGGTCGCCGCACCGGCCCCCGCCGTCACCGGCGGCCCGGGCACCGCGCCGGGCGCCGCAGGCCCCGCCGGTGGTCCGGGGGCACCGGCCACCGCGCCGATCGGGCTGCTGACCGTCGAGGCCGGCGAGTACGGCAACCGCACCGTCCTCACCCTGACCAACTCCGGCGCCACCGAGATCCGCTGGCACGCCGAGGTGGGGGCCGCCTGGCTGCGCCTCAGCCGGGACGCCGGAACGCTCGCACCGGGCCAGCGGATCACGGTGATCGTCACCGTCGACGAGGACCTCGCGCCGGACGCGCACTGGACCGCCCGGATCGCCCTGCCGCCCTCGCAGGCGGTGGTCACCCTGGAGGGCGGCCCGCACCACCGGGGCGGCAGCACCTCGGCGCCGGGCGAGCCGACCTCGGCCCCGACCGATCCGGGGCCGACGCCCACCGGCGGTACGCCGACGGGCCCGCCGACCGGTGGTACCCCGACCGGGCCCGGGCCCACGGCGGCGCCGACCGGACCGACGGCGACGGCCGCGCCGAGCGGCACGCCGACGACCGCTCCCCCGGCGACACCGACCGGGGCTCCGACGGGCGCGCCGACAGGGGCGCCCACGGGCGCGCCGACCGGTCCGGGGACGGGGACAGGCACTGGGACGGGGACGGGGACGCCCAGCGGGGCCGCGTCGCCGGGCGGGTCTGCGTCACCGGCGCCGAGGGGCGGCGCGTCGGCGCCCGCTTCGCCGCGCTGAACCGGGAGGGGAGCGGGAGGCACGGGCCGGGGTGGGGACGCTCTGCCCCCGGCCCCGCCACCCGCCCCCCGGCCCCGTGGCTCAGCCGGTCAGCCGGTCAGCCCGGCGATGCCGTCGCCGAGGTACTTCGCCCCGAGGACGACCAGGAGGACGATCATGATGGCCGCGTTGTGCGCGGCCATCCACGCCTTCCACTCACCCAGCACCCGGGTCGACCGGTCGCCGCCGAACCGGGACACCGCCAGCGGCACCACCGTGCAGAGCGAGCCGATCACCACCATCAGCGCGGCCGCGCCCGCCTTGCCGCCGCCGGAGGCCGTACTGGTGGCGATCGAGACCGCGCCGCCCACCGCCAGCACCAGGTTCTTCGGGTTGGCCACCACCAGGGCGGCGCCCAGGCCGGCCGCCCGGACCGGGGTGAAGCGGTCGATCGCCTGCATCCACGTCGGCGGCGCGTGCACATGGCCCTCGCGCGGACGGCCCCGCCACTGCTCGAACCCCAGCAGCAGGAACAGCGCGCCCAGCGCCAGCTTCAGCCACCACGCCCAGGCCGGCGGGGCGGAGCTGGTGCTCAGCCCGGAGCCGGCCGACACCACCACCGCGACCACCGCTCCCAGCGCCGCCACCCAGCCGCCCGTGAAGGCCGGCCCGTTGGTCCGGCCCTGCGGGGTGGCCAGCATCAGGATCACGGCGATCAGCGGCATCGGGCTGAGCGCGATGCCGACGGCCGAGGCCAGCATCTGGCCGACGGCGTCACCCATCCCGACTCCTCCCGGTCACCGGTGTGCGGACAACCCGCTCAGCTCCGCCGGATCGGCGGCACCCGGTAGGTGCCGTCGAGGGCGGCCGGCTTCGGCTGGTAGAGCCGGATGATCGGCCGGAACTCCCCCGCCGGGGTCGGCAGCCAGTTCGCCTCCTCCGCCGGGTCGGTGGGGCGGTCGTGCTGCAGCCGGAGCGTCAGCGAGCCGTCCTCGGCGTAGACCAGGCCGGGCGTCCGGTCGCCGATCGAATAGCGCTCGATCGGGTTCGCGACCAGGTAGTAGTCCGGCAGGCCGTACATGGTGACGGACCAGAAGGCCTCGGCCGGCGGCGGCTGGTCCAGGCGCAGCGTGTACCTGTGGGCGCCGCTCAGCGGCCGCCCGTCGGCGTCGTCGTACGTCATCGCGTAGGTGGCCTCGTACGCGTGGTTGCCCCAGAGTCCGGCGCGGGCGGCGGCGGCGCGGCTGAGGTAGGCGGCGCGGCGGTCCGGGATGCGCCACTCCGGGTCGTCGATGGTGCCGGGGCCGAGGAAGTCGACGTTGAAGTCGAACAGGTGCAGCCCGGAGCGCCACTCGCCGGCCGGGTGGTCCTCCGGCGGCCGGGTGGCGGCCTCGACCCGTTCCCGGCCCGCGGCCAGGCCCTTGAGGAGGGCGAGGGTCCACTCGGGCTCGGCGGCGCGGTACGGCGACGGTCCGGTGTCGAGCAGGCCGAGCGGGGCGAAGCGCTGCTGGTACTCGACGTCCGGCCCGGCGGGCGGGAAGGCCGCCATCCAGATCCGCAGCCGTTCGAAGAAGGCCAGCCGCTCGGGCACCGCGGGGTCCGGCTCGGGCAGCCCGGCGGCCAGGCCGCCCGGCTCCAGCGGTTCGAGCGTCAGCCCTTCCTGGAGGGCCCGGACGCGCGGCAGGTCCTCCGGGCCGGTGCAGGCGAAGCGGCCGACGACGGTGGCCACGGTGGTCGGCGAGACGATCACGCGTTCCCGGTCCGGCGGGGTCCCGTGCCAGCCGGGCGGGACGACCAGCCAGGTCTGCGCGCCGGTGCCGGTGGCCCGCCGGCCGAGGTAGGCGAAGTTGTCGGTCCACGCGCCGACGAACTGCAGGACGTAGTAGGCCCCGTCGGTGTCCGGTACCCGCAGCACCTGCGGCCCCTCGGAGAGGTCGAGCTGGGCGATCGAGTAGACGGTGTCGTTGTTGACGGAGACGAAGGGGTCGTCCGGGCCGGCCAGTCTGGTCGCGTGGCTGAAGTCGTTGAAGGGGGCCGCCGGCAGGGTCCCCAGGCCGCCTGCGGTGAAGCGCTCGACCATGGTGAGGTCGGAGACCAGCGGGTAGCCGTAGACGTAGGCGTCGGCGGCCAGGGCCTCCAGCTCGGGCTGGGTCATCGGTAGTCCTTCCCGGGGTCCGGGTGGCGGGGTCGGGGTGTGTCGGTGGCGGGTCGTGGGTGGGTGGCGGGGTCGGGGTGTGTCGGTGGCGGGTCGTGGGTGGGTGGCGGGTCGTGGGTGGGTGGTGCCGCTCGCGGGGCTGGAGGCGGTGCCGGGCTCAGCGTGGTGTCAGCGGTGGGAGCGCCCAACGGCCTTCGCGGGCCTGCTCGTCCGGTCCGTAGAGCCGGACGACCACCTCGAACGGGCCGTCGGGCGCGGGCAGCCAGTTGGCCGAGTGCTGGGCGTCGGCCGGGCGCTTGTGCTGGAGGTAGAGGGTGAGGCCGCCGTCCGGGTCGCGGGCCAGCCCGGGGGTGCGGTCGCCGATCGAGTAGCGGTCCAGCGGGTTGTCGACCAGTCGGCGCCCGGGGAGCGCGTACATGGTCGCCGACCAGAAGAACCGCGCGGGCGGCAGCGCGTCCGGTCCGAAGCGCAGGACGTAGTCGTGCTCGCCGGTGTTCGGCGGGCTGTTGCCGTCGCTGTCGGCCGTCCAGGCGCCGTACCAGACCTCCTCGACGGGCAGCCCGTACAGGTCCCGCAAGGCGCCGACGGCCCGCCGGAGGTGGTCCGTGCCGAGCCGCTCGCGCGTGCCGGAGAGGCCGGCCGTGTCCCCGGCCCCTTGCCCGGTCCGATCCCCGGTCCGATCCGCGGCCCGTTCGGCGGCCCGGGTGAGTTCGGCCCGGGCGTCGGCGATGCCGCGCCCGATCTCGGCGCGGACCTCGATCGGCAGCGCGGCGGGCTCGAACTCGCCCCGGCCGTCGATGCCCAGATCGGTGAGCCGGCCGCGCAGGTCGGCGTCGGCGGGCAGCACGGGGCAGAAGCCGAGCAGGAAGTCGAGGAAGCCGAAGAACTCGATGGTGCCCAGCACCTCCTCCCGCCAGACCGGCCAGACGGGGTTGGGTGCGGGCGGCGGTGCCGCGGTGCCCGCGTACTCGTGCAGCGGGCGCAGCCGGTACTGCCGCTGGAGGCCCTTCAGCTCCTCGACCGCCTCCGGCGAGGTACCGCCGAGGAGGGTGCGGCCGACGATGCCGATCAGCTCGGTGGCGGTGCGGATGACACCGGCCGTGCCCTCGGGCACCGCGCCCTGCCAGCCGGGGCCCGCAACCAGGTAGTCGCCGGCCTCCCGGCCGGTGGCCCGGGTGCCGATGAACCCGGCGTAGGAGGTGTCGAGTTCGTGCAGTGGGAGGACGTAGTAGCGGTCCTCGGCGGGCACCGAGACGACCCACGGTTCGGCCCGGAGGTCGAGCCAGGCCCAGGAGTACCGGGTGTCGTTGTCGGGCGTGACGACGTCGGTGGTCGCCGGGGTGGGGGGCTGCGCATGGTGCCGGAAGACGCCGAAGCCGCCGATGTGGCGCGGGTCCGCGTCGTCGACGGCCTGCGGGTAGAGCGTCCGGTAGTTCTCCAGGAGCGGGAACCCCCAGATCCATGCCTCGGCGGCGGTCGCGCGGACGGTGGCCGGATCCACGAGTGCCGGGTTGCCCATGCTGTCGCTCTCCCCTGCCTCGGCGCATGCCCCTTATCCGGACATACAGGTTCAAACGGATCCTAGGGGCGGCCCAGTCGATCAGCATGTCGGCGATGCCGGAAGGGGCCCCGCCCGCGCACCCGGGCCCCCGGGGTACGTCCGGAGTGGGTTCGCGATGCTTCCGGAGAACGCCTGGGGTACCTCCGAGGTAGCTCCGGGTGCGTCCGGAGGCCTCCGGAGTGCGCCCGGGGCATCTCCGGGTGCGTCCGCCCGCCGCGAACGGAAGCCTGTGGCGGGTCCGACCGGGAGAGGCTGGCGATATGAAGATCCTCTTGCTCGGCGGTTCGTCCTTCCTCGGACGGGCCTACGCTTCGCAGGCCCTCGACCGGGGCCACGACGTGACCACCTTCAACCGCGGCCGCTCCGGCAGCGACCTGCCCGGCGTCGAGACCGTCCGGGGCGAGCGCGACTCCGCCGACGACCTGGCCCGGCTGGTCGAGGGACGGCGGTGGGACGCCGTCGTCGACACCTCGGCGCAGCAGCCCGCCCAGGCCGCGCTCTCCGCCCGGCTGCTGCGCGCGCACGCGGACCACTACACCTTCGTCTCCTCCGTGCACGCCTTCGCCGACTGGCCGGCCCGGGCGGTGGACGAGACCGCGCCCCTGCACCCCTGCCCCGCCGACACCCCGCCCGACCAGCCCCCCGGCAACCCCCTCAAGGCCGGCTGCGAACGCGCGGTGCTGGAGGGATTCGGGGCCGACCGCACGCTGATCCTCAACAGCGGCCTGCTGATCGGCCCTCACGAGAACGGCGGCCGCCTGCCGTGGTGGCTGGAGCGGATGGCCCGCGGCGGCCGGGTACTGGCTCCGGGTGACCCGACCCGGGCGATGCAGGTCATCGACGTCCGAGACTTCGCGGTGTTCGGCGTGACCGCGCTGGAGGCCGGTCGTACCGGGCGCTACCTCACCACCGCCCCGGCCGGGAACGTCACCTTCGGGGAGTTCCTGACGACCTGCGTCGAGGTGGTCGGCGAGACCGTCGACGGAGACGGCGCCGCCCACCCGCCGGCGGAGCTCGTCTGGGTCGAGGACGGCCCGCTGCTCGCCGAAGGTCCGGACAGCGTCCAGCCCTGGAGCGAACTCCCGCTCTGGGCACCCGACGTGCCGGAGCTGGCGGGCGTCTGGCTCGCCGACACCGCCCGGGCGCAGGCGGCCGGCCTGCAGTGTCGGCCGTTCGCCGACACCGCCCGGGACACCTGGGCCTGGCTCCGCGCGCGCGGCCCGGCCGAGGACACCGACGCCGACGGGCTCAAGGGCCGCAAGGGTGCCGCTCAGAAGGCCGGCATGGTCCCCGCCAAGGAGCAGCGCCTGCTCGCCGCCCTCGCGTAGCGCGATGCGGGCCGTGTCCTGCGCACCGACGCTGTCTGGCTCGCCGCCCTACCGAGGCGGCGAGCCAGGCGGGTCCGTCGGGCCCGGGCGGGCCAGGAGACCGGGGCTGTGGTCACCGGACCGACGCGATCAGTGCGCACGCCCGGGCGGCAGGAACCGGCACGCGCGCCGGGCGGCGCGGACCGGACCGTGCGCCGCGGCCGACGGACCCCCGGTCAGTGCGTCCGCCGGGTGACCAACTCGGCGAGCGCCAGCAGTTCGTCGGCCGCGGACGGCTCGGGCACCGCCGTCGCCAACTGGCCGAGCGCGGCGGCCATCCGCTCGCACGACTCCCCCTGCGCCCAGCCCCGGCCGCCCGCACCCTCCACCGCGGCCGCGCAACGGCTCAACTCCTCCGGGCTGAGCGGACGCGCGAGCGCGTACAGCTCGGCCAGCGCCCGCCCGTCGGGTGTGTCGGAGCCGAGCGCCGCCACCACCGGCAGGGACTTCTTGCGTGCCACCAAGTCCGCCCCGACCGGCTTGCCGGTGACGGCGGGATCCCCCCAGATCCCGATCAGATCGTCGATGAGCTGGAACGCCAGGCCGATCTCCCGGCCGAAGCCGTCCATCGCCTGCGCCGCCTCCTCCGAGGCGCCCGCGTACTGCGCGCCCATCGCGCAGGCGGCCCCGAGCAGCGCACCCGTCTTCGCCTCCGCCATCGCCAGGCACTCGGCGAGCGAAACGTCACTGCGCTGCTCGAAGGCGCAGTCGATCTGCTGGCCCTCGCAGAGTTCGACCACGCAGTCGGTGAGCCGGCGGATCGCGCCCTGCGCGGCCGGGTGGGTGTCCTCCGCGAGGAGGCGCAGCGCCAGCGAGTGCATGGCGTCGCCCGCCAGGATGGCCTCGGTCGTGCCGAACACCCGCCAGGCGGTGGGGCGGTGGCGCCTGGTCTCGTCACGGTCGATGACGTCGTCGTGGAGCAGGGTGAAGTTGTGGACGAGCTCGACGGCCGCCGCCGCCGCGGTCGCGGTCACCGTGGTGCCGCCGAGCGCCTGGGTGGCGGCCAGGACCATGGCCGGCCTGATCGCCTTGCCGGAGGGTGCGGCGGCCGGTGAGCCGTCGGCCTCCCACCAGCCGAAGTGGTAGCCGGCCACCTTGCGCATCGAGCCGGGCAGCGAGTCGACCGCGGCGCGCAGGACCGGATCGACCAGACCACGGGTGCGGGCGAGCACGTCCTCCGCCTCGTGGCCCTCCCGGTGCTCCCGCTCCAACGTGAAACTTCCCATGGGTTCCTCCCCCTGATGGTGGGCGCCGTCCGGCCGGCCGCGGGACCCCCGCGACCGGCCGGTCGGCGCGATGCCGATCGACCCCGGTCAGTCGTGGTGGTGCGCGACGTCGACGTTCTCCAGCACGCCCACCGCGTCGGGCACCAGAATGGCGGCGGAGTAGTAGGCGCTGACGAGATAGGAAATGACGGCCTTCTCGCTGATCCCCATGAACCGCACCGAGAGGCTCGGCTGGTATTCATCGGGAATTCCGGTCTGGTGCAGCCCGATGACACCCTGATTGTCCTCGCCGGTGCGCAGCGCGAGGATCGAGCTGGTGTGACCACCGACGACCGGGATCTTGTTGCACGGGAAGACCGGCACCCCCCGCCAGGCGAACACCGGCTTGCCCTGGACCTCGACGGTGTCCGGGTAGAGGCCGCGGCGGTTGCACTCCCGGCCGATGGCGGCGATCGCCTTGGGGTGGGCGAGGAACATCTTGGTGCCGCGGCGCCGGCTCAGCAGCTCGTCCATGTCGTCCGGGGTGGGCGGGCCGGAGTGGGTCTGGATCCGCTGCTCGTACGCGGCGTTCCGCAGGAGCCCGAACTCCGGGTTGTTGATCAGCTCGGCCTCCTGGCGCTCGCGCAGCGCCTCGATGGTCAGCCGGAGCTGGTGCTCGGTCTGGTTCATCGGCTGGTTGTAGAGGTCGGCGACCCGGCTGTGCACCTTCAGCACCGTCTGGGCGACGCTCAGCTCGTACTCGCGCGGCTTCAGCTCGTAGTCCACGAAGGCGCCGGGCAGCTCGTACTCGCCGTGGTGCCCGGCGGAGAGCTCGATCGCCGCCTCGCCGTGCTTGTTCTGCGCCTGCTGGAAGCCCGCCAGGTAGTCCATGATCTGCAGCTGCAGTGCCTCGGAACGCTCCGCGAGCTCCTGGAACGACGGCCAGGAGAGCGCCAGCAGCGTGCCCGCGGTGGCGGCCTTCACCGCGTACGGCCAGCTGCCGTCCTCGCGCTGGAGCACCTCGTCGCCCAGGTGGTCGCCGTCGGCGAGGGAGCCGAGCACCACCTCTTCGCCGTACTTGCCCGTTCCCCACCGGTCGAGCTTGCCGTGCGCGATGATGAGGACCTCGTCGATCGGCGTCCCCGCCGTGACCAGGACCTCACCGGCGGAGAAATCGCGTTGGACGAAGCGACCGGCCAGCGCCTCCAGCACCGCGTCGTCCTCGAACCCGCGCAGCACCGGCACCTCGCGCAGGGTGGGTGGGACGATCCTCACCTCGGAGCCCGTCTGGACGACACTCACCCGGCCGCGGCCGACCGCGTACCGCAGGCGCCGGTTGACCCGGTAGGTACCGCCGGAGACCTGGACCCACGGCAGCATCCTGAGCAGCCAGCGCGGGCTGATGCCCTGCATCTGCGGCGCGGACTTGGTGGTCGTCGCGAGGTTCCTCGCGCCGGCCGTACCGAGGCTCTGCTGCGAACCGGATTGCGGCGTACCGCCCGGCGCAGGAATACCGACGTTGGTTTCGGTCGACATAGGGAGCCTTTCGCATACCCGATGAAGTGTCGCCTTGCAAGAATCATGATGGGCCCATTCGAAGGCTTCCACAATCACTCTTTCGAGTGGTCGGGATAACCGAACAAATAGGACCACTAGATCACCTGATCTATTTCAGTTCGATCCCTATTCGAACGCGGTCGAACCCCTCCTTCCGGACCCCGGCCGCACCCCGACGCCACCCGCGGCCGACCCCTGGCCGACCCCCGGCCGGACCCCGCCCCGGGCACCGGCCCACCCGCCGTCCACCCCGGCGAGCCGGGCCGCTAAGGTGCGCCTCAAGGGCCACGGGGCCAGTGACGAACGAGTGGCCGCACCGGATGCCCTCCCCCTCGTTCACCCCTGCCCTGGGAGGCGTTCATGAGTGCCCCCGTACGTGTCTGGCTCAACCGCACCTACGCCGAGAACGTCTTCTTCATCGAACAGTTGCGCGCCGCGCCGCGCCCCGTCCGGATCCACGCGACCCACGTCGACGCCGACTCCCCGGTGCTCGCCGCCGCCGACCACGCCACCCTGGAACCGGGCGACCTCCCCCCGGACGCCTACGTCGCCTACGCGCTCGACTACTGCGCCCGCCACGCGATCGACGTCTTCCTGCCCCGGCTCAACCAGCTCGCGATCTCGCTGCACCACCAGGAGTTCGAGGCGATCGGCACCGCCCTCGTCTGCCCGCCCGCCACCGCCATCGCGGCCTTCGACAGCAAGGCCGACGGCTACGCGGCGATCGCCGCCGCCGGGCTGCCCACGCCGCCGTGGTGGCTGGTCCGGAGCGCCGACGACCTGCTCGCCGCCGTCGACCGGATCGAGTCCGCCGGGCTCACCGCCTGCCTCAAGCCCGCTTCCGGCGCCGGCGGCGAGGGCTTCCGGATGCTCACCCGCGAGCCCTTCGGCCTGCACCGGCTGGCCGGCTGGGACAGCCGGGTCCAGGTCGACCAGGTGGCCGCCGCGCTGGCGGCCGCCGACGAGCCGGCCGACCTGCTGGTGATGCCCTACCTGGAGGGTCCCGAGATATCGGTCGACTGCCTCGGCGACCGCGACGGCACCCTGCTCGCCGCGGTCGGCCGCAGCAAGCTCCGGCGCCGCCGGAGCTTCACCACCGCGCCGCGGTACCTGGAGCCCACCCGCCGGCTGATCGAGTCCGTCGGGATGTCCTTCCTGTCCAACGTGCAGTTCCGCCACCTGGCCGGGGAGCCGGTGGTCATCGACGTCAACACCCGCCCCTCCGGAGGTCTGCACCAGCTGCGCCTGTGCGGCCTCAACCTGCCGTGGAACGCGGTGCAGTTGGCGCTCGGCGAGCGGCCGGACACCGTGCCCACCGGGGATCCGGCCGGGATCGACTACACCCTGGTCTCCGGGATCCAGCCGGTCCTGCCGCGCCAGGGTTCGTTCGACCGCGGTCCGGCCGCGGTCGAACTCGTGCACTGACACCCGTACCGACACCCGCGAACCGCCGCCGGCGCCACCCCGCCGGCGGCCAACGCCCCGGTCGCCGCCCGTGCTCCGCCCGGCCCCGCTACAGCGGGCCGTCCCAGTCCAGCGTCGGCTCCAGCACGCCCTCCAGGGTGAGCAGCCAGCGCTTGACGTCGATCCCGACCCGGCCGCCGCCGAATCCGCCGATGCCGTCCGCCGCCACCACGCGGTGGCACGGCACCAGCAGCGCGACCGGATTGGCCGCCATCATCTGCCCGACCGTCCTGGCCGCCAGTCCCGGCTCCGTGACACCCTCGAACACCCCGCTGCGGGCCGCCAGTTCGCCGTAGGTGATGGTCCGCCCGAACGGCACCTCGTGCCAGAGCGTCCGCAGCACCGCGCGATGCGGTCCGGTGCTCAGGCTCCAGTCGATGGGCAGCCCCAACTCCCGCCGCCCGCCCGCCAGGTACTCGGCTATCCGCCCGGTGACCGCGTCGATCTTCGACCGGTCGGTGCACGGCGGCCGCTCGCCCGGCTGCCCCAGGTAGCCCGCGGCGGCCACTCCCAGCGGCGTCACCGCGATGTGCATCGGACCGCTCGGCAGCGGCGTCTCCACCGTCATCCAGGACATCGCCGTGGGCTGTGACACGGACTGCGGCACGCTCGGGCCCCCGCCCTCCTCCGTCGGGCCGGCCACCGGCGACGCCGGTACCCGCGGGGCGCGCGAGGACCACCCGCCCCGCTCGCCATCGTACGGCGGGTCCGCCCGGCCCGGCCGGACCGTCCCTAGAGCCGCCCCTTCAGCTCGGCGGTGATGCCGCGCGACCACCGGGACAGCTCGGTCCGGTCGGCCGCCCGGCCCTCGCACAGGGCGTCGAGCTGCGCTTCGTTGATCCGGTTCGGCCCCGGGATCTCCAGCAGGTACGCGAGCTCCTCCAGCACCGTGGCGAGGCGCTTGGCATCCGCGTGATCGAGGGCGACCGCCGCCTCGTGGTGGCTGATGGTGAGAGAACCGGGCATGGCCAACCTCCTCCGTTCGCCCCCGCCCCTCCACCGTACGACCGCTCCGGCGCCCGTGCCCGCCGCACGACCGCGGGTGCCCCTCCGGGCCCGGCCGGCCACGCTCCGCGACGCACCCGTCCACCTCGCGCGAGGGGCTCGGGAGCCCCTCCTCGCCCGCGACCCGCGACCGCCCCATGGCCGACCGGCGGCGTTCACGGCCATTGCGCCACAGACGCGCTGACCAGGCGTCAGGCGACCCGGCCGGGGACGGCGGGGGTATGTGGAGGAGCTGGGCGCCTGACGGCCGGGGCGGCCGCACCTCCCGCCCCACGACGACGAAGGGCCGGCCCGCCCGGGATCACCCCGGCCCGACCGGCCCTTCGAGCACCGAGCCCCCTGTCGGGTTCGAACCGACGACCCCCGCTTTACAAGAGCGGTGCTCTGGCCAGCTGAGCTAAGGAGGCATGGTGACCGTCCGCGACGAGGTCACGGCGGCACCGGGGGCAGTCTACCGGGCGGCCGTGGGGCGGTGGTGGCATATCCGGGGGATCGCGGGTGGGGCGGGCGTGATGGAACCGATGCCGAATTCCAGGGGTCCGGGGGCTGACAAGCGGCGTAGGCGCAGGTAGCGTCGCCCGGAGTTGACCCGCGCCGTGGTTCGGACCAGGAGCGGGCCCGCGCACGACATCCACCTTTACTCGGATCGTCCGGCACGTTCCTGCCGGTGAAGGAGAGCACAGCCATGGCTTCTGTGACGTACGACAAGGCGACCCGTGTCTACCCCGGGTCCGACAAGCCCTCCGTGGACGCGCTGGACCTGGAGATCGCGGACGGTGAGTTCCTCGTCCTGGTCGGCCCCTCCGGCTGTGGCAAGTCCACCAGCCTCCGGATGCTGGCCGGCCTGGAGGACGTGAACGCCGGCGCGATCCGCATCGGTGACCGCGACGTCACGCACCTGCCGCCGAAGGACCGGGACATCGCCATGGTGTTCCAGAACTACGCGCTCTACCCGCACATGACCGTCGCGGAGAACATGGGCTTCGCGCTCAAGATCGCGGGCGTCAACAAGACCGAGATCCGCACCAAGGTCGAAGAGGCCGCGAAGATCCTCGACCTCACCGAGTACCTGGACCGCAAGCCGAAGGCGCTCTCCGGCGGTCAGCGCCAGCGTGTCGCGATGGGCCGCGCGATCGTCCGCGAGCCGCAGGTCTTCCTGATGGACGAGCCGCTGTCGAACCTCGACGCCAAGCTCCGCGTCTCCACCCGCACCCAGATCGCGGGCCTGCAGCGCCGCCTGGGCATCACCACCGTGTACGTCACCCACGACCAGACCGAGGCGCTCACCATGGGCGACCGCGTCGCGGTGCTCAAGGGCGGCGTGCTGCAGCAGGTCGACACCCCGCGCAACATGTACGACCGGCCCGCCAACCTCTTCGTGGCCGGCTTCATCGGCTCGCCCGCGATGAACCTGATCGACGTGCCGCTGGTGGACGGCGGGGTGAAGTTCGGCGGCTCGATCGTCAACATCTCCCGCGAGGACCTCTCCGGCGCCGGCACCGACAAGTCGGTGACCGTCGGCGTCCGCCCGGAGCACTTCGAGATCGTCCCGGCCGGCGGCATCGAGGGCGTCGCCGTGACCGTCAACGTGGTCGAGGAGCTCGGCTCGGACGGCTTCGTCTACGGCACCACCAAGCTCGGCGGCGAGGACAAGGACCTGGTCGTGCGCGTGCACGGCCGCCAGATCCCGCAGCGCGGCGAGACCATCCACGTCGTGCCGATCGCCAACGAGACCCACGTGTTCTCCACCAGCAGCGGTGCCCGCCTGAGCAACTGACGCTCGCGGCGGCGAACGACCCGGGCGGAGCCCCGCCGGACCGCGTGGTCCGGCGGGGCTCCGCCGTCGTTCGGCCGTCCGCACCACCCGCGTCAACACGGTGAAGGGACGAACCCGGACACCACGTCACTCGATGGTGTAACGGAGGGCGATCCGGGCCCCACCCAGCGCTACTCTCCTGAGCGTGAAGCAGCTAGTTCGCCGAATCGGCCAGACCATCGCCCTGACCCTGCCCGTGGTCCTGGTGACCACCGGCACCCTCGCCGTGACCAGGGTGCCGTGGGCTCCGCCGACCGGGCTGGACCAGCAGGTCGTGGCAGCCTCCAGCGAGGACGGCGCCGGCATCGGCCGGGTGCCCGCGGCCAAGGCCCCGGAGGGCCTGGCTCCGCAGGACGCCCTGCGCGTGGCCCTGCTGGAGGAGTTGCGCGCGCACAACCCGGGCAGCGCGCTGGACCTGCTGGAGCGCTCGATGCGCGAGCAGCCGGCCCTGACGCCGTACTGCACCTCGCTCGCCGGTGAGCTCGGCAAGGCGGCCGTGCGCAAGTACCAGGGGGACGTCCAGCGCGCCCGGTCCTTCGCCCGGCCGGTCTGTGACGGCTCGTTCGCCTCCGGGGTCGCCGCCTAGGGGTGCCACGCCCCGGCGGCCGCCCTATTGTGCAGGCATGACCGCTGACTCCGGCTCCGCCGCCGACCTCACGTCCGCCCAGGCACCGCAGGCACCGCAGGCACCACAGGCTCCGCAGACGGCTCAGGCACCACAGCCGTCGGCGGCCCCGCCCGGCACGACGGCCGTCACCCAGGCCGTCATCCTGGCCGGCGGCCAGGGCTCCCGGCTGCGGCCCTACACGGACGACCGGCCGAAGCCGCTGGTCGAGATCCCCGGCACGGGGACGCCGATCCTCGGGCACCAGCTCTCCTGGCTCGCCTCCGAGGGCGTCACCGACGTGGTCATCTCGTGCGGTCACCTGGCCGGCGTGCTGGAGGAGTGGCTCGACCGGACCGACCTGCCGCTGAAGGTCCGCACCGTCGTCGAGGCCGAACCGCTGGGCCGCGGCGGCGGTCTGAAGTACGCCGCCAAGGCGCTGCCCCGGCCGGACGAGCCC
Organism: Kitasatospora sp. NPDC022856; assembly: GCF_055561235.1. Lineage (NCBI taxonomy): Bacteria > Bacillati > Actinomycetota > Actinomycetes > Kitasatosporales > Streptomycetaceae > Kitasatospora > Kitasatospora sp. NPDC022856. The sequence goes on along the minus strand of NZ_JBVHHE010000008.1, from coordinate 165,659 downwards.
TGGTACGCCACCAACGGCGACATCTGGACCCGCTTCAGCCTGCGCGACATGGCCGCCTTCCACCACGAGCGGGACGCCGTAGCGACGCTCGCCCTGGCCCGTCCGCGCATCCCGTGGGGCGCGGTGGAGACGGACCAGTTCGGCAACGTGCTGGACTTCATCGAGGCGCCGCCCTCGCCCTTCCTGATCAACGCCGGCCTGTACGTCTTCAGCCCGGAGTTCGCCGAGCTGCTGCCGGACGTCGGGGACCACGAGCGGACCACGTTCCCCCAACTCGCGCGCGGCAAGCGCCTGGCGGGGTACCAGCTGCCGCAGGGCGTCTACTGGCGCGCCATCGACACCGCGAAGGACCTCACCGAGGCGGCCAAGGAACTCGCCGCCGGAGCCGGCCACACGCCCCGGTAACCCACCCCGGCGGCGGCCCCACGGCCCCCGGCCCCGGGACCACGAACAGGTGGCCGGGTGCTCCCCCACGGAGCACCCGGCCACCTGTCGTTCCCGAGGGCCCGAGGACCCGAGGGCCCGAGGACCCTAGGACCCTAGGGCCCGACGGCCCGTCAGGTCGCCGTCGGCGAGCCCGGCCGGGAGTTCCGGGCCCCGCCGCCGGACAGCTCGGCCAGCGGCCCGCTGCCCAGCACGCCGCCGAGCAGCCCCGAGCCGGAGCTGCTGCTCGGGCTCGGCTTGGGCGCCGCCCCCGAGCCGTTGCCCGGCGCCGGGGTGCTGCGCGACGCGGGCGCCGAGGCGGCCGGGGCCGCGGTCTGCGGCGCCGCCGGGGCCGAACTCGGACCGCTCTCCGGCTTGGTGGACCGCGCCTTGCCGCTCGGCGTGGGCGTCCCGGCCTTCGGCGAGGCCGCGCCCTGGGCCGGCGCCGAGGACGACGGCGCGGACGAGCCGGCCGCCGGCGAGGCCGGCCGCGCGGGCGCGGGCGAGGTGGACGGCCCCTGCCCACCGGGGGTGGCGGAGGGCCCGCCACTCGGCCAGACCGGCGTGCCGTAGTCCGTCGCCGGCCGGGACGGCCCCGGGTGCGGACGGCCGCCGGTGCGGACCGCCGCGCCCAGCATCGACCCGAGCAGCAGGGTCAGGCCGACCACGACCGCGGTGACCACCGCACCGCGCCGCAGCACCCGCCGGCGCAGTGCCGCCGGCGCGCCCGAGCCGTGGCGCCGCCACGCCTCCAGGTTGAGCCGCCCGTCCAACGAGGCGAACGGCGCTCCGGCGATCAGCAGCGGGCTCCAGGCCGCCAGGAAGATCAGGTCGGGCGTGTCGTAGACCGGCACGGCCCGCCAGCTGACGGTGAACAGCAGGGCGGCGGAGAGCAGCATCGCCGCTCCGGCCGCGAGCCGCTGCCAGAGGCCCAGGATGGTCAGCACGCCCACCACGATCTCGGTGAACGAGACCACCAGCCCCGAGCCCACCGGGTGCGCCATCGCGAACGACAGCAGCGGTTCGGCGACCTTCCAGGGGTGCAGCGAGGAGAGCCAGCGCATCATCGAGCCGCGCTCGCCGCCGTCGAAGTACACCGGGTCGCAGAGCTTGCTGAACCCGGCGTAGACCGAGAGCGAGCCCAGCACCGCGCGCAACGGCAGCAGCACCAGGCCGAGGTCCACCCGGCGGCCGGGGTACCACGGCGGCTTGCCCTCACCGGCGGTGGCGGAGACCTCGGGCAGCTCGCCGCTGGGCGTCCAGCCCTGGGGCGCGCCGACCGGGCCGACGCCCGCCTCGGTGGCGGTACCGGCGCCCTCGCGCGGCTGGCGCGGGACCGTCCGGGCACCCGCGTACGACGGGATCACCCGGGTGTCGTCGTCGGCCGTGGAGCCGCCCGGGGCGCGCCCGCCGACCCCGGCCGGCGCGGGCACGCCGGTCAGCCGGACGGCCTCCAGCAGCCGGGTGGCCGCCTGGTCCCCGGGGGGCGCCTGGCCGCTCCAGGTGACGGCGGTGACCCGCCCCTTGCGCCGCGGCGCGCCGGCACCGCCGGCCCCGGCGAGCGCCGGTACGGCCGAGGCGGGCACGACCACCTGCGGGGTGACCAGCGGACGGCGGATCAGGCCCTGGCCGGCGTACGGGTCGCCGAACGCGGCCCCGGTGGAGAGCGCTCCGGCCGGGGCGTCGATCAGCGGCGCCACCGGGGTGCCGAGCCGCAGCCGGAAGCTGGCCTGGGTGACGCTGAGGCGCGCGGGGTCGGACGGCACCTTGACGGTATTGAGGCCGGGGCCCGCGTCTATCCCGGTGCTGCCGTTGCCCAGGAGGGGGCGCCGAGGTGTTCTGGTGTCCACACCCGTCTAACCGGGTGACACCCGGTTAGGACACTCTCCCGAGTGGATGTCCGGCGCCCACTTGAAGTGATCATGAGAAAAGCGATCGGGCCCGGTCGGGCCCGATCGCTTTCACCCGAATTGCGGGCGGACTGCGGAGAATCCGGAAGATCTCCTGCGCCGCCCGACCCCGCTGTGCTGCGGCGAAACGGCTCACCCGGGCGCGGAAACGGCCCGGCCGGATTGCCGTACCGCCCGCCGGCCCGGTCGGGCCCGCCGCGGTACGACGGCCCGGCCGGGCCGCGCGTCGGGAGGGGTCAGCCGACCTTGCTGCGCAGGCGCGCGGCCTCGTACAGCACGATGCCCGCGGCGACGCCGGCGTTCAGCGACTCGGTGGCACCCGGCATCGGGATCCGCACGCGGATGTCACAGGTCTCCGAGACCAGCCGGGACAGGCCCTTGCCCTCGCTGCCCGCGACGATCACGACCGGACCGGCCAGCGCCTCCAGGTCACCGATCTCGGCCTCGCCGTCGGCGGCCAGGCCGACCACCATCACGCCGGCCTTCTGGTAGGCCTCCAGCGTCCGGGTCAGGTTGGTGGCCCGGGCGACGGGCAGCCGCGCCGCGGCACCGGAGGAGGTCTTCCAGGCACCGGCGGTCATGCCCGCCGCCCGGCGCTCGGGGATGACCACGCCGTGCGCGCCGAAGGCGGCGGCGGAGCGGACCACGGCGCCGAGGTTGCGCGAGTCGGTGACCCCGTCGAGCGCCATGATCAGCGCGTCCTCGCCGTTGTCCGCGGCCTGCGCCAGCAGGTCCTCGGGGTGCGCGTACTCGTACGGCGGGACCTGCAGCACCAGGCCCTGGTGGTTCATGTTGCCGGTCATCTGGTCCAGCTGCGGGCGCGGGGCCTCCATCAGCGGGATGCCCCGGTCGTTGGCGGCCTGGAAGGCGTCGCGCACCCGGTCGTCGGTGTCGATGAACTGCAGGACGTAGAGCGCGGTGGCCGGCACCCCGCCCTGCAGGGCCTCGACCACCGAGTTGCGGCCGAAGACCAGCTCCGCCGCGCCGGCACCGCCACGGCCGCCCTTGCCGCCACCGCCGGCCCGGCGCATGCCGGCCCGGGCCTTGGCGTCCCGCTCGCGCTTGACCGCGGCGTTGGCCGCGCGCTGCTTCGGGTGCCCCTTGCGCTCCGCGCCGGGGGGCGTCGGGCCCTTGCCCTGGAGCGCCTTCCGGCTGTGGCCGCCGGTACCGACACTCGCGCCCTTCTTCGACCCGGGGTTGCGGCGGTTCCTGCGTGCACTGTTGCCGGCCATGGCTGTACTTCCTGTCTGTCCGGCATGCCCGGCCGCACCGTGAACCCGGTGCCGGCCGACGACATGCGCTACGTCATGCGGGAGGGCCGCACCGGTTCGGTACGGCCCACCCTCACCCCATCGCTCGGATGGAGTTACTGGTTGTTGATCGTCCAGCGCGGGCCGGACGGGGTGTCCTCGATCGCCAGCCCGGCCTCGCCGAGCTGGTCACGGATGGCATCCGCGGTGGCGAAGTCCTTGCGGGTCCGGGCCGCCTGCCGCTGCTCCAGGACCAGCCTGACCAGCGAGTCGACGACCCCGTGGAGGTCCTCACCGTGCTCGGCCCCGGTCCACTGCGGGTCCAGCGGGTCGAGGCCCAGTACTCCGAGCATCGCACGGACCTCGGCCAGACGCGCCACCGCGTTCTCCTTGTCGTCCGCGGTGAGGGCGCTGTTGCCCTGGCGGACGGCGGTGTGCACGATGGCCAGCGCCTGGGGAACGCCCAGGTCGTCGTCCATCGCCTCGGCGAAGGCCGGCGGCACCTCGGGCGCCGCGTCGACCGCGCCGCAGCGCTCGACCACGCGCTGGACGAAGCCCTCGATCCGGCCGAAACCGGCCTCGGCCTCGCGCAGCGACTCCTCGCTGTACTCGATCATCGAGCGGTAGTGCGGGGCCGCCAGGTAGTACCGGAGCACGATCGGACGCCAGCGCTCGACCATCTCGGAGACCAGCACCGAGTTGCCGAGCGACTTGCTCATCTTCTCGCCGCTCATGGTGACCCAGGCGTTGTGCACCCAGAAGTTCGCGAAGTCGTCGCCGTACGCCTTGGACTGGGCGATCTCGTTCTCGTGGTGCGGGAAGATCAGGTCGATCCCGCCGCCGTGGATGTCGAAGGCCCGGCCCAGGTACTTGTGCGCCATCGCGGAGCACTCCAGGTGCCAGCCGGGACGGCCGCTGCCCCACGGGGTCTCCCAGCTCGGCTCACCGGCCTTGGCGGACTTCCACATCGCGAAGTCGCGCGGGTCGCGCTTGCCGGTCTCGCCCTCGCCCTCGGGCTGGCGCAGGTTCTCCAGCTTCTGGTTGGAGAGTTCCAGGTAGCCGGGGAAGGACTTCACGTCGAAGTAGACGTTGCCGTCCGACGCGTAGGCGTGCCCCTTCGCGATGAGCGTCCGCATCATCTCGATCATCTCGGGGATGTGCCCGGTGGCCCGCGGCTCGACGGTCGGCGGGAGGCAGCCGAGCGCCGCGTAGCCGTCGTTGAAGGCCCGCTCGTTGGCGTAGGCGATCTGCCACCACGGCGTACCGAGCTGGCGCTCCTTGGCGATGACCTTGTCGTCGATGTCGGTGACGTTGCGCGCGAAGGTCACCTGGTAGCCGCGGTAGGCGAACCACCGCTGCATGATGTCGAAGTTGAGCCCGGACCGGATGTGCCCGATGTGTGGCGCCGACTGGACGGTAGCGCCGCACAGGTAGATCGAGACACAACCCGGTACAAGCGGGACGAAGTCGCGTACCTGGCGGGTGCTGGTGTCGTACAGGCGAATGCTCACAGCGTCAAGCGTAGTGGGCATGAGGGGGTGCCCCGCGACATTCTCGAATGTCAATACCGCGGCTACGCCGTTTCTTCTTCATGGCCTACCGGAGCCACCCGCTCCGCCTGGCTCTCTCAGAGGTTGCCGACCACCTTGCGCGGGCTGAGCCGGACCACCACCCGGACGTCCTCCGGGCCGTCGTAGCCGTAGGACTCCTCGCCGCGGTACTTGCGCGCCAGCTCGTCGATCAGCTCCTTGCCGCCCTCCCGGGTGAGGGTGGCCTCGCCGCGCAACTCCACGTAGGAGTAGGGGCTCTCCGGCGGGTTGACCACCAGCGAGATCCGCGGGTCCTTCAGCAGGTTGAGGTGCTTGCGGCGGCCCTCCACCGTGGAGAAGAGGACGTCGTCGCCGTCCCGCTTGACCCAGACCACCGAGGACTGGGGGCTGCCGTCGGGCTGGATGGTGGAGACCACGGCGAAGCTCTTGCCGTCGATCAGGGCCTTGGCCCGGTCGGAGAGCTGTGCGGCCATCGGGGACCTCTTCTCGTCAAGCGGCGTCGGACGCCCCGCGGTGAGCGGGCGGGCCTCGCTCGGCCCGCTCCGAACGGTAGCGACTCGGGCACCGGCCAAGGCTCCTGAACACCCGTCACGGGCCGGGTATTCCCGGCCCGGACCACCCGGACGGCCTACCGGCCGCCGCCACCGCTCCTACCGCCCCCGGGCCGCCCCTGCCGCTGTCCGGCGCTCCTGGTGCGCCCCCGGGTCAGCGGCGCTCGTACACCAGCGCGGTGGCGATCGCCGCGAGCCCCTCGGCCCGGCCGGTGAGGCCGAGGCCGTCCGTCGTCGTCCCGGAGACCGAGACCGGCGCGCCGACCGCCGCCGAGAGCGCGGCCTGCGCCTCGGCGCGCCGCTTGCCGATCTTCGGCCGGACACCGATCACCTGGACGGAGACGTTGCCGATCTCGAAACCGGCCTCGCGCACCAGCCGGGCCGCCTCGCCGAGCAGCCGGACGCCGGACGCGCCCGACCACTCCGGCCGGTCGGTGCCGAAGTGCGCACCCAGGTCCCCGATCCCGGCGGCCGAGAACAGCGCGTCGCAGGAGGCGTGCGCGGCCACGTCGGCGTCGGAGTGCCCGGCCAGGCCGTACTCGGCGCCCGGCCACTCCAGGCCGGCCACCCAGAGCGGGCGCCCGGCCTCGAAGGCGTGCACATCTGTGCCGATCCCCACCCGGGGGATCAGCGGCGGCCGCGAGTCCGCTGCGGGCGGCGCCGGGGCGTGGGCGGTCGGCGCCGCGTCCTCGGCGCGCGGGCCGGAGGCCGTGGGATCAGTAGGCATCGGCGGCCCTCCGGCGGGCGAGAACGGCCTCGGCGAGCACGAGGTCCAGTGGACGGGTCACCTTGAACGCCTCCTCGTGGCCGGGCACCACCACCACCCGGCCGCCGAAGCGCTCCACCAGGCCCGCGTCGTCGGTGACCGCCGGCAGGGCGTCGGCCCCCGCGGCGGCCTCCTCGGCGAGCGCCTTCTCGTGCACCTCGGCCAGCGTCTCCCGGCGGAAGCCCTGCGGAGTCTGCACGGCCCGCAGGGTGGAACGGTCGGGCGTGTCGAGCACCGGTTCGGGACCGCCCGGCCGCGGCTCGACCCGCTTCACCGTGTCGGCGAGCGGCACGGCGGGCACCACCGCCTCCGCCCCGCCGCGGACGGCGGCCGCGACGGCGTCCACCACCTCGACCGGCACGAGCGGACGCGCCGCGTCGTGCACCAGGACGATCTCCACCTCGGCCGGGATCGCGGCGAGGCCCAGCCGGACCGACTCCTGGCGGGTCGCCCCGCCCGGCACGACCCGGATGTCCTTGCCGTCCAGGCCGTGGGTGTCGAGCAGTCCGACCACCTCGGCCACGCCGTCGGCCGGCGCCGCGACCACGACCAGCCCGACCGCCCGGCTGCGGGTCAGCGCCCTGACGGCGTGCACCAGGAGCGGCACCCCGCCCAGCTCCCGCAGGGCCTTCGGGGCTCCGGGCCCCAGTCGCTCACCGCGTCCCGCGGCGGGCACCACCGCTGCTGCAACTGCTCCTGTGGCGTTCAGGTTTCACTCCTTCGGCGAAGTGGGTATGGCCATGGCGTGCACGACGGGCGCGCGGGACCCCTTCCGAAAAGCTCCACGGTCTCCCGCCCACAGAACACGCAGAAACGGTCATGCGGACCCGGGGCCGGCCGGCTCGGGTGCGTCGGGTGCGGGGGCGTCGTCCGGACACGCCTCAGCGCCCGAAGTGCCACTGCACCACTCCAGGACGGTTCGTCCGGTGAGCGGCGCGCCGGCATCGGGCGCTGTGAACATGTGGGCGGTGGGCGCGAGCCCGACTGCGCTACGAGGCGAGCACCTCGTCGAGCAGCGTCTCCGCCTTGTCCTCGTTGGTGTTCTCGGCCAGCGCGAGTTCGCTGACGAGGATCTGGCGTGCCTTGGCGAGCATGCGCTTCTCACCGGCGGACAGACCGCGCTCGCGCTCGCGACGCCAGAGATCGCGCACAACCTCGGCGACCTTGATAACGTCACCCGAAGCGAGCTTCTCCAGGTTTGCCTTGTAGCGACGGGACCAGTTGGTCGGCTCTTCGGTGTACGGTGCGCGAAGCACCTCGAAGACCCGGTCCAGACCCTCCTGGCCGACTACATCGCGCACGCCGACGAACTCCGCGTTCTCGGCGGGCACCCGGAGCGTCAGGTCTCCCTGCTGCACCTTGAGGACCAGGTAGGTCTTGTCCACACCTTTGATCTGGCGAATTTCGATGGCCTCGATCAGCGCGGCCCCGTGATGGGGGTAGACCACCGTGTCGCCAACCTTGAACGTCATGTGACAGGACCCCTTCCGTGGCTTTCCAGAATAACACGCTTCTCGGCGCACCCGAAGGGCGTTTTCGCAGGTCAGGGCCGGTCTCGGGGCTTGACAAGGACCCCCATGACGTGCTGCGGGCGGCCTTCGGTGCGGGCTTCCCGCAGGTCGGAGGCGGTTCCGGTACCTCCCGAAACCTGCGGCAACACTCCTGAAACCGTGATTGGATCTTGAGATTTCACCGTTTATCGGGCCGTTTCCCGATCGTGATCCGATCTTGGTCGACACTTGACCAGGACACGCCGGTGTGTTGCCACGAGTACGGCGCCGGGTCGCGGCCGAGGTCGGAGCCGTACCGCCGTCCGGGCCCGCGCCGTGCCGGTGCCGGGCGCGGGGCCCCGCCGACGCCGCCCCGCCGGTCGTCTCCGGGCGTGGCGGGGTGCCGCCGTCCGGGCGCCGGGCGGACTCCCGGAGCGCGACACGGGGACCACCCCGTGAGGAGCGCATAAGCGAGGTCGATAATCTGAGGCCTGACCACCCGACATGTGACCTAGGAGAAGCCGCCGCCGTGAGCCGCAGCATTCGAGTCGGCAGCATCGCCGCCATCGCCGCCCTCGCCATCGCCTCGCTGTCGTCCTGCTCGGCCGGCAACAAGGCGGAGACTCTGGAGATCAAGCCCGACAACGCCTACGCGACGGTCGGCACCGACCTCCGGCTGAACAACATCGTTGTCATCACCGGGGACGAGTCCTCCGGCGAGCACACCGGTCCGGCCAACGTGTCGGTGAACATCAGCAACACCGGGACGGAGCCCGTCGAGCTCCAGTCCATCGTCGTGGGCGACGGCGGGGCCGCCGCCTTCGCCGACCAGAAGGGCGCCCCGCTGGGCAGCATCGTCGTCCCGGCCGGCGGCGCCGTGCTGATCGGCGGCGAAGGCAACCCCTCCGCCAAGGTCGCCTCGGCCAGCGTCCACGTCGGTGGCTTCGTGCCCACCGCCTTCGCCTTCAAGAACGGCGAGAAGGTCGCGACCGAGGCCGCGGTCAGCCCGAACAAGGGTCTGTACAAGGGCTGGGGCCCGACCGCCTCCCCCGCCGCCGTGCCGTCTAAGGCCGCCGGCTCGCCCAGCGCCTCGGCCGGTGCCGCCACCCCCTCGGGCACCGCCACCCCCTCCGGTACCGCGGCCGGCACCGGTGCGGCCACTCCGGCCGGCACCGCCTCGCCGACCGCCGGCTCCCACTGACCCACCGCCTCCGGCGCCCGGTCCCGCGAACGCGGGGTCCGGGCACCGCGGAGGCGGACACGCGGAGGGCCGGCCGGGCTCGGTCGCGCACGCGAAGGACCCCTCCGGGCGGCTGCCCGGAGGGGTCCTTCGTGGGGCCGCCCGGTCCGCGCCGGCGGAGCGGGCCGCTCTACTGAGCCGCTCACCCGCCCCCGGCACGGGGGCTCAGGGTCGTCCGGTCTACGGCTCGAACTTGTAGCCGAGGCCACGGACCGTGACCAGGTAGCGCGGCGCGCCCGGGTCCGGCTCGATCTTCGCCCGCAGTCGCTTCACGTGGACGTCGAGCGTCTTGGTGTCACCGACGTAGTCGGCGCCCCAGACCCGGTCGATCAGCTGCATCCGGGTGAGCACCCGGCCCGCGTTGCGCAGCAGCATCTCCAGCAGGTCGAACTCCTTGAGCGGGAGGTCGACCTTGGCGCCGTCGACGGTCACCACGTGGCGGTCGACGTCCATCCGGACCGGGCCCGCCTCCAGTGCGCCCGGGCCGCCACCGTCGCCGGGGCCCTCGGCCTCGCCGCGCCGGCGCAGCACCGCACGGATCCGGGCCACCAGCTCACGGGTGGAGTAGGGCTTGGTCACGTAGTCGTCCGCACCTATCTCCAGGCCGACGACCTTGTCGATCTCGCTGTCCTTGGCGGTGACCATGATCACCGGGACGTTCGAGCGCACCCGGAGCTGGCGGCAGACCTCGGTGCCGGGCAGGCCCGGCAGCATCAGGTCGAGCAGGACGAGATCGGCGCCGTTCCGTTCGAACTGCTCCAGGGCGTCGGGGCCGGTGGCGGCGATGGCCACCTCGAAGCCCTCCTTGCGGAGCATGTACGAGAGAGCGTCGCTGAACGACTCCTCGTCCTCGACCACCAGTACTCGGGTCACGATCAGGCCTCCGGGGCAAGCTGGGGGGTTGTGTCTGACAGGGGTTGCGCGGACTCCCCGGCGGGGAGCGTGTGGTCCTCGGGGGCCTGCCCGGCGGGCAGGCGCACGGTGAAGGTGGAGCCCTGGCCCTCGACGCTCCACACCGAGACGGTGCCGCCGTGCGAGGCGGCCACGTGCTTGACGATGGAGAGGCCGAGGCCGGTGCCGCCGGTCGCCCGGGACCGGGCCGGGTCGACCCGGTAGAACCGTTCGAACACCCGCTCGCGGTCCTTCTCGGAGATGCCGATGCCCTGGTCGGTCACCGAGATCTCGATCAGCTCGCCGTCGGCCTCGCCGAGGGCGGCGGCACTGGAGATCCGGCGGGTGGCGATCGCGACCCTGGTCCTCGGCGGGCTGTAGTTCACGGCGTTCTCGACCAGGTTGCCGAGCGCCGCGGCCAGCTGGCCGCGGTGGCCGTGCAGGTAGAGGCCGGCGATGCCGCCGGCCGCGATCAGGATCTGCTTGGCGGCGGCCTGCTGGCGGCAGCGGTCGATCGCCTCCGCGATCAGCTCGTCCACCGCGACCGGCTCCGGGTCGACCATCAGCCGGTCGTCCTGGACCCGGGAGAGGTCGATGATCTCCTGGACCAGGCTGGCCAGCCTGGTCGCCTCGATCTGCATCCGGCCGGCGAAGCGCTGCACCGCCTCCGGGTCGTCGGACGCGTCGGCGACCGCCTCGGAGAGCAGCGAGAGCGCGCCGACCGGGGTCTTGAGTTCGTGGCTGACGTTGGCGACGAAGTCGCGGCGGACCGCCTCGACCCGGCGGCGGTCGGTCTGGTCCTCGACCAGGACCAGGACCAGCCGGGAGCCCAGCGGGGCGACCCGGACCGACACCGCGAGCGGCTCGGCGGCCCGCGCCGCGCCGGGGCGGGGCACCTCCAGCTCGACCTGGCGGATCTCACCGTCCCGGCGGGTGGCCCGGGCCAGCGAGAGCATCTGGTCGATGGCGACCGCGCCGCCGCGCACCAGTCCCATCGCGTACGCCGCGGAGCTGGCCTTGACCACCTCGTCGCCCTCGCCGAGCACGATCGCGCAGGAGCGCAGCACGGAGAGGACGGTGTCGACCCCCGGGGGAAGGGGAGGTTCATGGGTGGGGTTGTTGAGCCCCTGCTGTCGGGTTCTGCCGTTGGTGCCGCCGTATCTGCCCTTGGCCTGTTCGCGCTCGCTCCAACGGAAGGCGATGGAGGCCGTGAGGCCGACGCCGAGCCCGGCTATGGCGCAGGCAGCGGCGGCGGCCACGTTCACGTCCATACCGCCAGCCTAAGCGCATGACGTGGCCACTCCTCCAGGGTCGGATCAAGGGATCGGCCGCCCGTTGCCGAGAATTCACCTCCACGTAGCTGCCGATTCACCGCACGGGTCGTGCGTGGTCGCCCGGGCGGCCCAGAGTTGGTCACGCAGCCCGTGTGGGAAGGAACGGTGGATCGAACGCCTGTCCGTCGTCCCCGGTGCGCGCGTACGATGCGCGCCACCAGCAGCGGTCATTCGTACGCCCTACCGACGGTCGTACGGGATGACCGGTCGGCACCGCCACCGACACAGCTACTGAGGAGAGAGCATGCGCGACGCGTACCACGAGGAACTCGACTCGATCGGCGACAGCCTGATCGAGATGGCCCGGCTGGTCGGCTCGGCCCTGGGCCGGGCCACCACCGCGCTCCTCGACGCGGACCTGGCGCTGGCGGAGAGCGTGATCGCCGCCGACGAGAGGATCAACAACCTGCACCACGAGCTGGAGAACCGGGCGATCGACCTGCTCGCCCGCCAGCAGCCGGTCGCCACCGACCTGCGCATCGTCGTCACCTCGCTGCGGATGAGCGCCGACTTGGAGCGCTGCGGCGACCTGGCCCGGCACGTGGCCAAGGTCGCGCGGCTGCGCTACCCCGAGTCGGCGGTGCCGCGCGACCTGCACGCGACCGTCCTGGAGATGGGCCAGCTCGCCCAGCGGCTGGTGGCCAAGGCCGGCCTGGTAATCGCCACCAAGGACGTCGACAAGGCGCTGGAGCTGGAGCAGGACGACGACGCGATCGACGCGCTGCACCGCGACCTGTTCGCGCACCTGATCGACGACCGCTGGCAGCACGGGATCGAGACCGCGGTCGACGTCACGCTGGTCGGCCGCTACTACGAGCGCTTCGCGGACCACGCGGTCTCGGTGGCCAAGCGCGTGGTGTACCTGGTGACCGGCGAGCACGTGAGCGAGTTCATCGCCTCCTCGGAGGCCGCCGGGGAGTGACCCCGGTACGGCACCGCGCCCCCGGAGGCAGGGTCGGTCCCGCCGCCGGGGGCGGCGCCGTGTCCGCTCCGGGCACCGTGGTCTCCGCTCCGGGCGGTGGTCCGGCCCTGTCCCGGACGGGTGGGTCGCCGCTGGTCGGGGTGGGTGGACCGGCTCCGCCGATGGCGGGCCGGGGCTCCGACGGGCCGGCGGCGCTCACTCCGCGGGGTGAGTAAACCTCGAACAGGGGTGGTGAGGGTGCACGGCTTCTCGGATCGCCCACCCCTGCGCGCCCGTTGACGCCCCGTCCGATCGGCGGTTTCACTCGATGCCGTAGGCACCGAAGTGTGCCCGTCACAAGGAGGGTTCCAGCGCGATGAAGGCAAACCCGACCCGACCGGCACCGGCCCACGAGATCGTCGAGCCGCCCGCCCCGAAGCTGCTGCCCGTCCTCGCGGCCGGCTGCGGCTGCGGTCCGGGCTGCGGCTGCGGCTGCCAGTCCGGCGCCCCCTGCCAGTGCGGCGGGGTCAGCGGCGGCTGCTGCGGCCACTGAGAACCGCCGCACCCGGCGAAGCCCCGTGGTGCACGGCCGCCGTGGGAGACGGTCGTGCACCCCGGTCACCGGGTCGGAGTCCTCCGGCCGCCCGACCGCTCGCTCGCGGCGTGCGGCGCGGGGCGTCCAGCGTGCCGCGCGCTGATCAGAACAGGACGTCGGTGCAGGAGTAGAAGGCGTTGCCGGTGTCGGCGATCTCCCAGACCGCCACGACCACCTGGTGCCCGGTCCGGCCGCTCGGGATCGTCGCGGTGTGGCTGAGCGTGCTCGGCACCTGGGTTCCGTTGTACGGGACGGTCAGGAACGGCGTCAGCTCCAGACCGGCCCGGGTGACCTTCTGGCCGGCGTTGTAGCCGGCCTTGGTCAGGTAGTACTTGAAGTTCGCGGTGGCGTGCCGGGCGGTGAACTTCCAGGTGAAGGTGAGCCGCTGCCCCGCCGCCACCTTGGTGGTGGGCCAGGCACCGCCGCGCGGGTCGTCCAGCTCGGCGAACCGGCTGTTGCCGCCGGCGCAGATGGTGCCGTCGGCCGGCCCGGCGCCAGGGAAGCCCTTCGACCCCTCGACGCTCTGCGGCTCCCAGCGGATCGCACCGCAGTCGGTGACCGTACCCGCCCCGCAGAGCGCGGCCCGGCTGGGCGGGGTGGAGATGTAGCCGTGCGACTGCGCCGGCAGGGCGACGGTGAGCGGAACCGCGAGCGCGGCGACGGCCGCTCCCACGAGATGACGTGTGCGCATGGTGCTCCTCCGTGGGGGTGGATGGAGAGTGCGCCGGGCACAGACGCGCGCGCCTGGGGGTGCGGCGGCCATGGAAGATCCGTTGGCATGCCTGTGCCAGGACAGTGCTCACACGGTAGGAGCCCCCACGGCGACCGTCAATGGTCTGAACCACCTTCGCCACACACTGAACCCCCTTGCCGCGCAAGAGGATTGACTGCGAAGCCGAAACGGCTACGGCCCCGCCTCCCGGAGCGGGAAGCGGGGCCGTAGCGGCAAGCGGGTTACTTCTTGCCCTGGTTCTTGACGGCCTCGATCGCGGCTGCGGCGGCGTCCGCGTCGAGGTAGCGGCCACCCTTGGCGACCGGCTTGAAGTCGGCGTCCAGCTCGTAGACCAGGGGGATGCCGGTCGGGATGTTGAGGCCGGCGATGTCCTCGTCGGAGATGCCGTCGAGGTGCTTCACCAGCGCGCGCAGGCTGTTTCCGTGGGCGGTGACCAGGACGGTCTTGCCGGCAGCGAGGTCCGGGACGATGGCGTCGTACCAGTACGGGAGCATCCGGTCGACGACGTCCTTGAGGCACTCCGTGTTCGGGCGCAGCTCGCTCGGGATGTCGGCGTAGCGGGCGTCACCGGCCTGCGAGTACTCGGCGTCGTCGGCCAGCGCCGGCGGCGGGGTGTCGTACGAGCGGCGCCACAGCTGGAACTGCTCCTCGCCGAACTCGGCCAGGGTCTGGGCCTTGTCCTTGCCCTGGAGGGCGCCGTAGTGGCGCTCGTTCAGACGCCAGCTGCGGCTGACCGGGATCCAGTGGCGGTCGGCCTTGTCCAGGGCGATCTGCGAGGTGCGGATCGCACGGCGCAGCAGCGAGGTGTGCAGCACATCGGGGAGCAGGCCCTCGGCGGCGAGGAGCTCGCCGCCACGCGCGGCCTCCTTCTCGCCCTTCTCGTTGAGGTCGACGTCGACCCAACCGGTGAACAGGTTCTTCTGGTTCCACTGGCTCTCGCCGTGGCGGAGGAGGATGAGTCGGTACGTCGTGTCAGCCATGGCCCCCAGCTTAATGGAGGCGTTTAAACGGCTGGTCGGGACCCGCCCCCATGTGTAATGTTTGCTTCGCGTTAGTGACACTTACCTCGCCGCAGCGCGGACATGCCGGTCCGCTCAGCGGAACGCCTGCCGCCCGGGAGCCCTCAGATGCCCGCTTCGCCCCTTCCTGCCCGAATTCGAAGAGTCGCGAGCGAAACGGTGGGCGGACTGCCCCGGCAGTTCTGGTGGCTCTGGACGTCGACCCTGATCAACAAGCTCGGCGCGTTCGTCGTCACGTTCCTGGCGCTCTACCTGACGACCGACCGAGGCTACTCGGCCGCGTACGCGGGTCTGGTCGCCTCGCTGTTCGGCCTGGGCTCGGCCATCGCCGCGATCGTCGCCGGCGTGCTGACCGACCGGATCGGCCGGCGCCCGACGCTGGTCGCCGCACAGCTCGGCACCGCGCTGTTCACGGCGGTGCTGGGCTTCACCGACGGCCAGGTGGCGATCGCCGCGGTCGCCTTCCTGGTCGGCTTCTGCAACAACGCGACCCGCCCGGCCACCTCGGCGATCATCGCCGACATCGTGCCGGCGGCGGACCGGGTCCGGGCCTACTCGCTGAACTACTGGGCGATCAACATCGGCTTCGGCCTCTCCGCGGCCGCCGCCGGCCTGATCGCCACGCACGGCTACCTCACGCTCTTCCTGCTGGACGCGCTCTCCACGCTGGTCTGCGCGGTGGTGATCTTCGTCCGGATCCCCGAGACCAGGCCGGACACCCCGGCCGTTCGGGTCGACCAGCCCGCGGTCGGCCTCGGCACGGTCTTCCGGGACAGCCGGTTCATGGCGGTCGTGGGACTCAACCTGCTGCTCGCGCTGGTCGCCCAGCAGGGCAGCACCACGCTCGCCGTGGACATGGGCCGCAACGGCATCACCTCGACCCAGTACGGCCTGGTCATCGGCCTCAACGGCCTGCTGATCGTGGTGCTGCAGATCCCGCTCACCCGGTGGATGGAGGGGCGCAACCGGACGGCGCTCCTGGTCGCCAGCGCGCTGTTCATCGGCTGGGGCTTCGGGCTGACCATGCTCGCCGGGTCCTCCGCGTGGTTCTACGCGTTCACGGTGGCGGTCTGGACGATCGGCGAGATCCTGAACGCGCCGACCATGATGGGCCTGGTCGCCGAGCTGTCACCGACCCACGCCCGGGGCCGCTACCAGGGCGTCTACTCGCTGTCCTGGTCGCTCGCCTCGTTCCTCGGCCCGGCGGTCGGCGGAGTGCTGCTGGAGCGGGCCGGGAGCACGGCGGTGTGGGGCGCCTGTGCGGCCTGCGGCACCGTCGCGGCGGCGGGGTACGTCCTGCTCGGGCGGCGCCCGGGCGCCGCCACGGCCGCCGCTCCGGCGAAGCGGACGCCGGTGGTCGAGGCGTCGGCGGTCGAGGTGTCAGCGGTCGAGGTGCCTGTGGTCGACCTGTCGGGGGTAGAGCCGTCGGCCGACGTGGCGACGACGAAGGTGCCGACCGCGAAGGTGGCAACGGCGAAGGCCCCGGTCGGCCGCTGAGGCGGAGCGTCCCGGAGCCCCGCCGGTCCGGGGCGCTACTGCTGCGCCGTCGGCGCGGCCAGGTGGGCGAAGGCGGCCAGGTTGCGGGTGGACTCCCCGCGCTTGGTGCGCCACTCCCACTCGCGCCGGATCGCCGAGGCGAAGCCCAGCTCCAGCAGCGTGTTGAACGGCTCGTCGGCGCTCTCCAGCACCGTCCCGAGCAACCGGTCGACGGAGTCCCCGGTGAGCGCCTCCAGCGGCAGCCGGCCGGCCAGGTAGACGTCGCCGAGCGCGTCGATCGCGTAGGCGACGCCGTACATCCGCGTGTTGCGCTCCAGCAGCCAGCGGTAGACGGCCTCGTGATTCTCGTCGGGCCGGCGGATCACGAAGGCGTTCACCGAGAGCGTGTGGTCGCCGACCCGCAGGGCGCAGGTGGTGCTCAGCTTGCGAGTGCCCGGGAGGGTCGCCACCAGGGTGTACGGGTCGGTGGTGGCCGGCTCCCAGCCGACCCCGGCGTCGTCCAGGGCGGTACGCAGGAGGGTGAGGGCCTCGTCCTTGGTGCGGATTGCCATGGGGGTGACGTTACTCGGCGGTACCGGTGGCGCGCAGCAGCGGCGGCTCCGTACTCCCGGCCCTGGCCGGGAGCCGGGACGGCTCGGAGCCGCACGGTCCCGACCCCGCACCTCCGCCCACCGGCCCCGGCGGCCGCCCCGGCTCAGGCCAGTCGCAGCCGGGATCCGGTGAGCCGGCCGGCCGGGCGGGCCAGGCTGCCGGCGTACACCTCGGCGGTGGTCGCCGCCGCGGTGTCCCAGCCGAACCCGGCGGCGTGCCGGGCCGCCGCCTCGCCGCGCCGGGCGACCAGCGCCGGTTCGGTGACGTACGGCTCCAGCGCCTGTGCCCAGGCGAGCGGATCGTGGCCGTGGACCAGGGTGCCCGTCACGCCGTCGCGGACGGCGACCGGCAGACCGCCGACCGCCGCGGCCACCACCGGCGTCCCACAGGCCTGCGCCTCCAGCGCGACCAGCCCGAAGGACTCGCTGTACGAGGGCATCACCAGCGCCGTGGCCGCGCGGTACCACTCGGCGAGCAGGTCCTGGCCGACCGGCCGGTGGAACCGGACGACGTCGCCGATGCCCAGTTGGGCGGCGAGCTTGTGCAGGCTCTCCGGCTTGGCCAGCCCGGTGCCGGACGGACCGCCGACCACCGGGACCACCAGCCGCTCGCGCAGCTCGGGCCGCGCCTCCAGCAGCGCGGCGACCGCCCGGAGCAGCACGTCCGGCGCCTTCAGCGGCTGTATCCGACCGGCGAACAGCAGCACGGCGGCGTCCTGCGGCAGGCCCAGCCGGGCCCGCGCGGCGGCCCGCGCGTCCGGGGCGCCGGGGCGGAAGACGTCCAGGTTGACACCCGGGTGGACGACGGCGAGCTGGTCGGGCCGGGCCGCGTAGTGCAGCGCCAGCTCGGCGGCCTCCTCGGTGGTGTTGGCGATCAGCCGGTCGGCGGCCTCCACCACCTGCGTCTCACCGATCACCCGGGCGGCCGGCTCGGGGGTGTCGCCCTCCGCCAGCGCGGCGTTCTTGACCTTCGCCATGGTGTGCATGGTGTGCACCAGCGGCACGCCCCAGCGCTGGGCGGCCAGCCAGCCGACCTGACCGGAGAGCCAGTAGTGCGAGTGCACCAGGTCGTAGTGGCCGGGGCGGTGGCCGGCCTCGGTGCGCAGCACGCCGTGGGTGAAGGCGCAGAGCTGGGCCGGCAGGTCCTCCTTCACCAGGCCCTCGTACGGGCCGGCGGTGACGTGGCGCACCAGGACGCCGGGGGCCAGCTCGACGGTGGGCGCGTCGTCCGAGCAGATCGCCCGGGTGAAGACCTCCACCTCGATGTCGAGCTCGGCGAGGCGCTTGGCCAGCTCCACGATGTAGACGTTCATCCCGCCCGCGTCACCGGTACCGGGCTGGTGCAGCGGGGAGGTGTGGACGCTGAGCATGGCGATCCGGCGCGGACGGCGCTGGCGGCCCGGGACGAGCGACTGGAGCCGGCTCCGCACGGGCGGGGTCGGCTGGGCACGGCGTACCGGACGGACGGGGTGCTGGATCACCTGGCTGAAGCCTCCTCTGAGCTGCCCGTCTCTGCAGCCTGCTTGCCTGCTGTTCGGTGTGTGCGCGGCCGCCCACGCCGTACCGCCGCGTCACGGGATGTGGCGCGGCGGTGTGCCGCCCCGTCCGGGCGCACATCACCACCAGTGTGCCAACCACGTGGTCATCGACCGGCATTCCCGTCCCGGCCCATGAGATGGCCCACGGACGGGAACCCGGGCGGCGGGCGGGGGTGCGGGGTGGTGCCGGGAGGCGGCCGGGCGGGCCGCCGCGCCGGGGCGGAGCGGAGCGCAGGGGTCGTCGGAAGGCTTCAGGAGGTGCGGCGGGGGCGCGTGCCTCGCCGCGCGGGCGTGTGTCGGGCGGCCGGCGCGGACCGTCCGGGCCGGGTCTGCCGCGGGGCGAGCCCGTGCGGCGGCCGGAGCCGGGGCGGCGCGGGCGGCCGCGGGCGGGCCGTACGATTTCCGGCATGGCCGCCTTCTTCGACTCCGCGACCGCGCCTGCCCGCGGACGGACGGGGCGCCCGGTCGGGACGGTGACCCGGGGGACCACCAACACCAACCGGCTGCGCCGGATGGACCGCTGGATCGCCCACACGCTGGGACCGGCACTGCGCTCCGCCGACCGCCCGCCGGTCGCCGTGGACCTCGGGTACGGCGCCGCGCCCTGGACGGCCGTGGAGCTCTCCGGGCGGCTGCGGACGGTGCGGCCGGACGTCCGGGTGGTGGGGATCGAGATCGAGCCGGAGCGGGTCGCCGCGGCGCTGCCGTACGCCGAACCGCCGCTGCTCACCTTCCGGCGCGGCGGCTTCGAGGTGCCGCTGGACGGTGGCGCGCCCGCCCAGCTGATCCGGGCCGCCAACGTGTTGCGGCAGTACGACGAGTCGGCGGTGGTCGGCGTCTGGGACCGGCTCCGGGCCCGGCTGGCGCCGGACGGGCTGCTGGTCGAGGGGACCTGCGACGAGATCGGGCGCCGGCACGTCTGGGTCGCGATCGGACCGGAGGGCCCCCGCACGGTGACCTTCGCGGCCCGGCTGGGCGGCCTCGGACTTCCCTCCGACCTGGCCGAGCGGCTGCCCAAGGCCCTGATCCACCACAACGTGCCGGGCCGGCCGGTGCACGCCTTCCTCACCGACTTCGACCGCGCCTGGGCGGCCGCCGCGCCGTACGGGGCGTTCGGCGCCCGGCAGCGCTGGGTGGCCGCGTGCACGGCGCTGGCGGGCAGCTGGCCGTTGGTGGACGCGCGCGGGCGGTGGCGGCAGGGCGAGGTCACCGTCCCCTGGACGGCGCTCGCCCCGTAGCGGGCGGCGGCCGGAACGCCCGGACGGCCGGACCTGCCTGCCTGCCTGCCTGCCTGCCGGACCGGACGGCCTGCCGGACCGGCCTCGGGCGTGCGCGGATGAGCGAACCCGGGGATTCACTCGAACGAGTTATCGAATACCTCTGGCGTGTTGACGCCTCGTCACGCCACGATGGGGGCACTCGGCCGGCACCTCGTGTGCCACCCCTCCGACCCGGCGTTTCGCCTCCTCCCAGCCCCTCCGCTCCCGCTCCGCCACGCCCCTACGACTCACGCCCGCTCCTCCGGCTCCCGCCCCTCGGCCTCCTCCGCCTCTTGTCCGTGCGACCGGCCCCCGTCGAGCCCCAGCGCCCGCCACTCCCGCTCGAACGCCCGGTACGCCTCCGCCCCGAACAGCACGAACCGCACCTCCTCCAGCTCTCCCACCGACCCCGACCCCGACACCGCCCCCGACCCCGACCCCGACCCCGCGGCCGCGACGGTGCCGAGGGCGATCCGGGCCGCATCGTCCAGCGGCCACCCGTACACCCCGGCCGACACCGCCGGAAAGGCCACCGTGCGCGCGCCGAGCTCCACCGCCACCCGGAGCGACTCGCGCTAGCACGAGGCCAGCTGCTCGGCCCTCTTGTCGTACTCCTCCGCCAGATGAACCGGCCCCACCGTGTGGACCACCCAGCGGGCCGGCAGCCGTCCCGCCGCGGTCGCCACCGCGCACCCGGTGGGCAGCCCCTTGCCGTACTGCGAGGCCCGAAGCCTTCGGCACTCCTCCAGGATCTGCGGTCCGCCCTTGCGGTGGATCGCACCGTCCACGCCACCGCCTCCCAGCAGGGAGGAGTTGGCAGCGTTCACCACCACGTCCACCTGCTGTTCCGTGATGTCACCCTCGACCAGGGTGATCCGCGTCACCGTCATGTCCGACCTCCACCGTCCGTTCCGGAGCTCGCGGGCGCGTGCTCCGGCTGTCGCTGTCGATCCCGTCATCCCCGTACCCACCGCACCGCCACCGGCGTGGCAGGAGCCACCACAGCGCCGGGCGGCCGAAGAAATCCCCGGAGTCACGTTATGGTCGCGAGAAGTTCCCCGGCGCAGAGTGCCAGGCGGGCACTGCGAACGGGCTCCGACCGTTACGCACTCGGGGAAAAGGAGGAGCAGTCGATGCCCGCTACGGGAGACGGGCGGGCACCTGGTGCCGCGGACCTGTGGGGTGCCCTCGACGGCACCCTCACCGACCGCGCCCGCATTCGGCCCGCCGCCACCGAGCAGTCGGCCGGACCGGCCACGGCGACTCCGCCGATACCCCACCCCCGGTCGGTCACCGCCGGAGCCCCCTCCCGGGGCGCCTCCTCCGCCGTTCCGTCGGCCGCCCCGCTCAAGCTGCTGGTGATCGAGGACGACGCCTCCGACGCCCAGCTGCTCAAGGACGCCGTGGCCGACAGCGGCGCCCAGATCGAGATCTACTGGGCCCGCGGGCTGGAGCAGGCCTCCGAGCTGCTGGCGACCGGCACCTCGGGAGGCCGGCGTGGACGGCAGCGCGCCGCCGGTTTCAGCTGCGTCCTGCTCGACCTGGCCGCCCCCGCCGACCTGCCGCACCCCTCGGACGCCTCCGACGGCCTGGAAGGTCTGCACGAGCTGCTCCGGCGGGCCCCGCACACCGCCGTCGTGGTGCTCACCGACGCCGCCGGCGCCGAACTCGGTGCCGCCGCGGTGGCCGCCGGGGCACAGGACTTCCTGATCAAGCACGAGACGGACGGTCCGCTGCTGGCCCGCGCCCTGCGGTACGCCGTCGAGCGCAAGCGCGCCGACGAGTCGCAGCGGCGACTGGTCGAGGCCGAGCTGCGCGGCCAGGAGAACGCCCGCCTCCAGCGCCACCTGCTGCCCACTCCCCTGCTGGACGGCGCCGGGTTGTCCTTCACCCGGCGCTACCGCCCCGGCCGCCGCCGCGCCCTGCTCGGCGGCGACTTCTACGACGCCGTCCGCACCGACGACGGCACCGTCCACGTGGTGATCGGCGATGTCTGCGGTCACGGACCGGACGAGGCGGCCCTCGGGGTCGCCCTCCGGATAGCGTGGCGCACCCTGGTCTTCGCCGGCCTCACCGGCGAGGCCCTGCTGACCACCCTCCAGCACGTCCTGGAGCACGAGCGCCGCAGCGACGAGATCTTCGCGACGCTCTGCATGCTGGTCATCGAACCCAACGACGCGACCGGCGAACTCGGCTCACTCGGCGCCGTCGAGCACGCGCAGCTGTACCTCGCCGGGCATCCCGCTCCGCTGCTGCTCGGCACGGACCACAAGCCGGTGACGCTGCCGTCCGACCCGGCCGGCCCCGCGCTCGGTCTGCTGCCCTGCGACGACGGCCTGGCCGTCTGGCCCTCGCACCCGCTCGAACTCCGCCCCGGCTGGCGGCTGCTGCTCTACACCGACGGGCTCATCGAGGGCCGGGTCGGCGCCGGCTCCCGGCGTCTCGGCCAGGACGGGCTGGCCGACCTCGTCGGCGACCACCAGGCCGCCGGGCTGACCAGGGGCCGCCTGATCGACAGCGCGATCGCCGAGGTCGAGGAGCTCAACGGCGGCGCGCTGACGGACGATGTGGCCGTCCTGCTGCTGGAGCGCAACCCGGTGCAGCTGATCCTCGGCTGATGCTCCTCGGCCGAGGCGGCCGGCCCTGCTACCAGGGGCCGCGTCGAGGTGGCACGGGGCACCGGCACAGCAGCGAGCCCCGGTGCGCGCGGATCGGTCCCGCGAGCACCGGGGCTCGTCGCTGAAGTGCCCGGCGTCCTACCAGGGGCCGTACGGGCCCATGTTGCGCTGGTCGCCCCGGCCACCGCCCCGGTTGGTCAGCTCCCGGATCGCCGGCCGCACGTCGACCATGTAGACGATCGCGGCGACGAGACCCGCCAGGGTCAGGAAGCTGGTCAGGAAGTTCGCCCCGAACAGCAGGTCCAGCCCGAACGCGATGCCCAGGACGGCCAGCCAGAACCCCTTGGTCTTCTTGTCCGTCGCCCGATAGGCGTCCTCCGGGCGGGTGGCCGCGTCGATCAGTGCGAACAACTTGAAGCCCAGAATGGCGACGGCCAGCCACCAGAACGGGTTCAGGTAGTCCAAGCCCAGGATCTGAGCCACTCCGCCCATCGCGGTCTCCTCTGCGTCTCGGCTCCGGCGTGCCGACCGTCGTCCATCCTGGCACGACGGACCGCTCGCCACGGTGTCAACGTCCCGAGGTCACCGGATGTGCCCTGCGGGCAGCCCGGTCCCACCGGAGTGCGGCGGTGCCGGTGCTACTCGGCGGCCTTCTTGGCCCGGGCCTTCTTCGGTGCGGGCTCCTCGGCGGGGGCGACGGCCGGCTCGTCGTCCTCGACCAGCTCGGCCTCGACCGGCTCGGGGCCCTCGGCGGACTGCGCCGCCCCGACCGGCTCGACCGCGTCGGCCGGGCCGCCACGCTCGACGACGCCCTTGCCGCGCTCGGCCAGCTCGTCGTAGGCCTCCTTGGCCTTCACCGCCAGCTCGACCGCGCGGCCGACCTGCTGGAGGGCGAAGCTCTGCGCCTTCTCCTGGAGCACCTTGAGGTCGGCGGGCAGGGTGGTCACGGTGCCCGCGACCTTCGCCTGCGCCTCGACCAGCCTGGCCTGCGCGTCCTGGAGCCTGGCGGCGGCCTTGTCCTGCGTGCCCTTGCGGTCCGCGGCCAGGGCCTCGACCTTGCCGGGCACCTCGCGCAGCTTCTCGTAGGCGAGGTCGCCCGCGCCGGCGAGTGCGTAGAGCGGGGTCGGGTCGCTCAGGGTCTTCTTGATCTCGTCCGTGATCGGCATGCCGGTCCTCCCGTGGTCTAGGTTGCCGAGCCGACGGCGGTCGGACCGTCGGCCTCGGGGTCGTGCGGCGCCGCGTCCGTGTCCTTGCGGGCGGCGTTCTCCTTGAGGAAGGCGTCGTAGACCGCGAGCAGCGCCTGTTTCTGCTGCTCGTTGATCAGTGGATCGGCCAGGATCGAGGCCCTCAGCTCCAGGCCCTCACCCCGCCGCTCCTCCAGGATCCCGGCCTGGACGTACAGCGTCTCCGCCGAGATCCGCAGCGCCTTGGCGATCTGCTGCAGGATCTCCGCACTCGGCTTGCGCAACCCTCGCTCGATCTGGCTGAGGTAGGGGTTGGACACGCCGGCGGCCTCGGCGAGTTGCCTCAGCGAGTACTGCGCGTTACGCCGCTGCTCGCGGATGTACTCGCCCAGCGAGCCGACGTTCAGTGAGGCCATGGGCCCAGCCTGCCCCACCGTGCTTGCAAATGCAAGCACGGTGCTAGCAACAGCAAACGCGTCGGTGCCGGGTGCTGCCGCCCGCGCGCCTGCGGGAACGTCCGGCCCGCTCAGGCCGGCGGGCCGCCTACTCGTCGCCGCCGCTGGACCGCTTGATGCTCCGGCGGCGGTTCCGCCGCGCGATGTGCAGCAGCTCGCCCGCGGCCAGGGTCACCGCCGCCACCGCGCGGACCCATCGGGGCCCACCCCGATCGGCCCATACGACACAGACGCACCCGCCGATGGCGAGCGCCAGGATCCCGAGCAACAGAACGATCATGAGCCCACCCCTGCGGTCGTTCGTCCATCCGTGAGATGGAGTCTTCCGGAGTGGCGACGTTCTACGCGTGGCACGACGGGATTGTCGGGCAGCTGAGGTGTTCGACCGGATCGGCGCCGCCGACCGGGTTGCCGTTCGGCGGCACCTGGCCGACGGCCCGGCTTCCTCGAAGCTCCACGCCGGCCGACGGGCCCGACCGGCCAGAGCGACGGCACCGGACCCCTCGGACCGGCGGGCGGAAGCCAGGCCGACCGGTGCCCGTCGAGCCGGGGGCGGAGCCGGCTCCGGACCGCGTGGCAGGGGCGCGCGCCGTCCAGGATTCGTCGGGACCGCCGGTGCTCCCCGTGGCGGTCGAGGGCCGCGACCAGCGCCGCCCCGACCGACCTCGGCGGATCAGACGGCGTCCGCCACCCGGACCGGCATCAGGATGGAGAAGGTGCCGTCGCGGCCGGCCGTGCGGATGGCCAGGGGGGCGATGGGACCGGCGAGTTCGAGGACGAGCTGCTCGGGGCCGGCGGCCGGCAGGGCGTCGAGGAGGAAGTCGCGGTTGACGGCCACCCGGAGGTCCCCGGGGGCCGGGTCGCCGTCGGCGGCGACGGTGAGCCGCCCGTCCCGGCCGACGGTGAGCACGGTGACCTCGCAGACTCCGCCGTTCGGACCCGAGGGCAGGCTGCGGGTGGCACCGGACTCGACGGCGTCGCGCAGCTCGGCGGCGGCCAGGTCGATCCGGTGGACCGGGTCCAGCCGGGTCAGCGAACGGTAGTCGGGGAAGTCGTGGTCGAGGGCGGCGCCCTCGATCCGGTGGCCGCCGGTCTCGGCCCGGACCAGGCCCGCGCCGAGGGTCAGTTCGGCCTCCTCGGCCCCGGAGCCCAGCAGCGCGCGGATACCGTCGACCAGGGCGGTCGGAGCGATCGCGGCGACCGGGGCCCAGCCCTCGTCAGGTGCGTCCGGCAGGTCGGGCGCGTCCGGCAGCCGCACCTCGGCGAGCGCCATCCGGTACCGGTCGGTGGCCACCAGCCGCAGCAGTCCACCCTCCAGGTCGAACAACACCCCGGACAGCACCGGGAGTTCGGGGTCGGCGCCGACCGCGAAGCGGACCGCGCCGAGGGCCTCGGCCAGTTCGCGCGCGGGGACGGTGACGGCACGGACGGCGGGCGTGGCGGTCATGGGGTTCTCCCTCTGGTCGATCAGCGTGCGGATCAGGGAGAGCTCCCGGCGCGCGTCCGCGAGACCGGCCTCCAGTCGGCGCAGGTGCGCGTCGACCACCCGGTGGGCCGCGCCGGAACCGGCTTCCGCACCTAGCACGGCCCGGATGTCGGCCAGCGGCAGGCCCACCCGGCGGAGGCGGCAGAGCAGCCGGGCGTCGGCGAGCTGGGCGGGCGCGTACCAGCGGTAGCCGGTCTGCGGGTCGACGCGGGCGGGGGTGAGCACGTCGGCGCCGTCGTAGAAGCGCAGCGCACTGACGCCGAGGCCGCTGTCGCGGGCCAGTTCACCGATGCTGCGCAGGTCGCTCTCCATGCCCGGGACTCTCCGGCCTCGACCAGGTCGAGGGTCAAGCCGCACGGCCGGACCGGACGTGACGATACCGATCGCCGCCCGCCGGCCACCCCCGGGGCGGCAGGCGCCCGCCACCCCCTCGCCGCTCCGTCGTCCGGGTGATTCCGCGAGCCGCGCGGGCCTCATGGTTGAACTTTGAACGAAACCGCCCTATGGTGGAGCCAACAAGTTGAAGCCTAAACAAATGGCTTCGGACCCGAGGAGGAGCCATGGGCCTTTTCAACCGCACCAAGACCGCCGCCACCGCCACCGCCGTCGTCGAGACCCCGGCCGGACCGGACCTCGCCCACCTCACCGGTGACTGGGCGATCGACACCACCCACAGCGAGGTCGGCTTCTCGGTGCGCCACGCCATGGTCACCAACGTCAAGGGCCGCTTCACCGAGTACGACGGCAAGCTGCACCTGGACGGCGCCCTCCCGCACAACTCCACCGCCGAGCTGGTGATCAAGGTGGCGAGCATCGACACCAACCAGGCCCAGCGCGACGAGCACCTGCGCACCGGCGACTTCTTCGCGGCCGAGGCCCACCCGGAGATCCGCTTCCGCAGCACCTCCGCCGAGCGCCTGCGCGGCGACTCGTACCGGATGACGGGCGACCTCACCATCAAGGGCACCACCCGATCGATCGTCCTGGACCTCGACTACACGGGCAACGCCACCGACGCCTACGGCGCCGAGCGGGTCGGCTTCGAGGGGACGGCCGTGCTGGACCGCACCGACTGGGGCCTCAGCTACAACGCCGCGCTGGAGACCGGCGGCGTGCTGATCGGCGAGAAGGTCAAGCTCAGCTTCGACATCTCCGCCGTCAAGGCGGCCTGACCCGGCCGACCGCTGTCACGGCCCCGCGTTCGACCCGCCCCTGCCGACCCCCGAACGGCAGGGGCGGGTTCATGCCGCGAACCGCGCCCGCCCCGGGCCGCGCCCCGAGCCTCCCCGCCCCACGGCTACGGACGCCTACGCCGCGAGCAGCGCGGCGTCCGCCTCCGCCAGCCAGCTGCCGGCCGGGCGGCTCAGCCAGCCCTCGCTCGCCCCGAGTTCGGCGGCCGCCGCCTCCAGCGCGGGAAGGCCCGGGTGCCGCAGGTCCGACCGGCGCACCAGGCTCACCAGCGTCAACGGCACCGGATCGACCAGTGGCACGTTCACCACACCGGGGATCAGCGGGCCCCCGACGGTGGTCAGCATCGGGTCGCCGTGCCGGGTGAGGTAGCGGGCGGTCTCGTCCACCCCGACCGGCGGCGCGTACGGCGCGGCGGGCGTGAGGCCGTGGTCGCGCAGCAGGCAGGTCCCCAGGTCGGCCCACTCGGTGGTGGCCGGATTGCCCGCGCAGACGTCCACCGGGTGCCCGGCCAGGTCCGCGAGCCGCAGCGCGGGCCGGTCGGCGAGCGGGTGGCCGACCGCCATCATCACCGAGACCCGCTCCAGCCGGACCGGCGTCTGGGCCAGTTGAGCACGCAGGCCGGCCGGCAGACCGGCGAAGCGCCCGAACGCCGCATCCAGCCGGTGCGCCGCCAACTCCTCGGCGGCCGAAGCGAGTCCGCCGAGGAAGCGGGCCAGGATCTCGCCCTCCGGCCAGGCGGCCCGGGCCCGTTCGAGCACCCGGTCGGTGGTCAGGTCCGGCCCGGAGACGTCGCTGTTGAGGTCGAGCAGCAGTGGGCGCCGCTCGGCACCGTTGACGATCTCGTCGTGCAGGGCCAGCAGCCGGCGGGCCTGCGGCAGCAACCGCCGCCCGGCCGGGGTGAGGTCGACGCTGCGGGTGGTGCGGGTGAAGAGCGCGTCGCCGAGCAGCTTCTCCAGCGTGCGGACGTCGCGGCTGAGCGCCTGCTGGGCGACGTGCAGCCGCTGGGCGGCCCGGCCGAAGTGCAGCGTCTCGGCCGTGGCGACGAAGCCGCGGAGCAGCCGGGGGTGCAGGTCATGGGGCATGGCGGCAGATTAACAACAGCCTGATGTGAGTACGGCGAAACAGGTGTTGGACCGGAAGCGGGCGGCTGTTCGAGGCTGGAGCCCTCCCCCACCCCTCCACGAGGAGTTCCATGCCCGCCTCCTACCGCCGGCTGTTCGCTCTGCCCGGTACCGCCGCCTTCACCCTGGCCGGGCTGCTCGGCCGGCTCACGATGTCGATGACCGGCGTCGCCCTGGTGGTGCTGCTCTCGGAGCGGCGCGGCTCGTACGCGCTGGCGGGCACCGTCGCGGCGGTCGGCCTGGCCACCGGAGCGATCGGCATGCCGCTGCTCGGCCGGCTGGTCGACCGGTACGGGCAGGCCCGCGTCACCGTCCCGGCCACCCTGTACAACGCCGTCCCGCTCGTCGGCCTGCTGCTCTGCGTCCGGTTCGACGCGCCGGACTGGACGCTGTACGCCTGCTGGGCGGCCTGCGCGGCGGCACCGAACCTGGGCGGCATGGCGCGGGCCCGCTGGGCACACCTGTACCGGGACGACGCGGCGGCCCGGCACCTGGCCAACTCCTTCGAGCAGTCGTTGGACGAGCTCTGCTTCATGGCCGGGCCGGTGCTCGCGATGGTGCTCTGCACCACCGTGGCACCGGAGGCCGGTCTGCTCGCCGCCGGGGTCTTCGGCAGTGCCGGCGCCCTGCTGTTCGCCGCCCAGCGCCGGACCGAACCCCCGCTCGCGGACCGGCGCCCCGGCTCGACGCCCGACCGGTCCGGACCCCGCCCCGAGTGCTCGGACCCCGGCGATCGCGCGCACCGGCACGGCTCTCCGCTCCGGACCCCCGGGCTGCGGGTGCTGCTGCTGACCTTCCTCGCCACCGGCGTGCTCTTCGGTTCGATGGAGCTCACCACCGTGGCGTACGCCGACGCGCTCGGCCACAAGCCGCTGGCGGGCGGGCTGTTGGCGCTGGTGGCGGGCGGTTCCTGCGTGGCCGGACTGGTCTTCGGCCTGCTCCGGCCCCGCCGGGCGGCGGGCGTCCGCTTCCTGTTCGGCGTCACGGCGATGGCCGTGCTGCTGCTCCTGCCGCTGGCCGCCGGGCTTGGCGGGGCCGGGCTCGTCCTGCTCGGCGCGGCGCTGTTCGTGGCCGGGACGGGCACCGCCCCGACCATGGTCACCGGTATGACGCTCGTCCAGGAGCTCCTGCCGGAGAGGCAGTTGAACGAGGGAATGGCGGTGGCGGTGTCCGGCATCGTGGTCGGCATCTCGGCCGGGGCGGCGCTCGCCGGCGCGGTCGCCGAGCACACCGCCCCCGGCACCGGCTACTGGCTGCCGGCCGGCGCCGCCTCGCTCGCCCTGCTGATCGCCCTGGCCGGCCGCCGCCACCTGCGGACGCCGGCCGCTCCCCCGGCGCCCCGGGGTTCCGGACGGATTGTCAGTGCCGCGCACTAGCGTGCTCGACATGGAACCGGCGACCATCCGATACGTCCGTGGCGATGCCACCGCGCCCCAGGGCAAGGGCGTGAAGGTGATCGCCCATGTCTGCAACGACCTCGGCGGCTGGGGGAAGGGCTTCGTCCTGGCGCTCTCACGGCGCTGGCCGGAGCCGGAGGCGGCGTTCCGCCACTGGCACCGGGAGCGTGCGAAGAACGACTTCGGCCTGGGCGCGGTGCAGATGGTCCAGGTCGAGCCGTACGTCCGGGTGGCCAACATGGTCGGCCAGCGCGGCATCCGGACGGGCCGGTCGACGGGCCCACCGGTGCGGTACGGGGCGATCGACTCAGCGCTGGCGGCACTGGCCGGACACGCACTCGCGCTCGGCGCCTCCGTCCACATGCCCCGGATCGGCTGCGGCCTGGCGGGCGGGCGCTGGGAGCTGGTCGAGCCGCTGGTGACGGCCCGCCTGGTGGATCAGGGGGTGCCGGTGACGGTCTACGACCATGACTAGCCGACCACCACCGGTTCGCTACCTCCGCGATCCGACCGTCAGTGTGGCGGCGGGCCAGGTGTACTCGTACTCGGGCAGCACGTATCCGCCCGGGAAGACGCCCTCCTGCTCCGCCGTCCGGTGACCGCCCTCGCGCTCGTAGAAGGCGACCGCCCGGGTGTTGTCGCGCAGCACCTCCAGGTAGAGGTCGGCTCCGGGGTGGCGCTCGGCGACGTGCAGGCGCACGGCGTCGAGCAGCGCGCGGCCGATGCCGCCACCGGTGCGGTCGGGCCGGACGTGCAGGTTGTCGATCAGCACCCGGCCGTCGGGCTGCGGCACCGCGTAGGCGAACCCGACGGCGCTCCCGGCCTGCTCGGCGATCAGCAGCTCCGGGGTGTTGGCCGGTTCGCCGTAGTCGACGGCCAGCCGCAGGGCCCACACCTCGTGCCGCTCGGCGGTCAGCCCGTCGCCCAGCGCCCGCGCCGGGACGATGCCGGTGTAGGTGGTCCGCCAGCTGAGGGCGTGCAGCTCGGCGACGGCCCCGCTGTCGTCCGCGGTGCCGCGGCGGATGGTGATGTCCATGGGACGAGCGTCCCACACGGCCGGACTTGATCATGATCGGACTTTGCGCCTACAGTCTCCCCATGCTTTTGAACGCGTTCGAAATGCATGGGGCGGGGCGTCGGTACCGGATGTGGAGGGGGCATCCGGTACCGCACGCACCGACACCGGCCGTCGAGGGGCGATCCGGCTAGGCTCGGGGCCGTGGACGACCTGGCAGCGACGAACGGTACGAACAAGAAGAGCGGCACGAACGGCACGGACGGCCCCGAGGTCGCGCCCGGCACGCCGTCGACCCCGGCGGCACCACCCGCCGAGGTGCACGGCAGTCGCGCGCAGCCGAAGACCGACAAGAGCGAGGCGACCAGGGCCCTGATCCTGGAGACCGCGATGCGGCTCTTCCAGGAACGGGGCTACGAGAAGACCACCATGCGCGCCATCGCCTCCGAGGCCGGTGTCTCGGTCGGCAACGCGTATTACTACTTCTCGGCGAAGGAATTCCTGATCCAGGGGTTCTACGACCGGATGACGTACGACCATGCGGCCGACGCCAGGAATCGCATGGCCAAGACGCGGGATTTCTCCGAGCGACTGGAGATCGCGCTGACGTCCTGGCTCGACACGGCCGCGCCGTACCACGAGTTCGCGGCGCAGTTCTTCCGGACGGCGGCGGACCCGAACAGCGCGCTGAGCCCGTTCTCCAACGAATCGCACCCGGCCCGGGCCACGGCTGTGGAGCTGTTCCGCGATGTGCTGCAGGGCTCCGACCTGGCGCCGAAGCTGGACGCCGAGCTGGTCGAGCTGCTGCCCGACGTGCTCTGGCTGCACCTCATGGTCGTGGTCCTCTACTGGGTCTTCGACCGGACCGAGGACACCGAGCGGACCCGGGAGTTCGTCCGGCGCTCGACCCCCATGGCGGCCCGGGTGATCAACCTCTCGCGCTACCGGGTGTTCCGGCCGATCGTCCGCGACGCCAAGGGCCTCATTCAGGACTTCATCCTGCCCACCATCGGAAAGAACGCCGTCAAATAGGGCCCACCTCCGCCCTGGCACACATGCGACGGCCGGGCGTTCCCGATATCGGGAACGCCCGGCCGTGAACACGCGGCCGTGGACACCCGGATGCGTGGGCTCACCCACGCGACTCAGAAGTTGTCCGGGTTCCAGGCGAGCAGGGGCGTGCGCAGCAACAGGTCGGCGGCGGCGGCCGCGCCCGGGCGCAGTTCGGTGACCAGGCCCGCCGCGGCCAGTCGGGGGACTGTCTCGCCACCCAGGTAGAGCGAGCCGAGCGCGGAGACGCCCAGCGCCAGGTCGGCCTCGTCGTCGGTGCGGGTGCAGCGGCCGCTGCCGTCGGCGGCGACCTCGACGGCCCACCGGCCGGCCGCGTAGCCGTCCCGGTCCTCGACCTCCAGGACGACCCGGCCGGGCGCGCCGTACGTCCGGGCGTTGAAGGCCGCCTCGACGTCGAGCACCCGGAGCCACATGAAGTCGGCGTTCTCCGCGTAGGGCGTGGCGGCCCGCGGGTCGGCCAGCAGCAGCGGCAGCGGGTCGTCCGGTCCGATGTTCTCCACCACGACCTTGCGCACCCAGTCGACGGAGAGGACGAACCGCCACAGCTCGGCGGCGGTGCCCCGGTCCAGTGCGAGGAAGTCGACGACGGTGAGGGTGCAGTTCGGGTAGCTGCCGTCCCAGGTGTCGTCGACCCGGTAGACGACCAGGCCGGTGGCGGTGCCCTCGGCGTCGCGGTGGACGGCGGCGAAGGGCTCCTTCCATTCGAAGCCCGGTACCTGGACGTCCCCGGTCTGGCGCCTCCACCAGAGCTCGTTGCGGGCGATCGCACCGGGCTGGGTGCGCCGCCAGCGGTCGTGCAGCTCGGAGCCGACCTTGCGCAGCTCCTCCATGCCGACGAGATCGATCCGCCCACCTGGCATGGTCGGCAGGCCCTCGCGCAGACCCCGGGCCCGCAGCAGGTCGATGTTCCAGCCGTGGCCGCGGGTGGCCGGGCCGAAGCCGTAGCGCCCGTAGATGTTGTACTCGGCGGCGACCAGGATGGCGACGGCCAAACCTCGTTCCCGGGCGGCCGCCAGATCCTCCGTCATCATCCGGCGGAGCAAGCCGCGCCGGCGGTGGGTGGCGGTCACGGTGACGGAGGTGATGGCGTCCGCCTCGACGACCGCTCCGCCGGGGACTGTCAGCTCGACGTCGAAGCTGCGGAAGGTGGCGACGTAGCGGCCGGCGTCCAGGGCGCCGAGCACCCGGCCGGGCGCCCACTGCTGGCGACGGAAGTCCGCCGCGCTGTCCACGTGTGAACGGAGGAATCCGAGAGCGAGCGCCCGGTCCCAGCCCTCGATCTCGTCCTTGGCGATCGCACGGATCTCGACTCCGCCGATGCCTTCTGTCTGCTGGGCGCTGCCCGGATCGCGGGTGCCGCCGTCCACATCGTTGCCCATGACGTCACGGTACGACCGCCCTCCGGCGACGGCACCTCATTTTCGCCCGCCCCGGAATCGGCCGGGCGGGCCGGTGCGCGGCCGGGCCCCGTGCTGTCGGCCCACCCTTTCGCGCCGACGCGTCAGGCGGCGCACCCCGGCACCACCAGGCCGGACTCGTACGCGATCACCACCGCATGGGTCCGGTTCTGTGCGCCGAGCTTGGTCAGCACGTTTCCGACGTGCGTCTTGACCGTCTCCTGGCTCACCGTGAGCGAGTCCGCGATCTCCGGGTTGGACAGACCGGTGGCCATCAACCGCAGCACCTCCTCCTCCCGCCCGGTCAGCGCCGCCCTCGGCAACGCCTCGGCGGAACCCAGCGGCCGGGCGGCGACCATCCGGCGCAGCGCCGCCGGGAAGAGGATCGCCTCTCCCGCCGCCACCACCCGCACCGCCTCGGCGATCTGCCGGACCGGGAGCCGCTTGAGCACGAACCCGCTGGCCCCCGCGCTGAGCGCGGCGGTGACGTAGCCGTCGTTCTCGAAGGTGGTGATGACCACGACCTTCGGCGCATCGGCCGAGTCGGCCAGCAGCTGCCTGGTCGCCTCGATTCCGTTGCGACGCGGCATCCGCACGTCCATCAGGACCACGTCCGGCCGCAGCAGCCGCGCCTGCTCGACCGCCTCGACGCCGTCGGCGGCCTCCCCGACCACGACGATGCCCGGCTGCACCGCGAGCAACATGCGCAGACCGCTGCGCGTCACCTCGTCGTCGTCCGCGATCAGCAGGGTGACGGGGTTGCCGGTGGGGCCGGCGGTGGCCCGGCTCGTGGTGGCGGCGCCGGTGTCGTCACCGGTCGCGCCCGCCGGGCTCGCGTCCGGGCCGGTCGCGGCGGCCTCAGCCGGCCCGGAGCCGGTCGTGCCGATCATGCGGACAACCGTACCGGCAGCCGGACGTCCAACCGCCAGTGCTGCGGCCCGCTCGGCCCGGCCTCGATCTCACCGTGCAGCAAGCGCACGCGCTCGGCCAGCCCGGGCAGGCCGTGGCCGGACGTGGGGAAGGCGCCCGGGCCCTTGCCGGCTGCCGCCGACCTGACCGGGTTGACCACGCTGAGCGACAGTCCGTCCGGCGCGGCCGCCACCCGGACCTCGATCGGACCGCCCGCCCCGTGACGCAACGCGTTCGTCAGGCCCTCCTGGAGGATCCGGTACGCCGCCCGGGAGAGCGTCCCCTGGACCTGTGCCGGCTCGCCCGACAGCTCCGACACCACCACCGCGCCCGCGTGCCGCAACCGGTCCAGCAGCTCCGGCAGGTCGGCCAAGGTCCTGGTCGGGGCCGTCCCCGCCTTCTCCTCGCGCAGCACGCCCAGCACGTAGTCCAAGTCCTCCAACGCGGCCCGGGTCGACTCCTCGATGCTTCGCAGGGCGGCCCGCGCGGCCACCGGATCGGCCGCGAGCACCTCGCCCGCCACCGCCGCCTGGATCGTGGCGGACGTCAGCGTGTGACCGATCGAGTCGTGCAACTCGTGTGCCAACCGGTTGCGTTCGGCCAGCCGCAGCTCACGCTCGGCCGCCAGCGCGAGGCGCTCGGCCGCCGACGGGCCCAACAGCCGTGGTGCGAGCCACCGCAGGGCGCCCGTCACGACGATGCAGCCGGCCGCTGCCAGCAGCAGGCAGACCAGCGCCACCCCCCAGCTCGCCCAGCCCGTCCCCGGCCGCATCGACCGGCCGAACAGGCTCAGCCCCGCCTCGGCCCCGGTCCAGCCCCCCGGCAGGGTGAGGCCGGCGATGAACAGGGCGCCGCTCACCAGCACTCCCGTCCACCCCAGTGCCGCGTGCAGGAGCAGCCAGGCCGGGGTCCGCCAACGGTCGGCCCCGGACGGGCCAGTGACGGACTGCGCGCTGACGGCCGACCCGGTCACGGCCTGCACGCTGGCGGACGGCGCTCCGGGAAGAGTGTCGTGCGAAAGGGAGGGGACGGGGCGGCGGGCGGCCACGAGATCCGGCAGCGGTACCCGCAGCAGACGGCGGGCGCACGAGATCAGCACCTGCCGCGTGGGGCGCGCGAGCCCGACCGCGGCGATCATTGCCGCCCAGGCCGACAGCGTCATGGCGACCTGTACCCCGTAGGGAGCGGTCCGCCAGGCTGCCGCCGGCAGCATCGCGAGAGGAACCAGCGGAAGGCTTGCCAGCGCGCCGCCGAACGCGAACAGCGCGCCCGAGAATGTGAAGCCGCGCAACAGCGGCGGGAGTCCCTTAACCATGATCGAGCCAGTATTGCCGGAACGTCCGCCGTCGACCTCCCCCGATCGGGGGATCGATATATCCCGCCTTTCAGCGATGTGCACCCCACCCCCCGGAACTCACAATCATGCCCTGACCAATCGACGGGACGGGAGTACGGCTGATGAATGCTCAAGGACGGACGACGGCGCCGGAAGTACCGAGCCGGCCGGCACCGCCCCGCACCGGGGCGGGCCTCCACGGCCCGACCCCCCGT
The DNA here is from genome assembly GCF_055561235.1 of Kitasatospora sp. NPDC022856. Classification (NCBI taxonomy): domain Bacteria; kingdom Bacillati; phylum Actinomycetota; class Actinomycetes; order Kitasatosporales; family Streptomycetaceae; genus Kitasatospora; species Kitasatospora sp. NPDC022856. The sequence continues at coordinate 130,727 of NZ_JBVHHE010000008.1, read as the reverse complement.
CAGGGCCCGCAGCCTCCGACGGCGAGCAACGGCGCCGCGGTGGCCGCATGGGTGGTGGGCATCACCGCCCTGGTCACCTCGATCATCCTCATCGGCGGCCCGCTCGGCGTCATCGGCCTGGTCCTGGGCGTCCTCGCGCTGAGGACGGCCAAGCGCACCGGAGTCGGCCGGGCCGGCGCCATCACCGGTGTGGTGGCGTCGTGCGTCGCGATCGTGCTGTCCGCCCTGATAGCCGTCTTCTTCGTCTGGTACGCCGACAACACCCAGGAGTGCTATCAGCCCGACAGCTTCCGGCAGTACACGGAATGCGTCCACCACCAGCTGACCGGAGGGTGACCAGTGCCGCGCGAAATGAAGTGGCCCCTCTCCCCGGGGCCGTATCCGCTACGGGCGGGCGTAGAAGTCCGGGGTGCCCATGATCCAGAGGCTGGCCTGTTTGACGGGCATGCCCTGGCGGGGGGCCTCGATCATCTGGTCGTCGCCGATGTAGAGGCCGACGTGGTGGATGTCGGCGGCCCGGCCGGTGTCCGTCCAGAAGACCAGGTCGCCGGGGCGGAGCTGGCGGTAGCCGATCGGGGTGCTCTGCGCGTACTGGTCGGCGGCGAAGTGGTTCAGCTGCTTGCCGCCCTGGCGCCAGGCCATCATGGTCAGCCCCGAGCAGTCGTAGCCGCCGGGGCCCTCGCCGCCCCAGACGTAGGGGAGGCCGATCTTGGAACGGGCGAAGGCGACGGCGGCGGCCGCGCCCTCGGCCGACCACGGGCGGGCAGCCGGAGGCGAGCTCGGAGCCGGCGCCATCGCGGTGCCCGCCGCCTCGGCTACCGTCTTCTCCGCCGTGGCCTTCTCCGCTGCCGCCTGTTCAGCCGCCGCCTTCTCGGCAGCGGCCTTCTCGGCGGCCGCCCGGGCCGCGGCCTCGGCCTCACGGGCGGCGATCGCCTCCAGCGCCTCGCGCCGCTGCCGCTCCAGTTCGACGGTGGTGTGGCGGGCGGCGGCGAGATCGGCGAGCAGTTGTTCGCGGCGCAGGCCGACCGCCGTGACCTGCGCCTGCTGCGCGGCCAGCCGCGCCTCGGCCCGGCCCCGCGCCGCGCCGACCTCGGCGGCGGCCTTCTCGGCGGCCTCGGCGGCGGTGCGGGCGGTGGCCGAGGCACGGGCCGCGGCGGCTGCCGTGGAGGTGGCCGCGTCCAGGATCTGCCGGGTGCGGTCGCTGGCGACGCCGACCACCGCCGCCTGGTCGCCGGCCTCGCGCGGCCCATGGGCGCCGATGAGGGCGTTGACGGCGGAGAGCTCGGCGCTGGTGCCCTGACGGTACGTTTCGGCGGCCAGCCGGGCGGCGTCCTCGGCGGCCTCGGTCCGCGCCGCCTCGGCGGTGGCGGCCCGTCCGGCGGCGGCGGACTCCTCGGTGCGAGCGCGGGCGAGTGCGACCTGCGCGCCGTTGTAGGCCTCGACGGCCTGCTCGGCGGTGCGGGCGGCCCGGTCCAGTTCGGCGGTCGCCGCGGTGAGCCCGGCTTCGATAGTGGAGACCGAGGCGGCCCGGCGGTCGGCCTCGACCCGGGAGCGGTCGACCTCCTCGGCGGAGGGGTAGGCCCTGTCGGCCGGCGCCCCCGCTGCAGAACCGGACTCGGAACCGGCCCCGGACGCGGAACCGGCTGCGGCGCCGGACGGCGCGTCATCGAGCGCGTCCGCCGGGACTGCCGCGGCGGCGGGAAGCAGCCCGAGCAGAGCGGTGAGGGACAACAGGAGGGTCGGCAGGAGCCTGCGCACCACGGGACATCCCTTCTCAGGTGTCGGACGTGGGCCTTCGGAGAGCCCCAGGCGGACCTGGTCACCCCGACCACCCAGCGAATCTGGCGAAATATCCCATCACGTGACAAGTCGGTCACTCATCGCCATATTCTCAAGCCGGACGGCCTTCACACCCCAAGCCCGCACCGCCGGCCGGGTGACCCATCAGATGATCTGACCGGGAATCACCACCAGCCAAGGGCTCAGGGTATACGAACTACCGATGGATCCGAGGGGTGTGCGGCCTCAGTCGGGGGTGTCGGTCGGGCCGGGGCTCCAGACCGGTCGGACGTACCGCGTAGGTGCGATTTCGGCCTGCCCGGACGGTGCGGCGGCGTTGCTGCGCGAGCGGCCGGGGGCCGGGCTCGGGCCCGATGGGAGCGGGCCCGCCGGGGCCGGGGCGCTGCCTGCCCCCCGGCCCCGGCGTCGCCGCCGAGCGGCGATCGGCCAGCCGGGCGGAACGCCGGGCCAGCGCGCGGGCGGCGTGCGCGTCCAGGTGGGCGGAGGCCCGGGCGGCCATCCGCTCGGCGACCCGATGAGCGGCGGGGTGGCCGGCCGGCACCTTGTCGGGGGCGCCCGCGATCAGGTCGAAAAGCCAGGTACGGGCGATGTCCGCACGCCGGTGCAGTCGTCGCTCACGCCGGAGCGCGCGGGCCCGGCGCCGCGGGCGGGTCGCGTAGCGCCAGCGCGCCCACGGGCTGCTCGGGCGGGCCAGCCGGATGGCACCGATCCAGGACAGGCCGGGCACCAGGATGCCGAGCAGTCCGGTCCACATCTTGCCCTTGAGCAGGGTGATGACCGAGACCAGGGCGTTCACCGAGATCACCGTGACCAGTCCCCACCTGGTCTCCTGACTGGGTACCACGCCGAGCGGCACGTACCCGACGAGCAGCAGTGAGGTGCAGAGGATGCCGAAGATCACCGCGTCCACCGACTTGCGGCCCTGCTCGCTCCAGTAGACGTCGTCCAGGTGCAGGATCAGCGCGAACTCGTCCAGCACCAGGCCGCAGCCGATGCCGAAGAGGAGTCCGAAGACATCGATCCACGGGTGGCCGCCGTAGGTCGCGAACACCCCGATGCCGCCGGTCAGCAGGAAGCCGAGACCGAAGACCATGTGGTGGATGTGCAGGCCGCCGGGGGTCACATTGCCGGGCCACCAGCGGACCTTGGCCCGGATCATCCGGACGCTGAACCGGATCAGAACGAAGGAGGTGATGAATCCGACCAACAGCAGGAACAGCGGTTGCTTGTGCGCGGCGACGATGTGCTCGCGGTAGCCGTCCAGCAGTGTGGTCATGCGTCTTACCTTCGTTCCTGGTCCTGCGTACGTCCTGCCACGACATGACCCGGGGGCCAACACCGGCCCAACGAGCCCACCACCCGCACCGACGCGGCGCCGGAGCCCGGGGCCCGGAGCCCGGAGGCCGGGGTGCGCGTCGGTGCGGGCGGTCAGAAGCCGCGGGTGCGCTTGGCCGCCCGGCGGGGGGCGGCGAGGTACGGTTCCGGCCGCTCGGCGCCGGCCGGGAGCTTCATGAAGAGCCGGGCGATCTCACCCCCGAGGTTCACCCCGATCGCCAGCGCCAGGGCGATCGCGGCGGCCCGGGTGATCTGCACCAGACCGGCGCTGGCGTGGCCCTGGGTGAACGAGAGCATCCCGAGGTAGAGCGCCGAACCGGGCATCAGCGGGCCGATCGCGGCGGTCACGTAGGGCAGCGCCGAGCCGTTGCGGTAACGGGCCATCAGCTGGCCGAAGAGGCCGACCAGGCCCGCCGCCACTCCGGTGGCGGCGATCGGGGAGACCCCGGCGTTGTAGACCAGCACGCCGTAGCTGGCCCAGCCGATGCCGCTGTTCAGGGTGACCAGCGCGAGCGAACGGCGGTCGGTCTGCAGCAGCATCGCGAAGGCCAGCGTGAGCACCAGGGCGGCGATCATCTGGACCGGTGGGTAGTTCGCCCCGGCCAGGCTCTCGTCCGGTTTGAGCTGGGGGTCGAAGCCGACCCCCAGGTAGAGGATCAGCATCACGCCGATGACGATGCCCGACACCAGGTAGATCACTTCGAGCAGCCGGGCGGCGGCGGTGATGTAGAAACCGGTCAGGCCGTCCTGGACGGCGGCCACCAGGGCGCGGCCGGGCAGCAGGGCGAACAGCCCGCCGGTGATCACCACCGAACCGCGCAGGCCCAAGGTGTTGAACGAGAGGATGATGCCGGAGGCCGCGGCCGGCATCGCGGCCAGCACGAACTGGTAGAACTCCGGCAGCCCGCGCCGGGCGATCAGTGAGGCCAGCCGGTCGCCGAGGACGGCCGCGATGAACGCGCTGGCGAACACCAGCCAGGCCTTGTCGTCGATCCGGCCGCCGACCAGGAAGGTCGCCGCGCCGGCCAGCAGTCCGGTGTTCAGCGCGAGCAGCCAGGTCGGGTACGGGTGCCGGTTGCGGCGGATCAGCGCGAGGCGGCGGTACGCGTCGTTGACCGAGACCGTCTCGGCGGTGATGTCGGCGACCAGCTCGTACACCGCGTTCAGCCGGGTGTAGTCCGAGGTGCGGCGGCGCACCACCCGGTCCGCGGTGACCGGCGGTTCGACCAGCGAGGGCTGGTGCGAGATCCCGATCAGGGTGAAGGTGACCTGCGGCTCGCAGTGGTCCAGCCGGTAGGCGTGGGCGATGCCGAGCATGGCCGCCTCGACGTCCTCGGCGGCCTCGCCGCTGGCGAGCAGCAGTTCGCCGATGCGCAGGGTCAGGTCGAGGATGCGCGGGACGCTCCGGCCCGCGGAGGGGTGCAGCTCACGGGGGGTCCGCTCGAAGGCCGGGCGCTCGGACATCGGGGTGCGCAACAGGGTGCGCATCCGGTCCGGCCAGGGCGCCTCGCCGGGCGCGCCCGCCGTCAGGGTGGGGATGGCGATGCCGTCGGGCGGGGTGTAGCCGGCGGCCCGCCACTCCTCGGGGGTGAGGGTGTCCTCGGCGACCGAGCGCCGACGGCTGCCGGGCACGGTGTCGGTGTCCAGCCCCCCGGCGGCCCCGGCGGCCGCGGCGGCACCAGCGGCACCGGCGACGACGCCCTCGGCGACGACCGCGCCCGCCACACCGACCGCGCCCGCCGCACCGACCGGCCCCGGCTGGGGCTCCGCCTCCAAGAGCTCCGCCTCCGCGAGCTCCGGCTCCGAGGGCTCGGCGGCCGGCTCCGGATTCAGCAGGCCCTTGGTCTCCCGGACCGGCGTGACCAGCGGGATCACGGTGGCGGGTTCGACGGTCGGGGCGGGGTGGCCGAGCAGGCCCTCGGTGGGTGGGGCCTCGGAGGGGTGGAGCGGACGCGGCTCCGGACCCGGGCGTGTCTGTCGCGCCTGACGGGCCACCCTGCCGCCCCTGGCCCGCTTGCCTCCGCCCGGTCGGCCCCGCTTAGGCACTTCCGCTCCTTGCCGCCCCTGATGGCGCCGGGTCGGCCCGGCGCCGTTCGATCACGGGTTACACCTTGCCTGATCGAACTGCCGGACGCACATGTACGTCGCGGCGGGCGGCCGCCCGCGCGGGTGCCTACCCGGCGCGGTGGCGGGCGGGGACGGACCGGCCGGACCGGCGGGCCCGCAGCAGTTCGACCGCCACCGGCACCACCGAGACCAGCACGATGCCGACCAGGATCGCCTCGATGTGCTCCCGGACGAAGGGGATCTGGCCGAGGAAGTAGCCGAGCACCGTGACGCCGGCACCCCAGAGCACACCGCCGATGACGTTGTAGACGACGAAGGTGCGGTAGTTCATCCTGCTCACCCCGGCGACGATCGGGGTGAAGGTCCGCACGATCGGCACGAAGCGGGCCAGCACGATCGCTTTGGGGCCGTGCCGGTCGAAGAAGGCGGCCGCCTTCTCCACGTTCTCCTGCTTGAAGACCCGGGAGTCGGGCCGCCGGAAGAGGCCCGGTCCGACCTTGCGGCCGAAGAGGTAGCCGACCTGGTCCCCGGCCACGGCCGCGGCCACGATCAGCACGCACATCAGCCAGAGCGGCAGGTGCAGGTAGGTGCCGTCGGCGATCAGCAGGCCGGTGGTGAAGAGCAGGGAGTCGCCGGGCAGGAAGAAGCCGATCAGCAGACCGGACTCGGCGAAGACGATGGCGAGGATGCCGAGCGGCCCGAAGGTGGAGATCAGGGTGGTCGGATCGAGCCAGGACGGGCCGAGGGCGAGGCTGGTCACGGGGCAGGCACTCCTGGAGGTCGAGTCTTGGCAATGAAACAGTAAAGCATTTGCCAAGAACCTCTTGATCCGGGAGTCCCTGCCCCGTGCCGGGTGCACTACTAGGGGCCGCTACTCGGGGTCGAAACTCGGGCCGGCTACCAGCGGCCCGCTACAGCCCGTAGCGCTCGATGATCTCCTCGTGCCGGGCGGTGTCCGTGCCCGCCGCCCGGGCCAGGTCGAGCCAGGCCGGCGGGTGCGGCCAGGCCGCGGTGAGGCGGCGCAGCAGCGCGTCGGCGTCGGCGGCCCGCTCGGTGGGCGGCACCCCGACGGCGGCGTAGATCCCGGGCAGGACCTCGTCCTCGTCGGTCGGGTCGGTGACGCTGTACTGCTCCCCGCTGTAGGCCCAGACCGCGTACCCGGCCTGTCCGAGCTCCTCGCGCAGCCGGGCCCAGACCTCGTCGCCGGGCCAGCCGCCGTCGATCCAGTAGGTGGTGTAGCCGGCCGGGTCGAGCAGCGTCAGCAGTCCGAACACCGGGCGGTGGCGGCGCCGCTCCTCCTCCGGGGCATCCTCGCCGGGCGGCTCCTCCAGCAGGGCCGGGGCGAAGACCACCACGTCGCCGTGGTTGAGCGTGAGGTCGTCACCGAGCACCGGCAGGATGCGGGCGGTGGCCGGGCCGGTGCGGACGGCCGGGAGGTCCGCGGTCGCGCCGTTGGTCCGGGTGGCCCGGACGGTGACGACGTGCCACTCCTCGTCGACCGGGCCCTCGGCCTCGTCGAACTCCATGCCTATCAGCGCGCCGGTCGAGCGGACCGTCGCCCAGTCCCGGTTGACGGTGGCCGCGGTGATCAGGTGCCAGAGGTCGGGCTCCTGGACGGTGCGGTGCCGCTGCTCGTCCGGAGTGCCCTCGGCGGGCAGCGCGTGCTCCAGCAGTTCCTGGTAGTACCGCTGCGCGGCCGCGTGGTCGCCCAGCTCGGTGGCCGCGGCGGCGGCCAGCCGGCGGGTGTTGATCCGGTCCGGGTGCAGGGCCAGGATCGCCTCGCACTGCTCCACCACGTCGGCCCAGCGGCTCTCGGCGGCGGCCCAGCGCGCCCGGATCCAGTGGCCGCCGGACGGGTTGGTCCCGGTGATCCGGTCGGCGAGCCGACGGATGCCCTCGTCGTCCCCGGCGTCGATCAGGGCGCTGCCGAGCATCGCGGTCAGGCCCTCGCTCGCCGGGTCGGCGTCCAGCCGGTCCCAGAGCAGGTCCGCGGCGGCCCGGGAGTGGCCGAGGCCGCCCAGCACCGCGGCCAGGTCGAGCGCCAGCCCGGTGGCGCCGGCCGGCTCGCCCCGGTACTCGTCCAGGGCGGCGGCGAGCAGGTCGGCGCCGGCCTCGTAGGGCACCTGCGCCTCCCCGAGGTACGCGGACAGCTCGGCCGCCGGGACGGGCAGCTCCGGCACGGGCAGCGCCTCGGCGTCCGCGCGCAGCCGGGCGACCTGCTCGGCGACGCCGTCGGTGCGGCGCAGCCGGGACAGCTTCCGTTCGCCGAAGGCCGCCAGGGTGAGCGCGATCGTCCGGGCACCGCGTGCGACGGCCAGCCGGCCGGCGGCCAGCAGCAGGTCGACGCAGGGGCGGTGCGAACCGGTGCCGTCCAGGTACCCGACCCAGCCGGCCAGCGCGGCGCCGAGCTCGGCGTCGTTCTCGCGGGCGCCGGCGGCGACCAGCAGCTCGACCGTCGCCGTCCAGGCGGCCCGGATGTCGGCGTGGCGCTCGGCGTCCGCCAGGCTCGGCAGCAGGGCCAGCGCCTCGTCGGTGCGGCCGAGCGAGGCGAGCGCGCGGGCGCGCAGCACGGCGCCCCAGCGCCGGTCGCTCTCGTCGATCTCACGGCCCCGGCCGCGCTCGGCCTGCTCGGCGGTGTCGAGCAGGGCCAGTACGTCCTCGTGCCGGCCGAGCAGGTGCAGGGTGCCGGCCCGGGAGTGGTGGAAGTGCAGCGAGAGCCGCTGGCCGGCCGACTGCATCCGGGCGGCGGCGGTGTCGAGGTGGCTGAGCGCCTCGGCCGGCCGGCCGTCGTCCTCCAGGGCGTCCGAGTACTCCCGGGAGAGGCAGTCGAAGCAGGCCCGGGCGGGCTCGATCCGCTCCAGCGTCTCGCTCAGCACGGCGAGCCGCTCGGGCACGTAGCCGGGACCGTCGACCCGGGCGTGGCAGATCGCGAAGTCCTGCACCACGCAGACGGACTGCGGGCAGCCCGCCGTCTCCTCGCGGTGCGCGAACTCCAGCAGGTCGACCGCCTCGGGCAGCGCCTGCTCGCCCTGGTGGCGCTTGTTCAGCAGGTTCTGCATCCGCCAGTGCCGCAGGTAGACCTCGACCCAGGGCAGGCCGAGCGCCCGGGCGGCGGCGACCGCCTCCGGGTAGACGGCGTCGAGCTGGTCGTTGCGCCCCTCGTTGGCGTGGCCGGGGAGTTCGTAGATGGCGTCGGCCAGCCGCCGGTGGCCGGCCTCGGCCAGCTGCTGGTGGGTGTCGTGCACCCAGGCCCAGATGTCGGTGCTCATACTGCTTGCGTCTCCCCCTGCGGGTGGTGCGCTGTGCTGGTGGACAGTGTGCTGACCACCTCTGACAATCCGTCCGACGGTCCCGGACGGGCGGGTCCCGGACGGGCGGGTCCCGGACGGGCGGGTCCCGGACGGGCGGGTCCCGGACGGGCGGGTCCCGGACGGGCAGGTCCCGGCCGGCCGGGCCTTGGACGGCCGGGCCCTGGACGGGCGGCGCGGGGCATGGCCCCCGGGCGGGCGCCGGGGACGGGCGCCGTTCAGGCCCGGTCGCGAAGGCCCCCCGGGTCACCGGGTCCGCCCGGTTCCCCGAGCTCGCCGGGGCTGTCCGGCACCGTGCCCAGTCCGGCCGGCACGGCGGCGGTCAGCGCGGAGACCGCCGTCCCGATGCCCGCCAGCGCGCCGCCCAGGTCGCCACCGCCCGAGCCCGAGCCGGCGGCCCCGGCGGACCCGGCCGAGGCCGCCGCCATGATCACCTTGAGCGAGCGGAGCAGCCCCGCCGCGGTCGCGCTGCCGGTGTGCCCGCCGCGGTAGGCGGTGAGCAGGTCCTGGACGGCCGGGCAGGCCAGGTTGAGGTAGAGCCGGGCCTTCACCTCGCCGCCGGACCGCGCGGTGAAGGCCCGGGCCAGACGCAGTGCGGCGGACGGGATCCGGGCGTCCGCCTGGTCGTCCTCGATCCGCGCCTTCAGCTCGGCCTCGCGGTCCGGGACGAGGACGAGCGGCAGGCCCGGCGGGTCGAACCGGGCCGGGACGAGTTGCTCGCCGGGGTCGGCCAGGGCGCCGGTCAGCCAGGCGGTCTCCTCGGCCGGCAGCGGCCGCTCCGGGTCGCGGAACAGCTCACGGTTCCCGTTCTCACTGCCGAGTTCGACGATCCGGCAGTCGCGCAGTGCGGCGTAGCGGCGCAGGAAGGGCAGCACCGCGTAGCGGTCGCCGCGCGCGATCGGCACCTGCATCGCCCGGTACAGCATCTCCTCGAAGCCGCCGCCGCTGCCGAGCGCGACGTGCACCGCGCCGCCGCCGGCGGCCCGCAGCGCACCGGCCGTCAGGTCGCCCTGCGAGGTGGGCACCGGGACGTCGTCGGCGAGCAGGGTGAAGAGCCGGTCGTCGCAAAGCGCGGCGCCGAGCAGGTCCTGGCCGTGCCGGGCGAGGATGCGGCGCCAGACGGCGGGGCGCAGCCGGGCGGTCTCGTAGAGGCCCTCCACCACGGCGTCGGTGAGGGCCTGCTGGAGCGCCCGGTAGTGCTCGTCGCGCTGGAGGTCCTCGCGGCTGGCGGTGGGGGTGAGCCGGCTGGACTCGACCACACCGCCGATGAACCCGGCCCAGCTGGGCAGCAGGTCGCGGGCGTCCTCGGCGAGCAGCATGCCGCGGAGGTAGACGGCGAGGTCGCGGTTGTCGCTGCTGCCGTAGGTGCCGCCGTCCTGGACCCAGAGCAGGCCGACCGCGTCGCTGCCGCCTTCGACGGGCCGCACGGGGAAGGCGGTGAGCGGTTCGAAGCGGCGGCCGAAGGCGCCGGCGAACCTCATCCGGGCCGCGTACGGGTCGCCGTCGACCGCCTGGCGCCAGGGCACCGGGACGGCGTTGACGGGTTGTTCGTCGTCGCCGACGTAGACCGGGATCGGCAGCAGGACGCAGTACCGGCCGAGCACCTCGCGCAACGCGTTCTCGTCGGCGAGGTGGGCGTGCTCGGTCTTCAGCGCGAGCTCGACCAGGGTGCCGGGGGCCGGCCGGGCGGGCACCCGCTCGACGCTGTACTGCTCGCCGCCGAAGCTGCGGTAGCGGTGGCCGAGCAGCGGCTCGCGGTGCGAGGTGGTGGTGACGGTGACCTCGTCGGCCACCGAGAAGGCGGAGAGGAAGCCGAGCCCGAAGGCGCCGATGAGCTCCTGGTTGCCGGTGAGTTCGCGCAGCATCCGGGTGTAGCCGGTGCCGACGGTGGCCAGGTAGGCGTGGATCTCCGGCTCGGTGAGGCCCGCGCCGGTGTCCTCGATGCCGACGGTGCGCCGGACGGCGTCGGCGCGTACCCGGATCAGCGGGCGGTGGCCGCCGTCCGGGTCCTCCAGGAGCCGCCGGGTGTGCGAGTCGTGGGCGTTCTGGACGAGTTCGCGCAGGGCCACCAGCGGGGTGGAGTAGAGGTGGGTGGCGAGGACGTTCACCAGTCCGCCGAGATCGACCTCGGTCGTACGCAGATCCTCGGTGGGCACGGGGTCGGGCGGGAGACCATCAGACATGGGTCCTCAGTGTGCCAGTGCGACTATCCGGCGACCATTTCTTTCTGAGGCCGGCCCGGAATCGGTTCGGGATCGACCGGCGCTCGGCCCGGGGTCGACCGGGACTCGGGCTGACACTGGCCTGGCACCGGGCTGACACCGGAGGACCGGTCAACCTGGTATTGACAGTGCGGTCCCGTCGAAGCCGCCGTCCGGTGGACCCAATCCGCCCTCCTTCGAGGGAACTTGACGCTCTCCGCGTGACCGCGCGCGGCTCCTCCCGGCCCTCCCGGTTCGTCGTCTTCATGACACCATCGGGCGAATTGCCACCCATTCGGTGGAGTTCGCCCAGGTGCTGGTGAATGCTGGTCGTGCGACGTCAGGAACCGGCGCTGCGGGGCGGCCACCCCGGAACGCGCCACTTTTTCGCACTCTCTCAGGGAGATCAGCGTGTCCCGTATCCGCGCAGCCGCCGCCGTCACCGCCCTCGGGGCCTTCCTCCTGGTCGGCCTCGGGTCCGCCACGGCGTACGCCGACAACGGCGCCGGTGCCAACGACCACTCCAACAGCAGCGTCGTGAACAACAACGGCTCCGGCAACGTGATCGGCAACGTGACCGGCAACCTGGTCAGCACCCAGCAGACGGCCACCGGCTCCGGCGCCGGCAACCAGAACAACGGCCTCGCGGTCGCCGGCAACGCCGGCAACGTCGGCGCCCTCCAGGGCAACGGCAACCTCGCCGCCGACGTGCACCCGCACATCTTCTTCTAGTCCCGGCCCTCCTCGCCGCCGCGTCCGCTCCGGCGGCGGCGAGACCCGGACCGAGCACCAGTGCGCTCGCGGCCCGACCGGATCCACCGGGGCGCGACGCCGGGCCGGGTGCCCGCCCCCACCATCCTCGGGGGCGGGCACCCGGCCGCCGCTATGCGGGCCCGGGGAGGCCCAGGACGGCCCGGCCGAGCCGCCGCAGGCAGTCCCCGAGGTCCGGCCGTTCACAGTACGGGCGGTTCCGCACCCCGTCGTTGACCAGGGCGAACAGCGCGTGCACCCGGATCCTGGCCTGGGCCGCGTCGTACTCGGGGCGGACCTGGCAGAGCAGTTCGACCCAGGTCCGCAGGAAGTCCCGGCGGAAGTCCACCGCGGCCCGCCGGTCCGGCGCGGCCAGCCGCTCGGTCTCGCTCAGCATCGCGCCCAGGTAGTCGCTGTTGCGCCGGGCGAAGCCCACGTAGGCGGCCAGCGCGGCCTCCAGGGCCGGCCCGGGTCCGTCGGCGACGGCGATCGCGCCCTCGACCTCGTGCCAGAGCCGTTCCCGGCTGCGCACCAGTGAGGCGGCCAGCAGCTGGGCCTTGCTCTCGAAGTGCCGGTACACGCTGGGCCCCGAAATGCCGACCGCGGCGCCGAGTTCGTCGGTGCTGACGTTGTCGAACCCGCGCCGGTGGAACAACCGCACCGCCACCGCGAGCAGTTCCTCCCGGCGGGACTGCGCCCGGGCCACCGGCGCGGCCGCCGGGCAGTAGTCCCGCGGGTCGGGCGAGGTGTCGCCCAGCGGCACCGCCAGGATCGCCGCCACCAGCTCGCGCAGCAGCCGCTCGGCCCGGCGCGGTTGCGGCACGGCCGACTGGTAGGAGAGGCCGGCTCCGGCGGAGAGCGCCGACCAGCAGAGCAACTCGGCGTCGGCAAGGCCGAGTTCCGGGCGCTCCGCCCGGAGCACTCCGGCCATCAGCGCGACGTCCGCGCGCAGCTCGCGGCGCAGTCCGGCCCGTCGGACCGGCGGCAGCAACCGGGCGTCCCGCTGCACCAGCGTGCCGAGCGGCCGGTGCCCGACCGCGACGGCGGCCAGCGCGGCGCCGACGTCAGCCGTGGTCGATGCCGCGCGCAGTCCGCCGGACAGCTCGTCCAGCCCCAACCGGAGAGTGCGGTCAAGTAGTTCGGGCTTGCCCCGGAAGTGCCGGTAGAGGGCCGGTGCGGTGATGCCGACCCCGGCGGCGACCTCCGTCATGGAGACCTGGTGGTAACCGCTGCGGTGGAAGCGCTCGGCGGCCACGGCGAGGATCTGCGCCTGCCGGGATCGCGCGGGCGGCCGTCGTACCACCATGACGTCGCTCCTCGCCCTCGCCAGCCCGTATGTCGGGCACCTCGCCCGGATGCCGGTCCACGAGGTCTGCGGCACCGCGGCCCCGCGCCGCGGTCGGAGCGGACTACGGGCGCCACCCGCCGACCGTAGGCTAGCAAGGATTCACTTGCGGGGGGCCGGAGCCGGTCACAGCGGGCTCGGTCACGGTACGGACACCGCCGCGCCGACCCTGGACAAGTCGAAGCTACCCGGGATTAACTTGTGGGGCGATCAGCTGTCCACCGGCCCGCAGCCGCCCGTGCCGGCCCGCACCGCCTGGCACCACCGAAGGGAGCGCCGTCGTGCGCCGCACCGTGTTCACCGAGGACCACGAGGCCTTCCGGGAGACCATCCGGGACTTCATCGCCAACGAGGTCGTGCCCGTCTACGAGGGCTGGGAGGCCGAGGGCCACCCGCCGCGCGACTTCTACCGCCAGCTCGGCGCGCTCGGCGTCTTCGGCATCGAGGTCCCCGAGGAGTACGGCGGCGCGGGCGAGAGCGGCTTCAAGTACCAGGCCGTGGTGGCCGAGGAGACCGCCCGGGCGGGCGTCAGCTTCGGCTCGTCGGGCGTGCACACCGGCCTGGTGCTGCCGTACCTGCTGGAGTACGCCGACGAGGAGCAGAAGCAGCGCTGGCTGCCCGGTTTCGTCTCCGGCGACATCATGACCGCCATCGCGATGACCGAGCCGGGCGCCGGCTCCGACCTCGCGGGCATCACCACCACGGCCCGGCTCTCCGAGGACGGCACCCACTACGTCCTCAACGGCGCCAAGACCTTCATCACCGGCGGCGTGCTCGCCGACCTCGTCCTGGTGATCTGCCGGACCGCGCCGTACGACCCGGAGGACCGCCGGGCCGGCCTCTCCATCCTCTGCGTGGACACGGCCTCCGCGGGCTACACCGTGGGACGCAAGCTGCAGAAGATCGGTCTGCGCACCTCCGACACCGCCGAGCTGGCCTTCAGCGACGTCAAGGTGCCGGTGGAGAACCTGCTCGGCGAGGAGGGCAAGGCCTTCTCCTACCTGACCCACAACCTGGTCCAGGAGCGGCTGGCGATCGCGGTCGGCGCCTACGCGGCCTCCGCGGCGGCGGTGCGGTTCGCGGTCCAGTACGTCAAGGACCGCAAGGTGTTCGGCAAGGCGGTGGCCGAGTTCCAGAACACCAAGTTCACGCTGGCCGACTGCGAGGCCCAGGTGGTCGCCCAGCAGTCGATGGTCGACCGCGCGCTGGAGCTCTACCAGAGCGGCGAGCTGACGGTCGCGGACGCGGCGGCGACCAAGCTGTTCTGCACCGAGTCGGCCTCCGGCGTGATCGACAAGTGCCTCCAGCTGCACGGTGGTTACGGCTACATCCTGGAGTACCCGATCGCCCGCCTCTACACCGACAACCGGGTGTTCCGGATCTACGGCGGCACCAGCGAGGTCATGCGCAGCATCGTCGCGAAGTCGCTCGGCCTGTAGCGAGGACCCTGCGGCGGGACCTCTGCGGCGGGGCCCCGGCGGCAAGGCCACGGCGGCGAGCGCCCGGCGGCGAGGACCCCCGCAACGGGAGCCGGGCCGGCCGCACCCACCGCGCCGGCACAGCCGGGAACGCCGGCGGGCCGCACCCCCATGGCGGCCCGCCGGAGCCCCCCCCCCCGCCCGCACGGTCGCGACGGTTGCGCCGCCCGGGTGAAACCGGGCGGCGCGGCGGGACGGTGGAGAGGGCGGCGGGCGGACCGGCGGGCAGCGGGACGGCACGCGGACCGCGCCCGGGGCCGCTCAGTTGGGCGAGCTGTGCTCGGCGCGCCAGGCCTCCCAGCCGGCCGCCGAGGCCACCTTCGCCTCGCGCAGCGCCCGCTGCGCGACGGCCGTCGCGACCGCCGTCGGCGGGGTCTCCAACCGCCTGATCCACGTACGCCCGGCCGTGGCCAGCGCCGCGCACACCATGGCCGCACCGGCCGCGCCGAGCACCGCGCCGATGCCCGTGAGAACCGCTCCGCCGGCCAGCAGCGAACGGTTGACCTGGAAGCCACTGAGGAAACTGTCATTGGTCGCCATGCGTCCACCATGGGCGCAGTCGGCGATCCCCGCACGCCGAGCTGCTCCGGGGTGCGGGAGCCGGGCCCGTCCGCGACGCTGGCCCCAGGGCCGCCGCGAACGGCCCGGCAGGCGGGCCCGGCGACGGACCCGGCGACGGATCCGGCAGGCAGGCCCAGGAGGACACCCGATGGTCGATCTCGAACAGCTCGCCGTGGAGCACGCGGCCAAGGCCACCGAGAGCCCGCACGGGCGAAGCGCCCACCTCGTGGTGCACGACGGCGTGCTGCGGCAGACCGTGATCGCGCTGACCGCCGGGACGTCGCTGGACGAGCACAACGCCCCCGCCGCCGCCAGCATCCAGGTGCTGCGCGGCCGGGTCTCGCTCACCGTCGCCGGGCATCTGCAGGAGCTGTCGGCGGGCCAGCTGCACCCGATCCCGCAGGACCGGCACGGGCTGCTGGCCCACGTCGACTCGGTGGTGCTGCTGACGGCGGTCACGGCGTAGCCGCCCCCGCCGGGCGGCGCGGCCCACGGCGGCCTACGGCGCGGCCGCGCCCAGCACGGTGGGGGCGACCAGCTGGAGGCCGCGCAGGAAGTCCCGCCCGGTCGGCGCCATCTCGGGCGCGGCCAGCCACTGGGCGGCCAGGCCGACCAGCAGCGCCTGGTAGAACATCCCGCGGGCCAGTTCGTCCTCGGTGTCCGGCACCTCGGCGAGGCCCTGGAACAGGGCCGCGAGCCCGAGCCGCCCGCCCTTCTGCGCCGCGGTGAGCGCCGCCGCCAGCTCGGGTGCCCGGTCGGTCTGCACCATCGCCTCGAACTGCGCCGCCCAGAGGCCGCGGTGCTCGACGAAGGTCTCCTTCACCCCGTCCCAGACCGCGACGAACCGTTCCTCCGGCCCGTCCGCGAGTTCGTTCGCGCGCGCCACCACGGCGCCCAGTGCGACGCCCCACTCCCCCGTCGCCTCGATCAGCGCCGCGTTGAGCAGCGCCTCCTTCGAGCCGAAGTGGTAGCCGATCGCCGCCAGGCTGACGCCGGAGGCGGTGGCGACGTCCCGGGCGGTGGTGCGCCCGTAGCCCTTCTCGTACAGACAGCGCTTGGCGCCGGCCAGCAGGTCCTCACGATTTCCCATGGCCCGATGCTACGGCCTGCCTGGACAGATGTCTTGCACGTGCGTCTCACACGGAAGCCTGAGACAAATGATTTAGACACTTGTACTAGACAAGCGTCTGACACGCCCGTACCGTCTTCCCCATGACCGCAACCACCGGCCGCGCAGGCCGTCGCGAATGGATCGGCCTGGCCGTCCTCCTGCTCCCCACGCTCGTCCTGACCATGGACATGGGCGTGCTCTTCTTCGCCGTCCCGTACATCTCCACCACGCTGGCGCCGAGCGGCACCCAGCAGCTGTGGATCATGGACATGTACTCGTTCCTGCTGGCCGGGCTGCTGATCACGATGGGCTCGCTGGGCGACCGGATCGGCCGGCGCCGGCTGCTGATGATCGGCGCCGCCGGTTTCATCGGGGCCTCTGTCCTGGCCGCCTACGCCGACGGCGCGGGCCAGCTGATCGCCGCCCGCGCCGTGCTCGGCGCCGCCGGGGCGACCGTGATGCCCTCGACCCTCGCGCTGATCCGGAACATGTTCCACGACCCCAAGCAGCGGCAGATCGCCCTCGGCGCCTGGGGCGGCGTCCTCACCACCGGGGCCACGCTCGGCCCGGTCGTCGGCGGGTTCCTGCTGGCCCACTTCTGGTGGGGTTCGGTCTTCCTGGTCGCCGTCCCGGTGATGGCCCTGCTGCTGGTCGTGGCCCCCTTCCTGCTGCCCGAGTACCGCTCCCCGCAGCAGGGCGGCTTCGACCTGCTCGGCGCCGGCCTCTCGCTGGCCTCGATCCTGCCGCTGGTCTACGGCGTCAAGACCCTCGCGGTGGACGGCTGGAGCCCGCTCGCCGCCGCGGCCGTCCCGGTCGGGCTGGTCTTCGCCGCCCTCTTCGTCCTCCGCCAGCGCACCGCCGCCGCCCCGCTGCTCGACCTGAGCCTGTTCAGGATCCGCGCCTTCACGGGGGCGATCAGCGTCAACATGGTCGCGATGTTCGCGATGATGGGCTTCACCCTCTTCACCTCGCAGTACCTGCAGCTGGTCAAGGGCATGAGCCCGCTGACGGCCTCGCTCTGGTCGCTCGTCCCCAGCGTGGGCGTCGGTGCGGCGGTCGGGCTGGGCGCGGCGCTCGCCGGGAAGGTCCGGCCGGCGGTGCTGATGGCCGGCGGCTTCCTGATCGGCGCGGCCGGCTTCGCGATGATGACCCAGGTCGGCGCCGACTCGCCGCTCGCCCTCATCCTCACCGCGGCGGGGGTCCTGGCCGCCGGCACCGTCGGCACCATGACGCTCACCGCCGAGATGGTCGTCTCCGCCGCACCGATCGAGCGGGCCGGTACCGCCTCCGCCACCTCCGAGACGGCGGTCGAGCTCGGCAGCTCGCTCGGCATCGCCCTGCTCGGTGCGGCCGGCGCCGCGGTCTACCGGTCTCGGCTGGACGGCGCCCTCCCCGCCGGGATCGACGGCGAGGCCGCCCGCACCGCCCAGGACACCCTCGGTGGCGCGGTCACCGTCGCCGCCCAGCTGCCCGGCCGCCTCGGCACCGAGCTGCTCGACACCGCCCGGGTCGCCTTCACCGACGGCCTGCACGTGGCCGCCCTGGTCGGCCTGGTCTTCGCGGTCGGCGC
Source organism: Kitasatospora sp. NPDC022856 (assembly GCF_055561235.1). Classification (NCBI taxonomy): domain Bacteria; kingdom Bacillati; phylum Actinomycetota; class Actinomycetes; order Kitasatosporales; family Streptomycetaceae; genus Kitasatospora; species Kitasatospora sp. NPDC022856. The sequence continues at coordinate 113,201 of NZ_JBVHHE010000008.1, read as the reverse complement.
CGCCCTCCTCGCCTACCGCCTGATGTCCCATCTCCCCGCCCGGCCGGCCACGGACGACACCGAGGGTGTCGACCGGAAGGGCGCCGAGCCCGCCACCGTCTGAGCGAAGAAGCTGATCGGAGCAATCCGCCCCCGCGCGTCATCAAGAGCCCCCGCCCCCGGGCGGGGGCTCTCGCCCGTAGGCGGCCACCCGGCGGGGGCTACCTGCTGGCCCGTCGGGACGCCGACGTCACCGGGGCCGCGTCACCGGGAGCTGACGTCACGGGGCCGACGTCACGGGGGGCGCAGGCCGACCGGCTACTCGACGGGTGAGCCGAAGCGCGCCAGGTAGTGCCAGACCCGCTTGAGGGCCTGCGGATCGTGCCGGCCGGTGCGGACGGCGTCACCGATGACGCGCGGGTCGAGCAGCCCGTCCTCGGCGATCGCGAGGCCGAGGGCGACGAACTCGGCCCCCCGGTAGTCGGGGTGGCGGCTCAGCTCCTCGGTCGACAGCCGCAGGCCGGGGTGCCAGGCGAGCGGGCACGGCAGCCGGCGGGCCCGCTCCTCGACCGCGGTGCCCCGGTAGCTCGGGTCCAGCACCACCGCCTCCACGTCCCTGTCGAGCCGGACCGGCCCGTGCACCTGGGCCTCGATGTAGTCGTCCAGCTCGTCCGCGTCGTCGGCCTCGGCGAGGGCGATCAGGGCCATCCGGTCGGCGGTGCCGAAGTCGGACGGGTCGAGGTAGCTGTCCGGGTAGCAGAAGGTGGCCCGGGCGAGAGCCTGCGGAGCGAGCCGGAGATGGGCCGAGCCGAAGCGCGGCGCCGCGCCGACGGGCTTGCGCCGGTAGTCCAGTGCCCCGTACACCGGGCGCTCCTCCGCCGGGGCCTCGTCGTAGGCGCCGCCGAAGATCCGGCTCTCCCAGCGCCAGCGGTCACCGCCGGGGTGGGCGGTCAGCCCGCCGTTGCCGGTACCGGTGACGAACTGGGAGCGGTAGACGCCGTCCTGGGCGAGCGCCTCCAGGATGTCCCGACCGCCGTCGGCCCGGTCGGGGTGGAAGTTGAGGGTGATGCGCAGTCCGGCGGCGAGCGGGCCGCCGGTGGCGAGCGCCGTGACGTGCCGCAGGGCTCGTTCCTGGGCGGGGCTGGGGGTCGCGGGGCCGGCCGTGTCGATGCTCATCGCGGCAGTCTGGCCGAGGCCGGCCGCCCTCCGCACCCGAGTTCCCGCCGGACGGGCGGCCCGCCCGGTCCTGAGCTGCGGGGCCGGGCGCGCCAGGGCAGCCTGGTGTTCGACGGGAACACTCGGGAGAGCGGCGGGAGGGCCGATGCCGGAGGCGGAGCCGGGGCCGATGCCGGAGGCGGAGCCGGGGCCGATGCCGGAGGCGGAGCCGGGGCCGATGCCGGAGGCGGAGCCGGGGCCGATGCCGGAGGCGGAGCCG
>NZ_JBVHHE010000008.1:0-111689 GCF_055561235.1 Kitasatospora sp. NPDC022856 | reverse complement strand
CGGGGCCGGGGCCGGGGCCGGAGGCGGACGGCGCGCGGTCGCCGGGCGGTGGCGAGCCGGACTACCGGTTCTCGCTGGCCAACGAGCGGACCTTCCTGGCCTGGATCCGGACGGCGCTCGGCCTGCTCGCGGGCGGCATCGCCGTCGACCAGCTGACCCCCGACGTCGCCCCCGCGCCGCTGCGGATCGCCCTGGCCGTGATCTGCGCCCTCGGCGGGGCGGTGCTCGGTGCCACCGCGTACCGGCGGTGGATCCGGGTCGAGGCGGCGATCCGCGCCGGGGCGCCACTGCCGGGCACCCGGGTCCTGCTGGTGCTGTCGGTCGGGGTGGCGCTGGTGGCGGCGGTGTTCTGCGGTCTCATCATCGGATACGGCAATTGACCCGGTGGCCGGAATTCATCACGGGGCCTGCGACTAATCGCCATCCGCCTGGTCAACACCTGGTTTTTGACCAGCGTTTCCCGACCGGTGTATACGTTCGCCTCCGCGGCCATGCATACTGGCCAGGTCGGGCGCTTTGCCCACCCGTGACTCTAGACAAGAAGGGACCGGTGGCCGGGGATGCTGCGGAACGGTCTTGAGCCCTGGCACCTCCTGGTGGTGCTGGCTGTCGTAATCCTGCTGTTCGGATCGAAGAAGTTGCCGGAGATGGCCCGTGGCCTCGGCAAGTCGATGCGCATCCTGAAGGCGGAGACCAAGGCGCTGCGCGAGGACGAGGCTCCGGCCGCGGACGCCGCTGCCGCCGCCGCGCCGGGTACGGCGCAGAGCACCGCTGCTCCGCAGGCGCAGACCGCGCCGCAGCAGCCCGTGGCCCCGCAGGTGGTCGCGCCGACCAATGTGACCAAGGCCACCGAGACCCCCCGGACCACGACCACGGCCTGAGGTTTCTCCGACCGAGCCCCCACCCGCAACGGTGGGGGCTTCGTCGTGTCCGGGCCCCGCCGTGGCCGACCGGTCCGTTCGGAGCAGCCCGGCGGGCGGGACCGGTGACACTGCGACAGGCTGAGCGGGATGTCCGCGACCCCGACCCCCCTCGCCCAGGAGCACCGCGTCGACGTGCGGGCCTGGTTCCTGCTGCTCGGCTCGTTCGCCGTGCTGATGCTCGCGTACTTCACGCTGCCGCTGCGCTACTTCGGCGAACGCCGCCCGGTCCTCAGCTGGCTCGTGTTCGCCGGTGTCCTGACCCTGCTGAGCGGCCTGCTGCTGGGCCGGGTCCTCGACCTGCTGCGCGGGACGGGCCGACGGCCGGGGCTGTGGCTGGTCGTGCTGATCTGCCTGTCGATGAACGTCTTCGCGGGCACGTACTACGTGCTGGCCGCCTCGGTGGGCGAGTTCGACGGCCTGCACACCCGGCTCGACGCGCTCTACTTCACCGTCGTCACGATGGCCACCGTCGGCTACGGCGACATCACGGCGGCCGGGCAGGGGCCCCGGCTGGTGGTGATCCTGCAGATCGTCTACAACTTCGTCTTCCTCGCGACCGCCGCCGGGACACTGACGCAGCGGCTCCGCACCGGATTGGAGAGCCGGATCCCCCGGGCGCAGGGCGTGGAGCACCGGCACGGCCTCCCCCGCCGCCGTCACCGGGCGGTGGAGCAGGACGAACACGACGAGCAGGGCGACTGACGGAGCCCGGCCGGCCGTCAGCCGTGGGTGGTGTCGATCACGCAGAACCGGTTGCCGTCGGGGTCTGCGAGGACGACGAAGTCCGGGTCCTCGGGGTAGCTGTCCCAGTCGACCGAGCTGGCTCCGAGGGCGAGCAGCCGCTCGATCTCGGCCGCCTGCTCGGCGGCGTCCGCCGTGTACAGGTCGAGGTGGACGCGGGGGTGCTCCTGGAGGGGCGATTCGCTGAGGCCGAGTGCCAGTTGCACGCCCGGCCCCTCGGCGGGTTCCAGGACGGCCCAGTCGTCCTCGACCTCGTCGCGGGCCGCGTAGCCCAGCGCCTCCGTCCAGAAGTCGACGGCCCGCCGCACGTCCGCGACACCCAACACGATGGATCCGATGGTCAACATGGGCCCGATTCTGCCCGGTCACGGGCGATGGGCACCGGGAATTCCGGCCGGGTCGCCCGGGGTGACGGGCGGATGGCCCATCACCCCGGTACGGGCGTCCGGTCAGTGCGGTGTGGCGTGGTGTGCGGGTTTCTTCTGGGGGGTGCGGTGGTGGGTTTCGGGGCCGTAGTGGCCGGCCTGGCGGGCGATCCAGGCGTATTCGTGGGTGCCGTCGGGGCGGGTGCGGAGTTCCCAGCGACCGTGGGGGGTGATGGGTGGGGGCGGTGGTGGGGGGTGGTGGTTGATCTTGAGGGTGGTGAGGACGCCGAGGGCGACGGTGGTGAGGGCGAGGGCGAGGAGGGTGAGGAGGGCCGCGCCGACGAGGAAGTTGGCGGTGCCGGTTCTCATCGGCGGATCCGCAGGACGCGGTGGCCGAGGTGGGCGGCGAGGTCGTGGAGGAGGTCGTGGGCCTGGTCGTGGGTGAGGGGGAGGGCGAGGTGTTCGCCGGGGCCGGTGTGGATGTCGAGGTCGACGGCGAGGCGGAGCTGGACGGTGGCGTCGGAGGCGTGTTCGACGGTGAGGTAGGCGACGGTGGTGCGCTCGGTGTGGATCGCTTCGGTGACGAGGGGGATCAGGACTCCCACGGCTGGTTCCTTCCGGTGTCGTGGAGGGGGTGCGGGGGATCGGGTTCGGGGGTGGTGCTCACGCGGCGGCGTCCAGTTCGAACCAGACGCGTTTGCCGTGCTTGCGGGGGTCGGTGCCGAAGCGGTGGGTAAGGGAGCGGACGAGGTGCAGGCCCCGGCCGGAGAGGGCGTAGGGGTCGGCGGGGGTGCGGGGTTCGGGGAGGTGGGGGTTGTCGTCGGCGACGGAGACGCGCAGGGTGTGGTCGCGGAGCAGGACGACGACGAGCGGGGCGGGGCTGCCGCCGTGGCGCCAGGCGTTGATGTAGAGCTCGCAGAGGGCGAGTTCGGCGTCGTGGATGAGGTCGTCGGGCCAGCCGGCGAGGTCGAGGGCCTCGCGCAGCTCCTCGCGGGCGGCGGACCAGTCGGGCGGTTCGGGCAGGGTGAAGGCACACATGAGGGACCTCCGAAGAGAGGCGGAGTGAAGTGGGTGCGGTGGAACCGGCGGATACGTCGCCGTGAGCCAGGCCGGGACGGGACTGGGAGTGCCGCGTACGGCTGCTCTGCGGTGCGCGGGCAGCAGGCGCCTACTGCCCTGGGAACGGGCGTTACTGACGATCCATCGGGTCGATGTGAGACGACCGTAGCGCATCACTGGGTCAACTTTTACCCAGAATCAAGATGTTCCCTCTACCGTGTTAACAACCGCCTGACCGCTGCCCAGATGGACCGACCAGCAAGCGGCGCGGCAAACTTGGAACGATCCCGCCCGAAAGGACGTCATGGCTGCACGCACGAACCCCACGCTCCGCCAGCGACGCCTGGGCGCAGAGCTGCGACGGATGCGAGAGCAAGCCGGGTTTGGCGGCAGCCAGCTCGGCCGCGCCGTCGGAATGAGCCCAGCGCAGGTCACGCAGATGGAGGCCGGGAAGATCGGCATCAGCGTGGACCGGCTGCGCACCATCGCTGCAACGTGCATGTGCATCAACGATTCACTGATCGATGCCCTCGCCGACATGATCACGGAACGCGCAAAGGTCGGTTGGTGGGAAGAGTACAGAGGCACTCTGGCCGCGGACTTCCTTGACGTCGCGGAGTTCGAAAGCCAGGCAACGAAGCTGTCCACCTACACGATGACGTTCATCCCTGGACTACTTCAAACCGGCTCATACGCCTCCGCCGTCTTCGCGCAGACCTTTCCGCCGCTTCCTCGCCATGAGGTCGATCTCCGGACAGCCTTCCGCATGCAGCGCCAACGCGCCATCCGATCCGGCGCCGTGCCCTACTCCGCATTCGTCCACGAAGCCGCACTGCGTATGCAGTTCAGCGGGCCGATTGTCCTTGCCGAACAGCTCGGCGCCCTCATCGAGGACTCCGAGCAACCGAGCATCTCGGTGCGAGTAGTGCCGTTCGACATCGCTGCCATGCCCAGCTCCAGTGACAACTTCACCTACGCCGAGGGTCCGATTCCCGAGCTCGACGGAGCGCAGACTGACACGGGTCTTGGTTGTCGACTCTTCGATGCCCCGGCCCACATGGCAAGGTTCCGATCCCTGCTCGCCCAGATCGCGTCGGCTGCCCTCTCCGAAGAGGAATCCCGAGACTTCGTGCGATCCATCAAGAAGGAAATGGAAAGCAAGCGTGGCTAGTACCGTGTGGCAGAAGTCCAGCTACTCAAGCGCAAACGATGAATGCGTCGAAGTGCGTGCCCTGGACGGACTGGTCGAACTCCGCGAGTCCGACACGGGCGCCGTCATCGTCCGCACCACCCCCCTCAAGTTCGCCAAGTTCCTCCAGGGCATCAAGGCCGGCGAGTTCGACCACCTCACCGACCCCACGACCTGACCCAATCGGCGGCCCTCGCTCAACCGAGCGAGGGCCGCCGCCCTTCGAAATCGGTCGGATCGACGTTCTGCAGGCATCGCTGTTGATCACTGCGCATCGACCATACGGGACCTCTCACCAGGTCCGACAGGGGAATCTCAGTTGCCCCGGAGAATATTCGAGAATCAAGGCCCCATGCAGGGCGATTCGCAGGCATCCTGGTTCAGCCTGATCAACACCGAGGGGAGCATGTTGTGAGTCGACGACTGCGGTACATCGGGAGCAACTCAGGGAACAACGGATGCCCGACACTCTACGAAGACGTGGAGACCGGGGACGTGTTGGTGCAGGGCAACACGGTGACCGACCCCGACGAAGTGGCCCAACTCCGCAACGTCAAGCCAGGCGAGGGATTCGTGATCGTGCCGCGCGTGCTGCTCGCCGACTTCTCTCCGCGTGACGTGGACCGCGAACCCGTGCTGATCAGCTTCGAAGAGTTCGACAGCATGTTTGAGAGCTTTCAACACACCGCCTTCCGGCTGGAGACCCGCCGCCGGTACCGCTCGGACGAGCAGACCGAGACCTACCGGCGTTTCGCCGCCGGACAGGCGCCCGGCTGGGACCTGGATGACCCCTGGTGCCGTTCGCGCCGCGAACAGGTGGCTCTGGCCAAGCGTTTCGAGCGAGTGAGGATCATGGACAGCCCTCCCACGCCCGGGCAGCGGTACCTCCTCGACAACGCCCAACGGAACGGTGCTGCCGGCGAGGACATCCGCTACCTCTGGCGGGCCGATGCCGACCGCCTGAGTCTTCCGAACGAGGACACGTGGCTGTTCGACTCCCGTGTGATCGCCCTGCTGCGTTTCGACGCCGATGACGACCTCATCGGCGTCGAACTGATCACCGACCCGGTGCAGGTGGCCCGCGCCTGTCAGGTCCGGGACGCCGCCTGGCACTTCGCCACTCCGCACCGCGAGTTCAGCGCTGGGGTACCGTCCGGCGGGTGAGCACCGACTTTCAACAGGCTCGAATCGCCCTAGGTCTGCGGCTCCGTGAGCTGCGGACCGAGGGCGGTCTCACGGGTCGGCAGTTGGCCGACCGCCTGAGCTGGCCGCAGTCCAAGGTCAGCAAGCTGGAAACCGGTCGACAGACGGCCACCCACGACGACCTCAAGGCCTGGGCCGAAGGCATCGGCCAACCTCAGGTGGCGTCGGAGCTGGCCGCTCGACTACGGGTCTTCGAGTCGCACTCCCGCTCCTGGCGGCGGCAGCTCGCCGCAGGACACCGGTCGGTACAGGACACGCTGACCGTCGAGTACGAGCGCTCGACGGTCTTGCGCGCCTGGGAAAGCTCCATGATCGTCGGAATGCTCCAAACTGCCGACTACGCCCGGCACGTGTTCAATGCGTACGTCGACCTTCACCAGTCACCACGTGATGTCGAAGACGCGGTACGGGCCCGGGTTCAGCGGCAGGAGAGCCTGTACCGGCCGGGCAAGCACTTCCGCATCGTCATGTGGGAGGCCGCGCTGCGCTCCATGGTCGCTCCATCAGCCGTGATGGCCGCACAACTCGACCGACTCAGCGGTGTGATCGGGCTGGATACGGTGTCGCTGGGTGTCATACCGTTCGAAGCTCCGGTCAAGCTTCCCCCTGCCAATGGGTTCTGGATCTACGACGAACGGCTCGTCATCGTTGAGGACTGGCACGCGGAACTGTGGCTGGACCAGCCGAACAACGTAGCTCTCTACTCGCGTGTATGGGAGACCCTGGCTGGCGCAGCCGTGTACGAATCGGGCGCCCACCGGGTCATCACCCGGTGCCGCAGGGCCCTCGGAGCCATCTGAGGAATCCGCGCGAACCTCGGCCACCGTGCCTGGAATATTCGAGAATCACCCACCCACCAGCGGCTTTCGTGCACCTAGCGTGCTTGTCATTGGCGTCGATCATTGACGCCCCTTGTTCGCCCCCGTCCCGGTGCGACCGGGACGGGGGCGAACAAGACGCAGGCCGGGTCGGGGGCTCCCCCCTGGCCCGAGGTGACGACGGAGGGGCAGCAGGTGGCCATTCCCACGTTCGACGGCAAGCACGGCGGCGGGACCGGTGACGGCAAGGGCGGCGGTCAGCAGGACGACTCCAACAGCGGCAACAAGCACGGCGGTGGCGGGTCGTCCGAGGGTGGGAACTCCTCGGACGGCAAGGGCCCGGCGGACGGTAAGTAGCCGGTGACCGGGAAGCACGAAGCGGACGCCGGTCGGGCCCGGCCGGCCTCCGCGCTCATCGCGAACGGGTCGCTCACCACGGACTGGCTGGCGTCGTACGACGCCGTTCCCCGTCACCTCTTCGTCCCGGACACGATCTGGCCCGGTCGGGCCGACGGCGTCCGCCAGGGCCGGGCCGTCCACCGGGACACCGACCCGGCGGCCTGGTGGGAGGCCGTCCACTCGGACGTGCCGCTCACCACCCAGTGGGACGACGGCGAGCACACCGGGGACGACGTGGGCACCATGCCCACGTCGTCCAACTCCATGCCCACCATGGTCTTCTCGATGCTCGCCGCCCTGGACGTCGAGGACGGCCACCGGATCCTGGAGATCGGCACCGGCACCGGGTGGAACGCCGCCCTGCTGGCCCACCGGGTCGGCTCCGGGAACGTCGTCAGCGTCGAAGTGGACCGGGTCAGCGCGGCCGCCGCCGAACGCCGTCTCGGCCGCGCCGGGTACACCCCGCGCCTCGTCGTCGGGGACGGCGCCGAAGGCCACCCGGAGGCGGCGCCGTACGACCGGGTGATCGCCACCTGCTCGGTCGGCCGGGTGCCGTACCCGTGGGTGGCACAGGCCCGGCCCGGCGCGGTGATCGTCGCGCCGTGGGGGCCGGAGTACGGCGGTGAGGCGCTCGTACGCCTCACCGCCGCCGCCGACGGCACGGCGAGCGGCCGGTTCGTCGGCTCGTCGGCCTTCATGCGGCTGCGCCGGCAGCGGAGCGCCCGGCCGGACAGCCTGGCCTACCTCTCCGGCCCCTGGCCCGCGGACGGCACCGCGTCCACCACCGGCCTGTCCCCCGAGGCGATCGGCGGCTGGCTGGAGATGTTCGCCATCGGCGTCCAACTGCCCGGGGTGTTCCCGCTGACCGAGCGCTACGACGACGGCACGTACACGCTGTGGCTGCACGACGCCGCCGTCACCTCGTGGGCGACCGCCGACTGGGAGCCCGGCCGCGCCGCGTACGAGGTCGTGCAGTCCGGGCCCCGGCGGCTTTGGGACGAGGTGGCAGCGGCCTGGCAGTGGTGGCGCGACCAGGGCCGACCGGGCTTCGACCGCTTCGGGCTCATGGTGACCCCGTCCGGCCACACCGTGTGGCTGGACGGGCCGGACAACCCGGTGCCGCTCGGCCCGTGACCCCGACCGGCAGCCGTACGGGGCGCCCGGCCCCGCGCTCAGCCCGCTATGAGCGCGTCCCACTGGTCGCGGGTCGGGCCGTCGTGTTCCGGCTCGAAGTCGGGGCGGGCGGCCAGCCAGGCGGTGACGTGGCGGTCCACCTCCTCGGTGGTGTAGGCCTCGTCCGGTCGCGAGACCAGGTGCCGCACCTTGGCGCGGGCCCGCATGACGACCGGGTCCTCGAAGGCGCAGGTGGCCACGGCCGCCGCCCGCCGCTCCGGGGGCGGCGCGCTCTCGGCGAGCCGCTGCTCGTTGGCGCGGTCGGACGCCACCTGCGCGTCGAACCACGGGCGGAGGGCCTCCACCGTCCACGCGTGGTAGCCGGCGGGGTCCGCGACGACCTCGTCGACGTGTCCGGCGAGGTACTGGGCGGCACGCAGGCCCAGGGACACCCCGTGGCCCGAGGTGGGGTTGGTGTGGATGAGGCTGTCCCCCGCGTTGACCAGACCCGTGACGACCGGTCCCTCCGCGTCGGCGAGCGCCGTCCAGCGGTTGTCCAGGCCGGCCATCGCCAGCACGGCCGACTGCGGCTCGGCGTCCAGGTCGAGCCAGGCGGCGCAGGCGGGGAAGCGGCGCGCCACGGCCTCGAACACCTCGGGGTCGGTGAGCGCGCCCCGGGTCGGATCCGCCGTGGAGAGCAGCAGGTTCACCGCGAAGGTGTCGTTGTCGGAGGGGAAGACCCCGGCCAGCGCGAACGACGCGGCCGAGCCGGTCTTGACCCCTCGCCCCGGGTCGCGCGGGCCGTCCGCCCGCAGGCGGTACCAGCGGCACAGGTAGGCGATCCCGGTGCGATGGCTCTCGACCACCGGCGGCCGGCAGCCCGCCTCCACCAGCCAGGCGGGCACCGGCGAGCGCCGGCCGGCCGCGTCGACGACGAGGTCCGCCCCGAGAGTCCGCGCGCCGACCCGCACGCCGGTGACCCGGACGGGCCGCCCCTCCCCGACGGCGAGGCCGCTCACCCTGCGCCCCCGCCGCACCTCCACGGTGGCCTCCCGCCGCACGGCCGCGGTCAGGGCGGCCTCCAGCACGATCCGGCGGGTGCGCAGGGTCACCAGGTCCTCGTCACCGTCCCGGTGCGGCGGGTGCTCGTCGAACCAGTCGAAATCGTGGAACTCCCGGGCCCCGCGCGCCAACAGGTCCTCGTAGACGTCGGGCGCCTCGGCCCGCAGCACGGTGCGCACCGGTGCGAGCAGCGAGTGCGGCTGGACGGCCTGTGGGACCCGCGGCCTGCCCCACCCGAAGAAGTCCTGCTCCAGGTCCGCGCCGGCCTCCCGCGCGTCCTGTTCGTACAAGGTGACCGTGTGACCCCGCCGACCCAGCATCAGCGCCGTCCCCAGCCCGCTGATGCCTCCACCGATCACTGCAACCCGCGCCACTGAGCTCCCCTTCGCGTCGTGTTGCGAAGCGAGCCTACTTCTCGACGATCTTCGATCGAGCACCGGCGCCGGCTTCGGCACCGGCTTCGGCGGTCACGGCGCGGACGCGGGGCTCCCCGGTCACCGGATCAGTCGCTCTGGTCGTGGTCGGCGGAGGCGTTGAGGGAGGTGATCAACGTGCTGAGGCGGGAGTTCCAGTTCTGGGCCGTCTGCCCGTCGATCGCGTGCTTCTTGGCGATGTCCCGGACTGTTTTCTGGGCATTCTTCAACTCCTGCACGGCGTCGTCCTCCTTCCCCTGGTTGAGGCGCGCGGCGGCGTCGTCGAGGGTGTGCAACAGGTCGAGCTGGCGGTCGCGCTCCTTGGTCATCTGGGTCTGCGCCACCGCCCCGCGAAGGGCGTTGAGCTGGACGGCCGGGGCCTGGCCGCGCGGCGGGGTGGTGGCGGCGGTGGGCGTGGCCGACGGGGTCGGGAGCGCCGTCGGGGTGGTGGGCGCGGCCGTGGTCGGCGTGGGCGTCGCGGCGGCCGAGACCGACCGGGTCGGCTTGGGCGGCGGCGCGGCGGTGGGCGTGGCCGGGTCGTCGAAGGCGGTGATCGCGAGCATCGCGGCGCCCGCGACCCCCACCAGGCCCAGCGCGCCGAACAGCAGCGGCTTGCGGCGGCTCTCCCGGACGGGCCCCTCGCCGTCCGGCACGGGGGCCATCGCCGGCACGGGCGCCATCACCGAGGTCGCGGCGGGCGCGGGCCGGAACGGGACCGGCGGCAGCAACTGGGTGGCCTGACCGGCCGCACCGGTGGCGAGCAGCTCACTGGTCGGGTCCGAGAAGGCCAGCCCCGGAATCGTCGCCAGCAGCTCGGCGCGCGCGGCCGCGCCGGTGCCGGGCCGGTCGGCCGGGTCCTTGGCGAGCAGGCGCAGCACCGCCGCGTCCAGCGCCGGCGGCACCCCGGCCCGCCGCGCGGACGGCGGCAGCGGCTGCTCGGTGACGTGCTTGAACGCGATCGCCACCGGCGTCTCGGCGGTGAACGGCGGTGCGCCGGTGAGCATCTCGGTCAGCACGCAGCCGACCGCGTACAGGTCGGTGCGCCCGTCCAGCTCGGCGGCGGTGGCCTGCTCGGGCGACAGGTAGGCGGCCGTGCCGAGCACCATCGCCGCCTGGGTGAGGTTGCTGGACGACCCGGCCCGGGCGATGCCGAAGTCGACGACCTTCACCCCGCCGTCGTTGGTGATCATGATGTTGCCGGGCTTGATGTCCCGGTGCACCAGGCCCGCGCCGTGCGCGACCTCCAGCGCCTCGCACACCGCCGCCGCGATGCCGACCGCGCGTTCCACCGGGAGCCCGGGCTGCTGGGCGAGCAGGGTGGTCAGCGAGAGGCCGTGCACCAGCTCCATGACGATGTACGGCGAGCCTTGGTCCACGCCGGAGTCGAAGACCATGACGATCCGCGGGTGCACCAGCATCGCCGCGTGCTGCGCCTCGCGGCTGAACCGCTCGGCGAAGCGCGGGTCGTCGGCGAGGCCTCCGTTGAGGACCTTGACGGCCACCTGACGGCCCAGCACGTGGTCCACGCCCCGCCAGACGGTGGCCATCCCGCCGACGCCGAGTATCTCGACGAGTTCGTACCGTCCGTTAAGCGCCCGTCCGATCACCTGGAACCGCTCCCCTCACGTGCCCTGCCCGGGGCCCCGGACCGCCTCGTGCACGTGTGCACGATAGCCCCCGGCGCCAACGTGCCCGGGCGGAGCGTGCATCGGGCTCCCGTAGCCCGGGGCGTCGTACCCGGGGGCGTCGTACCCGGGGGCCTGGTACCCGGAAGGCTGGTGGCCCGGGGCGTCGCCGTACACCGGGGCGTCGCCGTACGCCGGGGCGTCGTGACGCGCGGCCTCCCGGACCGGCACCCGCAGGCTGCCGTACCGCTGCATCCGCTGCCAGCGCAGCCGGGAGCCCGCCAACGCGGTGAAGACCGACTGGATCACCACCAGGTACATCAGCTGCCGGTAGACGAACTGCTGCAACGGCAGGCTCCAGAGCGGACCGAGCCGCTCCCGGTCCAACCGGAAGGCGTAGACGCCCATCAGCAGCTGGACCAGCAGGAACGCGAGCCAGAGGCCGACGATCCGTACCGGGTCGAGGAAGACCAGCCCGTACAGCGCGAAGACGTCCACCACCGGGGCGAGCAGCGGCAGCAGCACCTGGAACACCAGCAGGTAGCCGAGGCCGCGCCGGCCCAGCTTGCCCGCCTGTCCGCCCTGGCGCAGCGCGCCCCGGTGCTTCCACATCGCCTGCAGGGTGCCGTAGCACCAGCGGTAACGCTGCCGCCACAGGGCGCCCAGCGAGGCCGGAGCCTCGGTCCAGGCCTTGGCCCGCTCCTCGTAGACCACCCGCCAGCCGTCCCGGCAGAGCGCCATGGTGAGGTCGGTGTCCTCGGCCAGGGTCTCGTCGCCGACGCCGCCGACGTCCAGCACCGCCGAACGGCGGAACGCACCGACCGCGCCGGGGACGGTGGGCATGCACTCGGCGAGGTCGAAGAGCCGACGGTCCAGGTTGAAGCCGACCACGTACTCGATGTGCTGCCAGCGGCCGAGCAGACCGCCCCGGTTGACCACCTTGGCGTTCCCGGAGACGGCACCCACCGACGGGTCGCCGAAGGGCTGCACCAGCATCCGGACCGCGTCCGGCTCGAAGACGGTGTCGCCGTCGACCATCACCAGCAGCTCGGCCCGGGCGGCGGCGATACCGGTGTTGAGCGCGGCCGGCTTGCCCGCGTTCTCCTGCCGGATCACCCGGACGTGGGGCAGCCGGAGCGACTCCACCAGATCGGCCGTGCCGTCGGTGGAGCCGTCGTCGACCACGATGATCTCGACGGGGTGGTCGGAGGCGAGCAGCGAGCGGACGGCCGCCTCGATGCCCGCCGACTCGTTGTAGGCGGGCACGATCACGCTGACCGGCTCGGTGACCGGCGGGCCCCAGGGCCGGCGGCGGCGGAGCTTCTTGTGCCGGCGGGCGGCGACCAGGACGGCGATCGCCCGCAGCACGCTGACCGCGCCCGCCGCGTAGAGCAGCCAGCCCAGCACGGCGAGCGTCCAGTCGCCGGTCCGCAGGAGCCAGATCAGGGCGAGGCCCTGCCAGTGCTCGGCCCCGGAAGCCGGGTGGACCGGGTCGGGCAGGCCGACCGACTCGCTGATGGTGGTGAAACGCAGGCCCCGTGCCTTGAGCCGGGGCAGCAGGGAGTCCAGTGCGGCGACGGTCTGCCAGCGGTTGCCGCCGCCGTCGTGCATCAGCACGATCTGTCCCTCGGTGCCGGGCCCGGCAGTGGCCGCGTCGACGATGTCGTCCACGCCCGGGCGGCGCCAGTCCTCGCTGTCCAGGGTGGTGAGCACGGAGAGGTAGCCCTCACGCCCGGCCTGCTGGACCGCGGCCCAGCCCGGATCGTCCAGCGCCTCGGCGGTGGACGAGTACGGCGGGCGCAGCAGCGAGCTGGTCACCCCGGCGGCGCCGGCCAGGGTCAGCTGGCTCTCGCGCAGCTCCAGCGAGCGGCGCCACTCGGACTGCGCGCCGAGGTCGGTGTGGGTGAAGGTGTGCACGCCGAGCTGGTGGCCCTCGGCGACGATCCGGCGAACCAGGTCGGGGTGCGCGGCGGCCTGGGTCCCGACCACGAAGAAGGTGGCGTGCACGCCGTTGCGGCGCAGGGTGTCCAGGACCTCCGGGGTCCAGCGCGGGTCGGGGCCGTCGTCGAAGGTGAGCGCGACGGTGCCGGGCGCGGGCCCGCCGCTACGGGGTTGCGGGCCGGCCGCGTCGATCACCGGGCCGCCGGTGCGGACCTGCTGGGGAACGGTGGCCGCGCCGACCGGGCGGGCGGCCTGGTCGGGGCGGGCGTCGTAGAGGTGCTGCGTGTAGCCCTGGATCAGCAGGGTGGCGGCCAGGGTGAGCAGCAGGGCGGTCAGCAGCAGCCAGTGGGTGCGCAGCGGGCCCTGGCGGACGACGCCGCGCCGGCCGCGGCGGCCGGGCGCGGCGGCGACGGGCCCGGGGCGGGCGGCTTTGCGGCGGGAGGTGCTCACGTGAGGGCGCTTTCGGGAGGCCGGGCCTCGAAAGGGCCGGGTGCGGGCCGAGTGGGCCTGGGTGTGGGTACGGGACATGGCCCAGGCAGGGCGGTTCGGCGCCGGGGCAGGGCGGTCGGCGCCGGGACGGAGCGGGGACGGGGACGGGGCCGGGGACGGACGGCCGGGGACGGACGGCCGGGGACGGACGGCCGGGGTCAGGGCGTCGGGGAGGCCTTCCCGGGCTTGCCGCCGCCGTTGCCGGAGTTGCCCGGCGCGTCGGTGGGCCGGCCGTGCCCGGGGGCGGCGGAGGCGGTGACTCCGCCGTTGCCGTTCCCGTTGCCGCTCGGAGTGGCGGGCACGGGCGACGGTGTGGGAGCGGCTGCCGGGGCGGACGGTCGTGCGGTGGTGGTGGCCGCGACCGGGGCGGTGGTCCGGTGGTCGGTCTCCGTGGGCCGCGCCGCAGCGGGCTGCACACTGTCCGGCCCGGCCGTGCCGGTGATCGTCGGCACCGGGGACGACGGTTCGTCGGCCGGCGCGGGCGGGGCGACACTCGGCGGGGCCGGCAGCGGCAGGAAGGGCGCGCTGACGGTGGGGCCGCCGAGCACCGTGCTGGCGAGCAGCACCAGGTAGCCGGCGGCCGGCACGGCGAGCAGCAGACCGAGTCGGCGGACCCGCCGCTGGCGGCGGCCGGAGGAGTCCACGAACACCGGGGCGGCGGTGGTCTCGGCGGCCTGCCGGGAAGGGGTGGCGGCCGGGGAACCGGGCAGCGGTTCCCCGGCCGCCGGCTCGTGGTCGTACAAGGTGACGGTCACGGTCGGGTCCAGGTCTGGTCTCGCGGAGTGCAGGTGCGCTGGGTGCGCCCTGCGGCCCGCCCGACTGCGGGGCGGGCGGGCCGTGGGGTGCGGCCCTGGCCGGGCCGGCGGCGCGTCCGGGGTGCGCCGTCCGGTCCGGCCGGAGCCGGCCGGGTGGACGGTTGGCACGGGGGAGCCGACCGGCCACCCGGAGTCTGCGGGTGGTGAGGTTGGAGCGGTCCTGCGGTGGAGCGGTCCGGATGAGCGACGGGCCCGGGGGGTTTCGCTCGCCGCCCATCCGGAGTTCTGGGGTTACCTCCCGGGAGGGGAGTCGGCGGACTGCCCGGAGCGGTCGGGCTTCGGCAGGACGCCGGGGAGCGTCGGCACCGCGGTCGGCAGCGGGCCGGGCCCGCTCCCGCCGCCACCGGAGCCGTTCTTCCCGTCGGCGGTCTTGCCGTCGTCCTTCCTTCCGCCGTCGGTGCCGCCGCCGTCGGTGCTGCCGGGGCGGGACGGGGACGGGACGGCCTGACGGTCGTCGTCGTCCTTGTGCCGCAGGACCTCCCCGCAGTACTCGTCCACCTTGTCCGGACCGCCGGCCGCCGCGACCAGCGCGGCGAACTGCGGATCCGTGACCAGCGGGCGTGGGTGCCCGCCCTTGCCCTTCCGGTCGGTGTAGCCCTGGCAGAGCGCCACCAGCGCGGCCCTGGCCTGCTGGCCCCTGGTCTCCGTGGAGGCCGAGGGCGAGACGCCCGGCGACGGCGGCTTCGCCGCACCGGTGGACGGACCGGCGGTGGACGCCCCGGCGGACGGCCCGACGGTGGACGGTCCGGTGGTGGACGGCCCGGTGGAGGGCCGGCGCGTGGACGAACCGCTGCCCGCGGCGGACGAGGCGACCGGGGCGGAGGAGGCCGTGGCGGGCGCCAGCAGCGAAGGCCTCGGCTCCTCGGAACCGCCGCCGAGCGCTGACGGAAGGTTGCCCGTCCCGGCCGCGACCGCCACACCGCCGAGCGCAGTGGCTCCGAGCACGACGGCAACAGCCTTCGTGCTGAAGGCCCTGGCCAGCGCGGCGGTTGCCATCGATCGTCTCCGGACGGGTGCGGATGGAGCGGGAACAGCGGGGACGGGCGCGAGACGGGCCTCCCGGAACGCGGCCAGGGCGGCCTCCTCACCGGCCAGCTCATCCGCCACCGCTGGGGCGGCGGCGGCGGCCAACACGTGGGCAACCCCCGTACGCCCGGTACTGGCATCCGGTCCGGTGAGCGAGGCGTCCTGCCCGGCCGACGGGCCGCCCACGGCACCGCCGAGCAACTGCTCGGCCGTGTCACGGTCGATCCGACGGGATCGGTTGGTGCTCATCTCATGTCCTTCAGCGTCGCGGCCCTGCGTTCTGTCACACCCTGCGGAGGAACTCTTTTCCTGCCGTCCTCCGCGCTCTGTCCGACGCCTCTTCCGGCACCCCCCGCCCCGGCCGGTCCGGCCGGCCCTGCCGTTGGCCGGGCCGGCTGCCCGGACGGCCCGGTCGCCGGCCGGTGCGCCGGAATTCCCACACCCGCCGCGAGGGGCTGCTCCAGCAGCTTGGCCAGCCGCTTCAGCCCCCGGTGCGCGGCCATCCGGACGCTGCCGGACTTCTTGCCGAGCACCCGGGCGGCGCTCTCCGCGTCCAGCTCCATCACCACCCGCAGCAGCACCGCCTCGGCCTGGTCGCGCGGCAGCCGGGAGATCAGGGCCAGCGCGTCCGCCGTGCCGACGGCGGCCAGCGCCGCCCCCGCTGTGTCGTCCCCGGCGGCCAGCTCGGCCAGGTACTCGAAGGGCAGGTCGGCGACCGGGCGGCGACGGCGGGCGCGCAGGTGGTCCAGCGCGCGGTTGCGGGCGATGGTGGCGGCCCAGCCGCGGAACCCGTCCCCGTCGCCGGAGAAGGTCCGCAGGTCGCGGGCGATCTGCAGCCAGGCCTCGGAGGCGATGTCCTCGGCGTCCTGCGCGTCCTCGGGCCGGCCGCCGACGAGCACCCGGAGGTAGCGGAGCAGGCCCGGCTGGACGCTCCGGAACAGCAGCCGGAACGCCTCCTCGTCCCCGTCCTGCGCCGCCCGCACGGCCTCGGACAGGTCGACGGCGGTGCCCGGCCCGGCGGGCGGGACCGCGGGCGGCCCCGCGGACGCGGTGGACGGCGGGCCGGGCGGGGGGCCGCCGGACACCGGTGCCGGTCCGGACCGGCCGACGGGGTTGTCGGTGCCCGCTCCGGGGCGCTCTGCACTCTGCACCCGCCACATCATGCGCCATTCGCGCCGCCCGTCCGACCCGCCCGGCCCTCCACGACGTGCTCCCGCGCTCCCGCTCCCCCCGCTCGCGGGCCACCGTCTACGCCGCCCCTGCCCTCCGGCACGTCCCGGCGGAGACCGGCATCGAGACCTGGCGGGCCCGGATCGGCTAGGTGCTGCCGGTCGGCGAGGACGTCTGGTGGGAGGTGCGGAAGGGACCGCGCCGGCGGGTCGCGCTGGACGACTCGATCGCCGCCGTCGACCACTACGGCCTGCCCGAGCTGCGGCGCCGGGCCGAGCGGGACCGCACCGGCACCGGCGAGACCTGTCTCTGGACACCGCCCGGGCTGAAGCAGGTCAACGCCGTCCTGCCGGCCGCCTCGGTGGCGCGGATCCGGCGCGCCGAGCTGGTCGACGAGGAGCTCGTCCTGACCGGCGCGTGGACCGGGGCGGACGCGGTCGCGTGGTCCGGGGGACGAGCGCTTCCGCGCGGTGCGCTGCGTGGACACCCTCGGCCGACCGCTCTGGCACATCGCCCGCCCACCGGCTGAACGCGCAGGTCAACGGCGCTGTCATGGTGCGCGTCGTGACAACTGTCATGCGGATCCCGCAACGGACGACACTGCTCTGACGCAGGGTCGGCTCGGGAGACTGGAGGCACGACGCGGGCACCGGCCCGCAGGCCGAGCACCAGTCAGGGGAGAGCCCACCATGAGCCAGACCGCCACCACCGCCACCGCCACCACCGCCGGGACCACCGCCGCCAAGGCCCCGAACCCGCTGGCCGCCACGCTCCGCCCGCTCGCGCTGGACGTCGTGACCCCGCTGGCCGGCTACTACCTGCTGCACTCCGCGTTCGGGATGAGCCAGTTCGCCGCCCTCGCCTGGAGCGGCGCCGTCCCGGCGGTCCGGACGGTCGTCGGCCTGGTCCGCGAGCGGAAGGTCAACCTGTGGGCCTCGATGATGCTCGGCGTGAACGTGATCGGTCTGGCGCTCACCACCGTGACCGGCGACGCGCGGCTGATGCTCGCCAAGGACGGCGCGCTCAGCGGCTCCCTCGCACTGGCGATCCTGGTCTCCGTCTTCCTCGGCCGGCCGATGATGTCGCCGATGCTGATGCCCTTCCTGACCAAGGGCGACCGGGCCCGCTCCGCCGCCTGGCAGCGGCTGGCCGACGGCCGGGCGGCCCGCTCGCGCTCCTTCCGCCGCTACGAGCGGCTCTTCTCCGGCATCTGGGGCACCGCCCTGCTGACCGAGTGCGTGGCCCGGGTGGTCGGCGCCTTCACCCTGCCGGTCTCGACCATGGCCTGGCTGTCCACCGCCTTCCTGATCGGCGCGATCGCGGCCGGCTCGGTGCTCGGCCACCGTGCCGCCGACCCGATGGAGAAGCTGGTCCGCGCCGAGGCCGCCGAGCCGACCGGCCTCTGAACCACCAACCGCCGCGCACCGCAAACACGTTGACCTCCCTGATTCACCGCACCCGCACCACCCGTCCGACCCGCTCCACCCCGCCCGCCCCCGACGGCCTGCCGCACGGCAGAGGAACCATCGGGACGGCTCCGGAGTCCATATAACGAGGGGGTAACGGACCCCCGGCGAGGAACGGGGATCCTGATGAGCCGGACGCACGCGCTGACCACCACCGAGGACCGCACGCTCGACTGGGACGGTTGCCTCAACGTCCGCGACCTCGGCGGCCTGCGCACCGGCGACGGCACCCGCACCGCCCACCGCGCGATCGTCCGGGCCGACAACCTCGACCGCCTCACCGCCGAGGGCTGGGACACCCTGCTCGACCACGGCATACGCACCGTCGTCGACCTGCGCAACATCGAGGAGTACCGCCCGCTCCTCCCGCTCCCCGAGGACGTCCAGCTGGTCCGCGTCCCACTGGACGAACTCGCCGGCCCCGCCTGGTGGGAGCGGTACGGACGACTGGACGGCACCCCGCTCGCCCTCCGCCCCTACCTCGACCACTGCCCGCGCGCCGCCGCCGAACTGGTCGCCACCGTGGCGGGCGCCCGGCCCGGCGGGCTGGTCGTGCACTGCGGCGCCGGTCGTGACCGCACCGGCCTCGCCGCCCTGCTGCTGCTCGCCCTCGCGGGCGTCGAGCCGTCCGAGATCGTCGCCGACTACCTGCTCAGCGCGGCCAACGTCCGCCCGCTGTACGGCATGCTCGGCCTGCCGGACCAGTACCGCCGGATCGACACGGTGCTCGCCGAGGCCGGCACCACCGCCGAGGCCGCCCTCCACGCCACCCTGGACGGCTTCGACCCGGCCGGCTACCTGCTGGCCGCCGGCGTCGACCCGGCGGACCTCGCCGCCGTCCGCTCCCGCCTGCGGGACTCCCGCCCCGACCGCACGATCTGACGCTCCGTCCGCTCCGTCCGCTCCGCTACCAGAGCCGGTCGATCTCACCCGGATGGAGGGCGATCCGGCTGCCCGGGAAGTCCGCCCGGTGCCGGCGGGCGCGCTCCGTGAAGAAGCCCGCCATGGTCACCTTGTCGAAGCCCTCCCGGTCGCTGGGGAACGGCAGTTCGGGCGTCCCGCCGACCAGCACCGCGCCCGGCAGCAACTCCCAGCCGGCCCCTTCGTAGAAGTGCCGGAGCACCCGGTCGCAGGTGAAGAGCCCGAGGTCCGCGCCGCCCTCCTCGACGAGGGCGCGGGCGGCCGCGACCAGCCGGCGCCCGTACCCGCGGCCGCGCTCCACCCGGTCGGTGACCACGGCGCTCAGCCCGCACGCCGCGTACGTCCGCCCGGCGTGCTCCAGCCGCTTGGAGAGCACGTCGAGCGCGGCGACCACCCGGCCGCCGTCCAGCAGCAGCATCGACACCGGGCGCAGCGCCGGGTCGTGCACCGGAGCGGTGGACGGCGCCGGCGGCCCTGGCCAGGCCTGCTCCTGCAACCCGGCCACCTGGAGCTTGAGTTCGTCCGGCACGGCGGTCTCCGGAAGCGTGACTATGCGCATGCCCCTCCCAGGGTCGTCGCCGCCGTCCGCTCTGGCAGACTCCGGGCGTGATCCTCCGAACCGCGACCCGCCAGGACCTGCCCGCCGTCATCGCGCTGCTCACCGACGAGGACGGGGTGACCGACCCCGCCACCGTGCAGGTCGACGAAGCCTACGCCCGCGCGTTCGCCGCGGTGGACATGGACGCCCGCAACGAGTTGCTGGTGCTCGACGAGGGCGACGGGACGGTGCTCGGCTGCCTCCAGCTCACCTACATCCCCGGTCTCGGCCGACGCGGCGAGGAGCGCGCCCTGATCGAGGCCGTCCGGGTGCGCGCGGACCGCCGGGGCGGCGGCCTCGGGCGGGACCTGCTGACCCGGGCCGTCGAGCGGGCGCGCGGGCGCGGCTGCACGCTGGTCCAGCTCACCAGCCACAAGCGCCGCACCGAGGCGCACCGCTTCTACGCCTCGCTCGGCTTCGCGCGCAGCCACGACGGGTTCAAGCTGTCCCTCTGAACGCACGGGGCGGGCGGGGGCGCACGGGGCGGGCGGGCCGCGGGCACGGGGCGCGCGAAGGGGGGTGCGCGGAGCGGGGCGCGCGGGCCGGGTGCGGAAAATCGTTCGCGGTCGTTCGCCCCGGGCGGAGATACTCGCGCCATGGTGCGCTTCTCCGACTTCGACACCCGCAACTACCCGACCGTGGACGTCCGTACGGGCTACGCCCAGTGGGTGGAGACGTACGAGAGAACGGTCGAGGACGCCATGGACCTCGCGGTGCTGGAGCGGCTCGCGACCCCCGACTGGGCGGAGGTGACCCGCGCGGCCGACCTCGGCTGCGGCACCGGCCGCACCGGCGCCTGGCTGCGCGGGAAGGCCGCCGACGGCCTGGTCCTGGACGGCGTGGACCTCACCCCCGAGATGCTGGCGGTCGCCAAGGGCAAGGCCGTCCACGACACCCTGACCGAGGCCGACGTCGCCGCCACCGGACTTCCCGGCGGCGGCTACGACCTGGTGATCTCCTCGCTGATCGACGAGCACCTGGCCGACCTCGGCCCGCTCTACCGGGAGGCCTTCCGGCTGGCCCGCCCGGGCGGGCGCTGCGTCCTGGTCGGCCTGCACCCGTACTTCATCATGGCGGCCGGCATGCCGACCCACTTCACGAGCGCCGCCGGTGCCGACGTCGCCATCACCACCCACGTCCACCTGGTCTCCGACCACCTGAGCGCCGGCCTGGCGGCCGGCTGGCGGCTGGCCGAGATGGCCGAGGCGGTGGTCGACGACGCGTGGATCGCCCTGAAGCCCAAGTGGGAGAAGTACCGCAGCCACCCGGTCTCGGCCGCGTACGTCTGGGAGAAGTCCGGCTGAGCGGGGCCGGTCGGGGCCAACTCACTCAATCGTCAACCGATGGTTGACGACCGTCGGGTCGACAACCTACGGTTGACGCATGGAGAATCCCGTTGTTCCCAAGACCACACCGATGCGCCTCGACGACCTGATCGACGCGATCAAGAAGGTCCACTCCGACGCGCTGGACCAGCTCTCCGACGCGGTCATCGCCGCCGACGCCCTCGGCGAGCTGGCCGACCACCTCATCGGCCACTTCGTCGACCAGGCCCGCCGCTCCGGCGCGTCCTGGACCGACATCGGCCGCAGCATGGGCGTCAGCAAGCAGGCCGCCCAGAAGCGGTTCGTCCCCAAGGATCCGGGCGCGCCCTCGGACCTAGACCCGAGCCAGGGCTTCAGCCGCTTCACCCCCCGGGCCCGGCACGTCGTGATGGCCTCCCAGGAGGAGGCCCGGACGGCGGGCAACGCCGAGATCGGCACCGTGCACCTGCTGCTCGGCCTGCTGGTCGAGCCGGAGGGCCTGGCGGTCAAGGCGCTGGCCGCCCAGGGCGTCACCCCGGCAGCCGTCCGGGAGGCCTCCACCGCCGCCCTGCCGGCCGCCGTCGAGGAGGTGCCCGGGCTCATCCCCTACGACACCGAGGGCAAGAAGGTGCTGGAGCTGACCTTCCGGGAGGCGCTCAAGCTGGGCCACAACTACGTCGGCACGGAACACATCCTGCTGGCGCTGCTGGAGCAGGCCGACGGCACCGGACCGCTGGCCGACCTCGGTGTGGACAAGGCCGAGGTCGAGAACTTCACCTCGGAGGCCGTCACGGCCCTCATCGCGGCGACCACCGGCTCGCCGGAGTGACCCGCCCGTCGGGGGCTCCGGCCCGCCGGGGCCCCCGACCGCTCAGAAGCCGGAGATGGGCGTGGAGATGATCCGCACCCGCCCGTCGGCAGCCGCCTCCATCGCCGCCCGAAGGCGCAACGAACGGGCCGGACCGAGGAGTTCGAGCGCCTCCTGATCGGTCGCCCAGCGGTGGTCGTCCAGTTCACCGGCCGGGACGGTCACGGGGGTGCCGTCCGGGACGGTGCCGAAGTCGAACAGGAAGTGCTCGGCCGGGTGGTCGAGTTCGTCGGAGGGGTGGGTCCAGGAGATGACGAGCAGCTCGCCGGCCGGGCGGACCAGCCCGGTCTCCTCGGTCAGCTCCCGCTCGGCGCACGCGACCGGACCCTCGCCGCGGTCGATCGTGCCGCCCGGGAACTGCCAGTGCTCCCGGTACCCGGCCTTCACGATCAGGATCCGGCCGGACTCGTCCCGCAGCACGCAGCCGGCTGCCGCGTAGATCCGCTGCAGCGACGCCAGCCACTCTTCGCGGGACTTCAAGGGCTCAGCCGACACAGCGGGCCTCCTACGGCGCGGGGATCACTGCGCCCCACTCTGCCACCACTGCCGCTCCCCGCGCCCGGCCGGTCAGGCCTGGCCCAGGAGGTACTCGACCAGGCGGTCGAAGCTGGAGTTGAGGCCCGCCCGCGCCTCCGGACCGCAGTAGAAGTCCGGTGCGTCGGTCTGGTGCAGGACGGCCTCGGTCCGGCCGTCGCCGAGGTCCGTGAGGGTGAGGCTGGAGCGCAGCCCGACGCCCTCCTCCTGGAAGGCCAGCAGCTCTCCGGGCCGGATGTCGGTGATCTCGCCCCGCAGCGGATAGCGCTCCCCGGTCGCGTCGATGACCATGGTGCTGTCGTAGCGCCCGCCGACCTTCGGCTCGATGGTCACGGTGTCCAGCGGGACGTGGGTGCCGACCGGGCCCCAGAAGCGGACGAACCGCTCCGGCTCGGTGTACGCCCGGAAGACCACCGCCGGGGTGGCGGGCAGCTCGCGGGTGATGGTCAGCTCGCCGAGGTTCTCGCTCATGGTGTGTCCTCCGTGGTCGTGGTCGTGGTGCGATGCGGTGCGGGGCTTCCGCGGTGCGGGGCTTTCACAGGGGTAGACCGGGGCCGGCCGCGGAACTCATCGCTCCACCGGAGACTTTTCCGAACTTCTCCGAGAGACTCCGCCGCCGCCTGCTCCAGGAACCTCGCCGCAGGCCGATGAGCCGGGACCGCCCGCACGGTCTGCCCTGCATGGACACTCACCCGAACAGCCCTCACCACACCCACCGCGAACCCCCCACCCGCCCAACGCTGACCTGCGACGTCGGCGCCCTCACCACCCCCGACCTGGCGGTGGTCGACGCCCTCGCCCGGCTCCGGCTCGCCGCCGGGCGCCACGGTGTGCGGGTGGTACTGCTGAACGCGAGCGGCCCCCTGCGGGAGCTGCTCGCGTTCAGCGGCCTGGCCGGCGCCCTGCCGGTCGCCGGGGCGCTACCCGTCCAGCCGGGGCGGGAGACCGAAGAGCGGGAAGAGCGTGTCGGTGTCCAGGAAGTTGGTGAGACCGGTGATCCGGCCCGCTGACACCTCCAGCACGATCAGCGCCCACGGCTCGTGCCCGCCCGCCGGGCTCGGCCGGTACTGGCCGAACGCCGGACTGCCGTTGGCCTCCACCGGAACGAGCCGCGAACCCCGGCACCCGTGGCCGGGGCCCAGCATCCACTCGCGGATGTCGGCGTGCCCGGTCAGCCACAGCTCGTACGGCGGCATGTTGAGCGTGACGTCCTCGTGCAGCAGCGCGGCCAGCCCGTCCATGTCGTACGCCTCGAAGGCGCTGACGTAGCGGGCCAGCAGCGCGCGGTGGTCGTCGTCCAGCGCGGGCGCCGGACGGGCGGCCGAGGCGTCCGCCGCGAGCACCGCCCGGGCCCGCTGGAGCGCGCTGTTGACCGAGGCGACGGTGACCCCGAGCAGCTCGGCGACCTCGGCCGCCTTCCAGCCCAGCACCTCCCGCAGGATCAGCACCGCCCGCTGCCGGGGCGCGAGCCGCTGCAGCACCGACACGAACGCCAGCCGCACGGAGTCGCGCTGGGCGGCCACCTCGGCCGGGTCCCCCGTCTCGGGCAGGATCCGGCCGTCCGGCGCCGGCCCGATCCACGTCACCTCGGGCAGTTGCGCCTCGGTGGCGGTGGCCACGGTGGACGGCCCGGTGAGGTCCATCGGACGGGCCCGGCCGTTGCGGCCGCTCAGCGCGTCCAGGCAGACGTTGGTGGCGATCCGGTACAGCCAGGAGCGCAGCGCGGACCGGCCCTCGAAGCCCCGGTGGCCGCGCCAGGCGCGGACCATCGTCTCCTGCACCGCGTCCTCGGCCTCGAAGACCGAGCCGAGCATGCGGTAGCAGTAGCCGGTCAGCTCCGTCCGGTACCGCTCCAGCTGGAGCTCGACCGGCTCGACCGGCTCGTCCGTCATCAGGTCGGCCATCGCGCGCCCCCGTGTCCTCGCCTCGCCAGTGATCACGGTGAACGTACCGCAGGGCACTGACAACCCGGGCCGCCCCCCTTCCGGTCACCCCGCCTTCGGGTACTCCTGGGCCGAGTCGAAGGAGGTGGTCACGATCTGCCAGACCTTCGGGAACTCCGCACCGGACAGACCGGTCGGGTTGATCGAGTAGACCACCTTGCGGCCGAGGTCCTTGGTGGCGAACACCCCGCTGGTGTACCCGGGCCGGGAGCCGGTCTTGCCCCAGACCTGGACGCCGTTGGGCAGGGTGGCGCTCATCAGGCCCTTGCTGAAGCAGGCGTGACCGGCGGTCGGACCGATCTCGCAGTTCTTGTTCCGGTGGTTGGGCACGTCCGGCACGTCGAACAGCTCGGCCTGCTGGGCGGGCGGCAGCAGCCGGCCGCGCAGCAGCGCCGTCATGAAGCGGTCCAGGTCGGCGGCCGAGGAGACCATGCCGCCCTCCGCCCACGGCCAGGGACTCTGCCCGGTCACGTCCACCCGCTGCCGGACGCCGTCCGGGCCGGTGACGTCCACCCACGCGGGAGCGTGCGGGGCGGGCAGCGCGAGGTCGTCGCGGTCCGGGACGACGGTGTCGCGCAGGCCCAGCGGCCGGGCGATCCTGGTCTGCACCTCGCGGGCGAAGGTCCGGCCGGTGACCTTCTCGACCAGCATCCCGGCGATGAAGGTGTTGATGCCGTTGTACTGCTGCGCGGTGCCCGGCGCGAAGCCCATCGGCTGCGCGACGGCGTCCGCGACCACCTGGGCGGGCGTCCAGGAGTCGGCCTTGTGCGCGGCGAACCAGCTCTCCGTGCCGTCCCCCGAGGTCAGACCGCCGCCGCCCGGCAGCCCGCTGGTGTGGTCGAGCAACTGGCCCACGGTGAGCGGCGGGTAGGAGGCCGGCAGCAGCCCCGGCAGGTAGTGCTGGACGGTGCCGTCCAGGTCGATCCGCCGCTCGGCGGCGAGTTGGAGCACCACGGTGGCGGTGAAGACCTTGGAGATGCTGCCGATCCGGAAGCGGGCGTCCGCCGACACCCCGGCCCCCGCCGTGCCGGACCACTGGCCGCCCCGGCCGCCGACCCGGACCAGCGCGCCGGTGACGCCCCCGGTCGGCAGGTCGGCGAGCGTCCGCGCCAGTGCCGCGCCGTCCGGCGGCCCGGCCAGACGGACGGCGGCGGCCGAACTCGCGCTGTCCGTCGGACGGTCGGCCGCCAGGGCTGGCGTCGCGATGCCCGCGACGGCGGCCACCAGCAGCGCGCCGGAGACGGCGAGGGTGTTCCAACGGCGGTCGCGTACGGGGGTCTTCATCGGTTTGCGCTCCAAGTGCGGCTCGTCCGGCGGGTGACGCTCTCCCGGCGGGTGGCGGTCCACCCGGGAACGAGTCTTCGGGAGCGCGGCGCACCGGCCATCCGGGACGGGCCCCCAGCTGCCCCGGAGGCGACCCCGAGACGGATCGGGGACGCTCCCGGGCACACGTCAGGGGGCGGTCGCCGCATTCGGCGCCCGCCCCCTGACGAAAGGCGTCCCGCTCAGTGCGCGGAGTGCTTCTCCGCGCCGCGGTGGCGGTGGCCCTTGAGTTCGGCGTGCATCGCGGGGGCGGAGTGCATGGCCGTCGTCCCGACGTCCCGGCCGCCGTGCCGGAAGGCCCCGTCGGAGCCGGACCCGGCGGCGGACGGGGCACGGGTGCCGAGCCTCGGGGGGAGCGGCTTCGGGGTCATCGCCATGCCCCGGCGCTCCAGCAGCTCCTGGGTGCCCCGGCGGAGCTTGTCGGTGCCGCTCGGCGTTCGCTTGGTCATCGTCGACCTCCCTTCGGCGGTCACCGGCCCACGAGGGGCGTCGACCGGGAGGGCCGCACGGGCGTTATGTCCGGGATTGGGCAGGATTACACATCCGGACGGCCGGCGACGTCCGTGCGAGCCGGTGCCGGCGGAGCGGTGCCGGTACGGGCGGGGCGGGGGAGGTGGGGCTCAGCCCATGACCTCGTGGACGAAGCACCAGCGCCAGTCCTCCCCCGGCTCGTACGAGCGGATCACCGGGTGGGAGCTGTTGTGGAAGTGCGCGGTGGCGTGCTTCCCCGGTGAGAAGTCGCAGCAGCCGATGTGCCCGCAGTCCAGGCAGAGCCGCAGGTGCACCCAGTCCCGGTTGCCCGCGGCCAGGCAGTCGGCGCAGCCGTCGGGCGGCGGCAGGGGTGCGATGTCCTGGGGTGCCGTGGCGAGGTCTTCGCAGGAGCTCATGCACGCAGAGTAGTGACGGCAGCCCCGGGCCGGCGCCCAAGACACGCCCGAGCCGGGCCGCACCCGGCCGTCTCCAGCCCGAGCCGTCTCCAGCCCGAGCCGTCTCCAGCCCGGCCGTCTGCTGCCCGGCCGTGCGGCGGCCACGCCGTGTGACGCGGGCCCGCGTCACACGGCGGGCTCACTCCGCGGGGACCCGCGCCCCCGGGGCCGTCCAGCTCGCCAGCATCGCGAGCTTCTGCGCGGTCGGCGAGCCGGGCGGGGCGGTGTAGGCGACCAGCAGCTGGTCGGGCGAGCCGTTGACGCTCAAGGTCTCGTAGCCGAAGTCGAGTTCGCCGACCAGCGGATGGTGGATCACCTTGACGCCGTGGGTCTTCTGCTTCACCAGGTGGTCCGCCCAGAGCCGACGGAAATCCTCGCTGCGCACGGAGAGTTCGCCCACCAGTGCGGCCAGCTTGGCGTCCTCGGGGTGCCGGCCGGCGTCCAGCCGCAGATAGGCGACCGTCTCGGCCGCCACCGCGTCCCACTGCGGGTAGAACTCCCGCGCCGCCGGATCGAGGAAGGCGTACCGGGCGGCGTTGCGCCGGTCCGGCGGGGTGGCCGAGTAGCCCTGCACCGCGTCACCGAGGGCGTTCCAGGCGAGCACGTCCATCCGGCGGCCGAGGACGAAGGCCGGCACCCCGGCCATCAGGTCCAGCAGCAGCCGGGTGCCTTCGCGGACCGCCCGCCCGCCGCCGGCCGTCGTGGCCGGGCGCGCCGGGCGGGCCAGAGCGCGCAGGTGCGCGGCCTCCACGTCGTCCAGCCGCAACACCCGGGCCACCGCGGCCAGTACCGCGTCGGAGGCGCTGCCGCCCCGGCCCTGCTCCAGCCGGACGTAGTAGTCGACGCTGACCCCGGCGAGCTGCGCGACCTCCTCGCGGCGCAGGCCCTGCACCCGGCGGCGGCCGTGCGAGGGCAGGCCCACCTCCTCGGGCTGGATCCGGGCCCGGCGCGAGCGGAGGAAGTCCCCGACGGTGTTCTCCATGCCCGCAGCGTAGCCGCGGACGCGCGCCGCGAGGGTGGTACGGCCTTACCCAGGAAAGGCGGTACCA
Source organism: Kitasatospora sp. NPDC022856 (assembly GCF_055561235.1). NCBI lineage: Bacteria > Bacillati > Actinomycetota > Actinomycetes > Kitasatosporales > Streptomycetaceae > Kitasatospora > Kitasatospora sp. NPDC022856. Next base: position 84,406 of record NZ_JBVHHE010000008.1, on the reverse strand, counting down.
GGAACCGCGGTCCCGGGAAGGGCTGTCCCCGGGCTGCGCTTTCCCAGGACATCGGTGGCCCTGGATGGCCCGCCCGGGCCCGCGCAGAGTGGTCCCGTCAGCCCGACCGCAAGGACCACGAAGGCAGGACCTCATGAGCTACGCCGCCCTGGCCACCCGTACCGCCGTCGTCACCGGAGCCGCCAGCGGCATCGGTGAGGCCACCGCCCGCCTGCTCGCCGCGGGCGGCGCCCGGGTCGCCCTGCTGGCCCGCCGCACGGAGCGGCTGGACGCGCTCGCCGCCGAGATCGCCTCGGCCGGCGGCCAGGCGCTCGCCGTCACCACCGACCTCACCGACCAGGCCTCGGTGGACGCCGCCGTCAAGGCCGTCCACGACGCCTACGGCGCGGTCGACCTGGTCGTCAACAACGCGGGCGTGATGCTGCCCAACCCCGTCGCCGACGGCCGGCTCGACGAGTGGACCCGCATGATCGACACCAACCTCACCGGTGTGCTGCGGATCCTGCGCGCCTTCACCGCGGACCTCACCGCGGCCGCCGGCGAGGGCCGCACCGCCGACCTCGTCAACGTCTCCTCCATCGCCTCGCACGTCGTCTTCCCCGACTACGCCGTGTACGGGGCCACCAAGGCCGCCGTCACCCAGCTCTCCGCCGCGCTCCGCACCGAGCTGGGCCCGCGCGACGTCCGGGTCAGCACCGTCGAGCCCGGGCTGACCGACACCGAGCTGGCCGGGCACATCGACAACCCGGCGCTGCGCGAGCAGTTGGGCGGGATGTTCGCCGCGATCCCGGCGATGACCTCCGAGGACATCGCCGACCTGATCGCCTACACCGTCACCCGCCCCCGGCACGTCAACCTCCGCCACCTGGTCGCCCTGCCGACCCGGCAGGCCTGAGCCGTCGGCGGCCCCGCCCGGGTTCCCCCACCGGGCGGCGGGCCGCCGTGGGAGCATGCCAACCGTGGCGATCGTGGCGGGGAGTACGAACAGCGACACCGGCGGTGCCCGGGCGGGCGGCCCGCCCGGGCCCACCGGTACGCCGGGGCCGGACCGTGCTCCGGGGCAGGCCGGGGTCACCGAGCCCGCCGTCCCCGGACCGACCGCTCTCCCCGAGCAGGCCGCCGCGCCCGGCCCGGCCGGCGCCCCCCGCCACGCCGGCACCCCCGAACGCCCCGGCGCACCCGGGCAGGCCGCCGCGCCCGGCCCCGCCGGTCCCGCGTTCCCGCCGGACATACCGGCGGCCCGGCCCGGCACGCCCGGCCCCGCCGCCGCCGGCCGGGTCCGCCAGCCGGTGGCGCTGATCCGGCTGCTCGTCGGCCTCGCCACGATCGCGCTGACCCTGCTGCTCGCCGACTACGCCCGCGCCACCACCAGCGGCATCGCCGCCGACGTCGCCCAGGCCGCCCGGCTGGTGCCCCGCCCGCTGGCGGCGCTGGCGGGCGGGCTCTCCACCGCCGCCCTGCTGCTGGTACCGGTCTGGTCGGCGGTCCGCCGGCTGCTCTCGGCGGTGCCCGACCGCCGGCGCATCCTCCAGCACCTCTCGGACGGACTGCTGGCCGCCGTCCTCGCCTACGGCGCCTGCGTCGCCATGGACCTCGGGCTCGACGAGCTCGCCCCCGCCTCGCTGGTCGCCGCCCTCACCCAGCCGCTGGCCGGCGCCGGCCTCGCCCACACCGAACCGGTCTACGGCTACCTCGCCCCCGTCTTCGCCTTCATGACCGCCTCGGCCGCCCGCGAGCACCGGGTCCCCCGGATCGTCCTGTCGGTCTCCGCCCTCGCCGGACTGGCCGCCGGGTACGCCACGCCGACCGCCCTGCTGCTCGGCCTGCTGCTCGGCTGGACGGCCGCGCACGGCACCCTCTACGCCGTCGGCACCCCGACCCCCGGCCCCGGCCCGCCCAGCTCCTGCAGAGCCTGCGCGAGGCGGGCCTGCGCCCCGTCGCCGCCCACCCCGCCGGGCCGGACCGCTACCTGGTCCGCCAGGAGGCCGGCCGCCCCGACCTCGACGTCCAGCTGCTCGACCGGCAGGCCGTCACCGCCGCCCTGGTCCAGCGCGCCTGGCGCCGGCTACGGCTGCGCACCGCCCCGCACCCCCGCGCGCTGCGCTCGCTGCGCACCGGGCTGGAGCACGAGGCCCTGGTCTCCTACGCCGCCGTCGCCGCCGGCGTCCGCACCCGTCGGATCGCCGCCACTGCCGGGCTCGGCCGGGACAGCGCCCTGGTCGCGTACGAGTACCTGCCCGGCCGCACCCTGGACCAGCTCGCCACCGACGAGCTGACCGACCCGCTGCTCGCCGACGCCTGGTCCCAGCTCGCCCTGCTCCAGCGGCGGGAGATCTCGCACCGGGCCCTCGTCCCCTCCTCGCTCCTGGTCGACCGGGCCGGCGCGGTGCACCTGGTGGACCTCGCGGACGGCGACATCGCGGCGAGCGAGCTGGTGCTGCGCTGCGACATCGCCCAGCTGCTCACCACGCTCGCCCTGCGGGTCGGTGCCGAGCGGTCGGTGCGCAGCGCGGTCGCGGTGCTCGGGCCGGACGCCGTCGGCGCGGCCCTGCCGCTGCTGCAGCCGATCGCCCTGGCCCGCACCACCCGGACCGCGCTCAAGCAGACCGCCCGGGCGCACTGCGCCGCCCTCGCCCCGGCAGCCCCCGGCGCTCCCGGCGCTCCCGGGGCGACCGCCGCCGGCCGGGCGGCCGCGCCCGCGCCGCCCGGCGAGCTGCTGGACGCGATCCGCGCCGAAGTCCTGCGGACCCAGCCGCAGGCACCTGTCCGAGCGGTGAGGGTGGAGCGCCTGCGGCCCCGGACGCTGCTGGCCGTGGGCGGCGGCGTGGTCGCCGGCTGGCTGCTGCTGCCGCAGCTCTTCGCCTCCGAGCAGAACCCGATCGCCGCGCTGGGCGACGCCGACCCGCTCTGGCTGGCCCTCGCCGTGCTGACCGCGGCCGCCAGCCACTTCACCGCCGCGATGGGCTTCGTCGGCTTCGTCCCCGAGCGGCTGGACTTCCGCAACGCCGTGCTCGCCCAGCTGGCCGGCTCCTTCGTCAAGCTGGTCTCGCCGGGCGGCGTCGGCGGGGTCGCCCTGAACACCCGCTTCCTCCAGCGGGCCGGCATCCCGACCGCCCAGGCGCTGTCCAGCGTCGGCGTCGGCCAGCTCTTCGGCCTGGTGCTGCACCTGCTCCAGCTCGGTGCCTTCGTCTACCTGCTGGACCTGGAGCCCGGTGGCTCCGAGCTGGACGCGCTGCCGGCCGTGGTGAGCGGCCTGGCCGGCGCGGCGGTGCTGCTGGCCGGGGTCTCCGCCGTGCCGCCGGCCCGCCGCTGGCTGGCCGCCCGGCTGCGGCCGCTGACCTCCGAGGTACTGCCCCGGCTGCTGGAGCTGCTGCGCAGCCCGGGCCGGCTGGCCGTCGGCGTGACCGGGCAGCTCCTGGTCTCGCTCTGTCTGGTCGCCTGCCTGTACTGCTGCGTCCGGGCGGTCGGCCGGGAGCCGGCCTTCGCCTCGGTCGCGGTGGTCTTCCTGATCGGCAACGCGGTCGGCAACGCGGCGCCGACCCCGGGCGGGGCCGGCGCCGTGGACAGCGCGCTGGTGACGCTGCTGGAGCACACCGCCTCGATGGAGGAGGGCGGCGCGCTGGCGGCCGTCGCGCTCTACCGCCTGCTCACCCTGGTGCTGCCGGTGCTCCCGGGCTGGGCGGCCTTCGCCTGGCTGCAACGGCGCGGGGCGCTGTAGCCGCCGTAGCGGCGGGGAGCGCCGTAAGCGCCGTAGCGGCGGAGCGCTGTGGCGGCGGAGCGCTGCGGCGCCGGGGCAGTGGCGCCGGCAGGGGCGCGGTGCCGCTACTCCCGGTACTCGTCCTCGTCGAGCTCGACGACCCGGCTCTGCTCGGCGACGTCCGCGACCTCGGTGGCCGGATCGGCGCCGAGCGCCCGCCGCTCGGCCAGCTCGTCGTACTCGTCGCCCTCGTCCGCCTCGTCGTCCGGCTCGACCGCCTCGGCGACCTCGTCCAGGTAGTCCTCGTGATTCTGCGGCATGGCGTCCGTCCTTGCTGCTCGGAGGCTCCCACGGGGCCCGTTGGGGTACTGGAAGTATCCGCCGAGGGCCGCCCGGACGCGATGCGCCACCGGGCCTTCGGCGTGTTGTCCGGTCCCGGTCCGCGGCCTGCGGACCGGCCTCCCGCCTGCCCGGCCACCGGCGCGCAAAACGGGTGCCCGGCCGCCGGGGGTACGATCAGTGCCGTACCAGCAGGGCTTACCCTCACCCACCCGGTGGCCCCGAAGCCCTTACGAACGACGGGGAAATCATGTCCGGCTCGCACTACTTCACCGGTGCACCCGAGGTCGCCAGCGAGCGCCGTCCGATCACGGTCAGCCTGCCGGACGTCACCCTGGAACTGACCACCGACGCCGGTGTGTTCTCCCGCAGCCGGCTCGACCCGGGCACCCGGATCCTGCTGGAGCACGCGCCGCCGCCCCGGGTCCGCGGCCCGATCCTGGACGTCGGCTGCGGCTACGGCCCGATCGCGCTGACCTGGGCGACCAGGCGCAAGCGGCTGCCGGTCTGGGCGGTGGACGTGAACACCCGCGCGCTGGAGCTGGTCCGGCTCAACGCGGAGGCGCTCGGCCTGGGCAACGTGCAGGCCGCGCTGCCGGAGGACGTCCCCGAGGACCAGCGGTTCGCGGCGATCTACTCCAACCCGCCGATCCGGGTCGGCAAGGGCGAACTGCGCCGGCTGCTGCACCAGTGGCTCGGCCGGCTCACCCCGGACGGCTCGGCGTTCCTGGTGGTCCAGAAGCACCTGGGCTCGGACTCGCTGCAGAAGTGGCTGAACGACCAGGGCTACCCGACCACCCGCGTGACGTCGGTCAACGGGTTCCGGATTCTGGAAGCGCGGCCCCGCCCGGAGGGCGAGGGCCCCGAGAGTGGACGAGGTACGACGTCGTGAAGCAGCTCCGCGGGACCGAACTGAAGCGCTTGCACCGCCAGTGGCGGCGCAGCAACGAGTTCCGGCTCGCGCTGATCCTGGAGAACCTCCAGTCGCCGTTCAACGTCGGCTCGGTCGTCCGGACCGGTGCCGCGATGGGCGCGGAGAAGCTGTACCTGACCGGCGACACCCCGTCGGTCCGCTCCTCCGGCGCCCAGAAGGCCGCGATGGGCACCGACAAGTACCTCAAGGTGGAGCACTTCCCCACCGTCGCCGAGGCCGTCGCCGCCGCCAAGGCGGACGGCTTCAAGGTGGTCGGCCTGGAGCTGGCGGACGAGGCGGTGCCGATGTTCGCCGCCGAGCTGACCCCGGCCGTGGCCTTCGTGCTGGGCCACGAGGACCGCGGCATCACCCCCGACGCGCTCGCGCTCTGCGACCAGGTGGTGTTCGTCCCGCAGCTCGGCCGCGTCGGCTCGCTCAACGTCTCCGCCGCCGCCACGGTGGCCTGCTACGAGGCGCGCCGCCAGGGGTACGCGCTCAGCGGCACCCCGGACGGCAGCGACCCGGGCGGCCTGGACCTCGACGACGAGTGACCCCGGAGTGATCGCCGGGTGAGCCCCGGTCGGGCTCACCCGGCCGGGGCCCTCACACCTCGACCAGCACCTTGCCCCGGTTCGCCTCCCGGTCGACGTAGAGGCTCCGGTAGGCCTTCGGGATCTCGTCGAAGCCCTTGTGCACGGTCTCGTGGTAGCGGATCTCGCCGCGCCGGACCAGCTCGCCGAGGTCCGCGTGCATCGCCGCCAACTGCGGCTCGTCGAACCACTCCTGGGCGAAGATCCCGCGGATGGTGGTGCGCGGGAACATGATGTACGGCAGCAGCCGGGGCCCGGTCAGCTCACCGTTCACCGTGGTCGCCCACTGCCAGCAGACCGCCACCCGGCTGTCCACGTTGAGCATGGTGAACACCGCGTCGGTGACGCTGCCGCCGAGGTTGTCGAAGTAGCGGTCGACCCCGTCCGGGGCGGCGAGCAGCAGCGCCGCGCGGACCTTCTCGGCGTCGTCCGCCTGGTCGTAGAGCACCACGTCGTCGAAGCCGAGCTCCTTCAGGTACGCGGCCTTGCCCGCCGAGGCGGTGGTGCCGACCACCCGGCCGGCGCCCGCGCGCCTGGCCAACTGGCCCACCAGGGTGCCGATCGCGCCGGAGGCACCGCTGATCACCACGGTGTCGCCCGGCCGCACCTCCAGGAACTTCGTCAGCGTGCCCCAGGCCGTCATCCCGGGCGCGCCCATGACGCCGAGCGCCGTGGAGAGCGGCAGCCGCTCGTCGTACCGGGCCGGGTCGAGCCGGCGGTAGGCGGGGAAGAGCATCGGGAAGACGCCGGTCTTCCACAGCTCCTCGGCGCCGTTGTGGACGACGTGGCTGCGCCAGCCGCCGAAGCCCTGGACGAGGTCGCCGACCTGGAAGGCCGCCTCCGGACCGGCCTCCAACACCTCCATGATCGAGTCCGCGCCCATGTGGTGGCCGATCGGCGTCTCCAGCGCGAGGCCGTTCTGGTACGGGTCGACCGAGACGTACCTGGTCCGGAAGAGCATCTCGTCGGGCCGGAGGCTGACGTCCACCTCCTCGACCACCTTCCGGTAGATCCGGTTGACGTCCGGCACCCCGTCGAGGTGCTCGCGGACCACCCACTTCTCGATCTTCATGCCAGGGCCCCTGTCGAAACGGTACTGGTGGACGGGATCTCCTCGACCGGCCCGGTCTGCTGCTTCGGCGGCCGGCCGACGGGGAGGATCAGATGGGTGGGCGGCGGCGCGCTCAGGTCGATCTCGGCGCGGAACTCCCGCCCGTCGTCCCGGCAGATGAACTGCATCACGTGCCGGCCGGCGGCGGCCGCCCGGATCAGGCCGCCGATGGTGGCCCAGACGCCGGAGAGGTAGAAGTCGGAGAGCCCGGGGAGCACCGGACCGTTCTTCTTGATCTCCTCCTCCACCGTCTCGCTGCCCTCGACGAAGGGGTTCCAGCCCGGGAACGTCCCGTCGTAGACCCCGGTGTAGCGGACCTGGGTGAGCGGGGTCGAGACGTCCGCCACCGCGACGGCGCTCTTGAAACCGGGGAAGCGCTCGTCCAGGAAGGCCACGATGCCGTTGCGGACCTTGCGCTTGGCCGCCATGTACTCCCGGCCGTGCTTGACCGGCAGCGTGTGCAGCTCCTCGCCGCGCCGCACCCGGGAGGACTGCTCCGGACCGTCGTGCAGCGCCCGCCAGGGGTCGATGTCGGAGAAGTAGGTGGCGAACACCACGGTGGACTCCCGTGGCGCCAGCTCCGGGTAGTGCCGGGTGCGGAACTGCACGTTCATGCTCGGGCAGCGGATGCCGGTGAGCTCGGCGGCCCGCTGCTCGTCCAGCAGGTAGGTGGTGCACGGGTCGCCCTCCGGGAAGGGCCGGCGCAGGCCCAGGAAGAGCGCGACGTAGCCGGGCGACAACTGGCCCGGCTCGTCGATCAGCGAGGTGTAGAGCCTGCGGTAGGTGTCGTTCAGATAGCGGCCCTTGAGCAGCTTCATCACCGTGGTGTGGCCGTCGGCGGCGGAGACCACGATGTCGGAGCGGAACTCCCGCCCGTCGCTCAGCCGGACGCCCACCGCCCGGTCGTCCTCGACCAGGATCTCCTCGACCTTGGCGTTGTACGTCACCTCGCCGCCGAGCTTCCGGTACCGCTGCTCGATCGAGCGGGCCAGCGCGAGCGAACCGCCCTCCGGCACCCCGGCGGCCTGGTTGGCGTGCGAGGCCAGCTGGAAGTAGAAGGGCAGCACCGGGAAGGCCGGGTGCTTCTCGTAGAGGATGAAGTTGAACGCCTCGCGCAGCAGCGGGTCCTGGAAGCGCTGCGAGTAGTCGGTCATCAGGACGGTGATCGACTTCCGGATGGTGTTGAAGTACGGGAGGAAGGAGGCCAGCATCCGCCAGCGCTCGATCCGCCCCATCAGCCCGACCGGCTTGAGGAACGGGTAGACCGCCAGCGCCTTGCGGAACGTCCGGATGCCGTCGCAGAACTCCCGGACCGGCTTCGCGTCGGCCGGCGAGATGCCCAGCAGATGGGCCTCCAGCCGGTCCGGGTCGGAGTAGAAGTGCACCGCCCGGCCGTCCCGGCCGCGGACGATGTTGAACACGTCGAAGTGCCGCATCTCCTTGCCCTGGAGGGCGCCGAGCTCCAACCAGATCTGGTACATCTCGTTGCCCGGCCCGTTGCCGAGCAGCCAGCTGATGCACCAGTCGAAGGTGAAGTCACTGCGGTCCCAGCCGGTGCAGGAGCCGCCGGGGATCTCGTGCATCTCGAAGACCTGGGTGCGGTACCCGTTCATCTGGGCGTAGCACCCGGTGGAGAGGCCGCCGAGGCCTCCGCCCACGATGATCATCGTTTCTCGTCTGCGCGCTGGCGCCTTGTGCCGTGCCAATTCCCTGGCCTTCCTCGTGGTCATGCCGGTGTGCCGAGTGCCGTGTGCCGAGTGCCGTGTGCCGCGTACTTGTTCGCTGCTCGCTGTGCGCTGCGTGCCGGGCGCTGTGTCACCAGGCGATCGGGAGCGCCTGCAGTCCGTTCACCATCGCGTCCGCCTTCCAGCGCAGTTCGTCCTCGGGGACGGCCAGCCGCAGGCCGGGCAGGCGGTCCAGCACCGTCTCGATCGCCACCTGGAGCTCCAGCCGGGCCAGATGGGCGCCGATGCAGTAGTGCACGCCGTGGCCGAAGCCGATGTGCGGATTGCCCTGGCGGTCCAGCACGAGGCGCTCCGGCTCCTCGAAGACCTCCGGATCGCGGTTGGCCGCGGCGGTGGCGATCATCACCGCGTCACCGGCCCGGATCGTCACCCCGCCCAGCTCGACGTCGGCCGTGGCGTAGCGCGGCAGGCTGAAGCCGGTGAGCAGCGGCACGTACCGCATCAGCTCCTCGACGGCCTTCGGGATCAGTTCGGGCTTCGCCCTAAGGCGGCGCAACTCCTCACGATTGACCAGGAGTTGGTGGAAGAAGTTGCCGATCTGGTTGGTGGTAGAGACGAAGCCGGCGATCAGCAGGTCACAGGCGATCGAGAGCAGCTCGTCCTCGCTGATCAGCCCCTGCTCGCGGCAGGCCCGGACCAGGACGGTCAGCAGGTCCTCGCCGGGTTCGCGGCCGCGCAGGTCCAGCACGCCGGCCATGTACTCGATGAACGCCTGGCCCTCGACGGCGAGCACCTCGCCGGGGGTGACGGCGGAGAGCACCGTCTCCGCCCACTGCCAGAGCATCCGGTGGTCCTCGGCGGGGATGCCGAGGACCTCGCAGATGATGGTGGTGGGCATCGGGATCGCGAAGTCCTCGACCAGGTCGGCCGGCGCACCCGCCGCGAGCAGACCGTCGACCAGCTCGTCGGCCAGCTCCCTGGCCCGGACGCGCAGCCGCTCGACCCGTCGGGCGCTGAACTCCTTGGCCACCAGCGAGCGCAGCCGGGTGTGCTCCGGCGGCTCGGTGGAGAACAGCCCGGCGCCGCTGCGGGCGACCGGACGCATCCGGGGCTGGTCGTGGCCCATCGCCTCGGCGAGGCTGAAGCGCGGGTCGGCCAGCACCGTCCGGACGTCCTCGTAGCGGGTGACCAGCCAGGCGCCGTCACCGTAGGGCAGCCGGATCCGGGCCAGCGGCTGCTCGCGCAGCTCGGCGTACCGGGGGTGGAGGTCGAGGCCGAGCGACGCGAACGGGTAGGACAGCGGCGGCTGCTGCCTGAGCATGAGGTGGTCCACCTCTCGTGAGGGACTTCCATGGCCATGGGGGCTACTGGGACTGCCGGGGTGGCGGGCCGGGTCGCCGGACCCGGGCCGCGGGGAGGTGCACGGCTCAGGACGCATCGGCGGTGGCCCCGGTGAGGATCTCCCTGGCCAGCCCGGCGTTGCGCGCGATGTACTCGTGGCCGAGCATCTCGGCGTGGGTGCCGAAGCCGCGGAACACCGCCGTACCGGTGGCCGAACTGCCGTGCCAGGCACCGTGCTCGCCGGCCGCGTAGAGGGCCACCTTCACGTCGTCGGAGATCACGCTGACCGGTGCGGCGATCACCCCCAGGTTGGGCGTACGGCTGCAGAACTGCAGGTAGTCCCTGGCCTGTTCGCGGGTCTCCTGGGCGACGATCTCCGAACCGGTGTGCCGCTGCAGGTGCTCGGCCAGCTCCTGCTCGAAGGCCTGGACGTGCTCGTCGCCGAGGGTGAAGGACTCCGGGATCCGGTGCGAGTCCATGATCACCACATTGGGCACCGCCCGACCGCGCCGCTCCAGCTCCTTGGCGACCTCGAAGGCGAGGTTCCCGCCGAGCGAGTAGCCGAGCAGCGCGCACGGCCCGTCCGGCTGGATGGTGTCGATCAGATCGGCGTAGCGGGTGACCTTGTCGTCCCCCGCGACGTAGTTGAACGCGACCATCCGGTACTCCGGCAGGTGCGCCGCGAACTGCCGGTAGACCAGGCCGTGGCCACCGGCCGGCGGGAAGCAGAAGATGGTCTGCTGCTGCTCCTGGTTGAACCAGAGGTAGGGCTGGGCGCCCTCCAGCCGGCCGGTGATGATGTGCTCCAGCGTCCTGGCCATCCCGTGCAGGGTGGTGACCTTGAACAGCTGGCTGACCGGGATCCTGATGTTGAACTCGCCCTGCAGCCCGTGGATCAGCTCGATCAGCTTGATCGAACTGCCCCCGCACTCGAAGAAGTCGTGCTCCAGGCCGAGCCCCTCGACGCCGAGCAACGCCCGCCAGTGCTCGGCCATCCGGACCTCGTAGAGGGTGACAGGCGGTTCGGCGGCCCGGTCCTCGGCCTCCGCCCGGGGCGCGGGCAGGGCGGCGACGTCCACCTTGCCGTTGGCGGTGAGCGGCAGCGCGGGCAGCTCGGCGAAGTACGTCGGGATCATGAAGGTCGGCAGGTAGCCCGCCAGGTGGCGACGGAGCTCCCGGCGGTCGACCGTCCGCCCGGGGGCGGGGACGCAGTAGGCGCAGAGCACGTTCTCGCCGCTGCGGTCCGGCCGGACGGTCACCACCGCCTGGGCCAGCTCGGGCCACTCGGCGAGCTGGGTCTCGATCTCGCCCAGCTCGATCCGGTGACCGCGCACCTTGATCTGCGAGTCGGCCCGGCCGAGCAGGTGCACCCCGCCGTCGGCGTCCCAGCGGGCGAGGTCGCCGGTGCGGTAGAGCCGGACCGGCTCGGTACCGTCGGCGCCGCCGAGCGGCAGGGTGGCGAAGCGGCGCGCGGTCTGCTCCTCGTCGCCGACGTAGCCGAGGACCACTCCGGAGCCCCCGATCCACAGCTCCGCCGGCACCCCGGGCGGGACGGGCCGGCCCTGCTCGTCCAGCAGGTAGAAGGCGCTGTTCGGGAACGGCCGCCCGATCGGGACCATCCGGCTGGGCTCCAGACCGTCCGCCGGGCCCTCGAAGTAGGCGCTGTCGATGGTGGCCTCGGTGAGGCCGTAGGAGTTGATCAGGCGGGTCCGCGAGCCGCACAGCGCGCGCAGCCGCTCGTACTCCTCGACCTTCCAGACGTCCGAGCCGACCACCAGCAGCCGCATGAAGTCCAGCCGCAGGCCGGACCGCTCGCAGTGGCCGATCACGGTCCGGACCACCGCGGGCACGAACTCCCCGGCGTCCACCCGCTCGGTCCGCATCACCTCGTAGAGCCGCGCGGTGTTGAACAGCAGCTCCCGGCCGACCAGCACCAGGGCGGCCCCCGAGCAGAGCGCGCGGACGTAGTCGCCGGTGAAGACGTCGAAGGACGGGCCGGCCATCTGGAGGTGGACCCTGGCGTCGGTGTCCAGCCGGTACTCGGCGCGCCAGGCCTGGTAGGCCGAGGCGAGGTTGCGGTGCGAGACCCGGACGGCCTTGGGCCGGCCGGTGGAGCCGGAGGTGTAGATGACGTACGCGGGGCTGTCGAGGTCCACCGGCTCGTCGGTGAACCCGCCGGCGGGGCCCTCGGACCCCGCGGACGCCTCGGACGCCTCGGACGCCTCGGACCCGGCGGTGGTGCCGGTCCCGCCGGGCTCGTCCGCTCCGGTGAGCTCCGCCGGTGCGACGATCCGGACCGGCAGCCCGCCGAGCCGCTCCGGGTCACCGACCAGCAGCCCGGCGCCGACGTGCTCGATCATGTAAGCCAGCCGGTCGGCCGGGTGCCCCGGATCCAGCGGGAGGTAGGCCGCCCCGGTGCGGAGCACCGCCAGCAGGGCGACGACCAGCTCCGGCGACTTGTCCAGGCAGAGCGCCACCACCGAGCCCGGCCCGGCGCCGAGGGCCCTCAGCCGGGCCGCCGCGCTCCGGGAGCGGCGCGCCAGCTCGCCGTAGTTCAGCCGGGCGGTCGGGCCGGACTCCGCCGGAGCGGCCACCGCCGGGGCGTCCGGATCGGCGGCGGCCGCCCGGAGGATCAGCTCGTGCACCGGCTCCTCGTGGGCCACCCGCCGCTCGGCACCGCTCCACCGCTGGATCACCCGGGCCCGCTCCACCGGACCGAGCAGCTCCAGCCCGGTGGCCGGCTGCTCGGCGCCGGCCCTGGTCAGCCCCTCCAGCAGGTTGGTGTAGTGCCCGGCGAGGCGGGCCATCGTCTCCGGCAGGAAGAGGTCGGTGTTGTACTTGAAGACGCAGTGGAAGCGACGTTCCGCCTCGTCCTCGTAGGCGGACAGCGTGAGGTCGAACTGCCCTTCCTCCTCCGGGAGTTCGATGTACTCCAGGTGATAGCCGTACTTCTCGGTGGCCACCTTGTGGTGCAGCAGGATGAACATCGCCTGGAAGACGGCCGAGCGGCTCGGGTCGTGCTGCAGTCCGAGCTTCTCCACCAGCAGCACGAACGGGTACTCCTGGTTGTCCAGCCCGCCCAGCACGGTGGTGCGCACCTGGGCCAGCAGCTCCGCCACGGTCGGCGCCCCGGCCAGCGAGACGTGCAACGGCAGCGGATTGACGAAGTAGCCGTAGACCGAGCCGAACTCCTCGTCGGTGCGGCCGGTCACCGGGCTGCCGACGATGATGTCGTCCTGGCCCGAATAGGCGTGCAGCAGCAGGTAGTAGGCGCTGAGCAGCACCATGAAGACGGTGACGTTGTGCTCCCGGGCCAGCGCGTGCACCCGGGCGCTGAGCCGCTCGTCCAGCACGAAGAACTCGGAGGCGCCGTTGTGCGTCTGCACCGCCGGGCGTGGCTTGTCGGTGGGCAGGCTGAGGATCGGCACCTCGGCGGGCAGGTGCGAGCGCCAGTAGTCGAGCATCCGCGGCGCCTCGCGGCCGGCCAGGAACTCGTTCTGCCGGTTGAGGAAGTCCAGGTAGCGGGCGGTGACCGGGGGCAGTTCCGGCGCCCGGCCCTGCCGCAGCCCCTCGTAGACGGCGAGCAGTTCCTCGATGAAGGTGAAGGTGGAGATCGCGTCCGAGATGATGTGGTGGACGGCCTTCATGATCACCCACTGCTCCGGCCCGCGCTTGAACAGCCGGAACCGCACGAGCGGATCGCGCTCCAGGTCGTACGGCTTGCGGTACTCGCGGACGATCAGGTCGTGGACCTCCGCCCACTCCCGCCCCTGGACGTCGAGGACCCCGAAGTCCGGCTCGACCTCGGCGCGGACCCGCTGCACGGCGTGGCCGCCGTCCAGCACGAAGTTGGCCCGCAGGCTGGGGTGGCGCCCGACCATCGTCCGGAAGGCGGCGGCCATCAGCTCCGGCTCCAGCTCCACCCGGACCTCGACCGCGCCGCCGATGTTGTAGGCGAAGCCGTCCGGGTTGAGCTGTTTGAGGAACCAGAGCGCCTTCTGGTTCTGCGTCAGCGGGTGCTGCGACTCGTCCTCGTACCGCTCGACCTCGGCCGTGCCGGCGCCGGTGCCGTCGTCCTCGATCAGCTCGGCCAGACCGGTGTACAGCTGGGCGACCAGCTCGGTCACCGGGGCGTTGGAGAGCAGCGCCACCACCGGGAGGGCGGTGCCCAGCTCGGTGTTGAGCCGGGCCCGCAGCTCCATCGCGAGCAGCGAGTCCAGTCCGAGCCCGCTCAGGCCGGTACCGGGCTCGATCTGCTCCGCCGGCACCCGGAGCACGGTCGCGGCGAGCGCGACGAAGCGCTCGGTGAGCAGCCCCCGGCGCTCCTCCTCGCCGGCCGCCCGCAGCACCTCCAGCAGGCTGCTCCGCCGCGGCGCCGGCGCGTTCTCCCGGGCGGCGGCGGCCAGACCGGCGACCAGCGGCGGCGGGGCCGGGTACCAGGACAGGAAGAGCGGCCAGTCGATCACGGTGGCGACCAGCAACTGGGCGCGGTCCTGGCCCAGTACCCGCTCCAGCACGGCCATCCCGCTCTCGGGCGCGAGGGAGCTCATGCCGCGGCTGTTGCGGTAGTGCTCGACCAGGCCGAGCTCCTCGATCATGCCGGTCGCCCAGGGGCCCCAGTCCAGGCTGAGGGCGGGCAGGCCGAGGGCGCGGCGGTGGTGCGCCAGCGCGTCCAGGAAGGCGTTCCCGGCCGCGTAGTTGGTCTGGCCGGCGGTGGTCAGCAACGAGGCGATCGAGGCGAACAGCACGAAGTGGTCGAGCCGCTCGCCGGCCAGCTGCCGGTGCAGGGCGAAGGCGCCCAGCACCTTGGGGCCGTGGACGGCGTCGAACACCTCGCGGTCCAGCTCCGCCACCAGGGTGTCGCGGACCTGTCCGGCCAGGTGGAAGACGCCCCGGACGGGTGGCGACTCCAGCGCCCGGTACTCCGCGAGCCAGTCCGCGAGGGCGCGTTCGTCGGTGATGTCCAGCGACACCGGAACGGGCTGGGCGCCGAGCGACTCCAGCTCGCGCAGGAAGGCGACACCGCGACCGGCCCGGCTCTCCGGGTCGAGGCCGCGCCACCGCTCGCGCGGGGGCAGCGGGCTGCGGCCGACCAGGATCAGCCGGCGGGCGCCCCGACGGACCAGGGTGCGGCAGAGCAGCCGGCCGAGGGCGCCGAACGCTCCGGTCACCAGGTAGCTGCCGTCCGCGCGCAGGCTGGGCGGCAGCGGACCGGTCAGCCCTTCGGCGGGACGCAGCCGGTTGGTCAGCCGGCGCCCGCCGCGCAGCGCGATCTCGTCCTCGTCGGCCAGCGCGAACTCGCGCAGCAGCGCGGCCGCCTCCGCTCCGGCCGGGCCGGCCGGACCGAGGTCGATCAGCTTGCCGGGGTGGCCGGGCAGCTCCTGGTGGCGCAGCACCCGGCCGATCCCCCAGGCGGGCGCGCCGAGCGGCTCGACCGGCTCGTCGGGGGCGGTGGCCTGGGCGGCCCGGGTGACGATGTGCAGTCTGCAGTCGGGCAGTTCGGCGGAGAGCAGGGCGGCCAGCGTGACCAGGCTGTAGGCGCCGGCGCCGGTGTGACCCGCCACCGTGGCGTGGTCGGCGCCCGCCAGCGCGGGCCGGTCGAGGTTCCACAGGTGGACGACGGCGGCCGGATCGGCGGCCCCGGCGGCCCGCCGGTCGGCCAGCAGCCGGCCGAGGTCCGCGGCGGAGCCGGGATCCACGGTGGACTCCCGCCCGTCCGCGGCGGTCCGGTAGCAGCTGCCCGGGCGGACGAGGTGGCAGCTGCCACCGCGCCCGGTGATCCGGTCGGCCAGCTCCTCGGCGACGCCGCCGGCATCGGCGAACAGCAGCCAGTGGTCCGGGTGCTCGGCCAGCAGGTCGGGGGCGTCCGAGGCGCCCGGCAGCTCTGACCAGGAGGGCTCCACCAGCCAGCCGTCGATGGTGGCGAGGCCGACCGCGGTGGAGGCCTTCTCCACGTCGGCGGCCCGGAACCCGGTGATCCCGCCGAGCGGGGTGCCGCTCCCGTCGTAGACGGCGATGTCCCCGACGAGCTCGTCGCCGCCGTCCCGGGTCACCGTGGCGTGTACCCAGAGCGGCTGCTCCCCGACCGGGTCCAGCCGGACCTCGTCGATGGCGAGCGGCAGCTTGATGCCGGTGCCGGTAGGACCGGCCGCCACCAGGAGCTGGGGGGTCAGCAGGGTCTGGAAGAAGGCGTCCATCAGCACCGGGTGCACCTGGTGGCCGGCGCCCTGCCCTGCGATCGCCGCCGTCGGCCGGACGACGGCCAGCGCCTCGCCGGGGCCGATCCAGACCTCGTCGATGGCCTGGAACGCCGGCCCGTAGTGGTAGCCGAGACCGGCCAGCTCGCGGTAGCAGTCGGGGCCGGCCAGGTGGCGGGCGGCGCGCTCACGGATCGGCTCGGCGTCCAGCCGGCGGCCGGGCCGCCGGCGCTGGCCGGGGCGGACGGTGCCGACGGCGTGGACGGTGCGGTCCGGCCCGGCCCCGCCGGGGCCGTCGGCGTCGCCGTCCGTCCCGGCCGTGCCGGTGGTGACGGCCGTGCCGGTGGTGACGGCCGAGCCGGTGGTGACGGCCGAGCCGGTGGTGACGGCCGAGCCGGTGGTGATCGTGAACGAGCCGTTCTCGGCGGAGAGGGTGAGCTGGACGGCGCGGCTCTCCTCGTCGGGCAGGAAGAGCGCCTTGCGCAGCTCGATCCCGGCCAGCGCCGCGTCCGCCCCGCCGGTCAGCGCGCGGACCGCCTGGACGGCCATCTCCAGGTACCCCGCGGCAGGGAAGAGCACCCGGCCCTGGATCCGGTGGTCCTCCAGGTACGGCAGCACCTCGGCGTCCAGCCGGGCCTCCCAGGCGGGCTCGCCCCCCGCGAGGCGGCGGCCGAGCAGCGGGTGGTCCTGCCGGCCCCGGCGGACCTGCTCCACCGCCCGGGGCTCGACCCAGTGCCGGTCCCGCTTGAACGGGTAGCGCGGCAGCGGGACCGGGCGCCCGGTCGGCTGCAGCACCGACCAGTCGACCTCGACCCCGAGGTTGTGCAGGGCGGCCAGCGAGGCGGTGAACGTGGTCCGCTCGTCCTCCTGGCGGCGGATCGAGGGCAGCGTCCGGACGTCGGGGTGGTCGGCGCCGCCGGGCCGGGCCTCCAGCGTCTCCTGGATCGAGCGGCCCAGCACCGGGTGCGGTCCGACCTCCAGGAAGAGGCTGTACCCGTCGTCCCCGAGCCGCTGCACGGCCTGCTGGAAGCGGACACTGTCGCGGACGTTGTGCCACCAGTAGCCGGCGTCCAGCTCGGTGCCGTGCGCGGTGCCCTCCCGGCCGGTGAGGTAGAGCGGCACCTGGGCGGGGCGGGCCTTGAGGTCGGCGAGCGACTCCAGCAGCTCGTCCTTGATCAACTCCATCCGGGCACTGTGGTACGGCACTTCGACGGTCAGCGGGCGGGCGAAGACCTGCTCCGCGGTGAGCGCGGCGGCCAGCTCGGCGAGCACCGTCTCGTCCCCGGCGAGGGTGAGCGAGGTCGGACTGTTGATCGCGGCCACCGACACCGCGTCACCGTACGGGCGGATCCGGCGGACCGCCTCGGCCTCGGTGAGGGAGACCGCCAGCATGCCGCCGGTACCGGCCAGCCGCTGCTGGAGCCGGCTGCGGTGCACCACCACCCTGACCGCGTCGGCCAGGTCGTAGACCCCGGCCTCGTGGAAGGCGGCCACCTCCCCGGTGCTGTGGCCGACCACGGCGTCCGGACGCACCCCGCGGCTGCGCCAGAGCGCGGCGAGGCCGATCTGGACGGCGAAGTTGGCGGGCTGGGCGAGCCAGGTCTCGGCCATCCGGGAGTGCGCCTCGTCGGCGGCCAGCTCGTCGGTCAGCGACCAGCCGGTGAGCTCGGCGAGGTGCTCGGCGCAGCGCTCGACGGCCTCGCGGTAGACCGGCTCGGTCGCGAAGAGCCGGCGGCCCATCCCCCACCACTGCGGACCCATGCCGGTGAAGACCCAGGCCAGCCGGCGGTGCCGAGCCTCGCGCCGCTGGCCGGTCAGCACCCGGGGGTGCGGTTCGCCCCGCAGGTACGCGGTGAGCGCCTCGTCCAGCGATTCGCGCGAGTCGTAGAGCACGGAGAGCCGGGAGTCGAGGTGCTGGCGGCGGTGGGCCAGGGTGTGCCCGAGGTCGGCCGGTCGGGCGGGGGCGCCGCCGCGCGCACCGGCCAGCTCGCCCTGGATACCGGCGGCCAGCTCGGGCAGTGCGGCGGCGTCGCGGGCGGTGAGCGGCAGGACGGTGAGCGGGAGGACGGCCGGGCCCTCCGGCGGCTCGGACGGCTCCTCGGCCGGTGCCGGCTCGGGAGCGGCCTCCAGCAGGACGTGGGCGTTGGTGCCGCCGAAGCCGAAGGAGTTGACCCCGGCCCTGGCCGGGCCCCGGTGGTCCGGCCAGGGGGTCGGCTCGGACGGGATCTCGAACGGCAGGGTGGCAGGGTCGATCGCCGGGTTGAGCCGCTCCAGGTTGATGTGCGGCGGGATCAGGCGGTGCTTCAGCGCCAGCGCCGTCTTGATCAGCCCGGCCAGGCCCGAGGCGGACTCGGTGTGCCCGATGTTGGTCTTGACCGAGCCCACGTAGCACCTGTCGCCGGGGCGGCGGCCGACCGCCAGCGCCCGCGCCAGGGCGTTCGCCTCGATCGGGTCGCCGACAGGGGTGGAGGTGCCGTGCGCCTCGACGTACTGGAGGCTGCCGGGCGTGATGCCGGCTTCGGCGCAGACCCGCTCGATCAGGCTCACCTGGGCGTCCGGGTTGGGCACCGTGATCCCGTTGGTGCGGCCGTCCTGGTTGACCCCGCTGCCGATGATCACGGCGTGGATCGGGTCGCCGTCGCGCACGGCGTCGGAGAGCCGCTTGAGCGCGACGACCGCGACCCCCTCGGCCCGGACGTAGCCGTCCGCCGAGGCGTCGAAGGTGCGCGAGCGGCCCTCCGGCGAGAGGAAGCCGCCCTTGGTCTCGGCGATGGTGTACTGCGGCGCGATGTGCAGCAGGGTGCCGCCGGCCAGCGCGAGGTCGGTCTCGCCGCGCAGCAGGCTCTGGGCGGCGAGGTGGACGGCGACCAGCGAGGAACTGCAGGCGGTGTCCAGCGAGACGCTGGGCCCCCGGAAGTCGAAGCAGTGCGAGATCCGGTTCGACACCATCGTCATCATGGTGCCGGTGGCGGTGTGCGCGGCCAGGGTCTCGAAGGAGAGGTCCGAGAACTGGACGATCTTGTAGTCCAGGGTGAACGCGCCGACGTAGACCCCGACGTCACGCCCCGCCAGCTCACCCGGCTTCTGCCCGCCGTCCTCCAGCGCCTCCCAGGCCACCTCCAGCAGCTTCCGCTGCTGCGGGTCCATGTGGTCGGCCTCCCGGCCGCTGATCCCGAAGAACGCCGGGTCGAACTCGTCGAAGCCGTCGATGTAGCCTCCCCGGCCGCCGACCAGCCGCCCCGGCTTGGCCTTGTCCCGGCTGCCGAGGGTGGCCACGTCGTACCGGCTGCGCGGCGTCGGCGTGATGCAGTCCTTGCCGTCGACCAGGTTCTGCCAGAACGACCGGTGGTCACTGGCACCGCCCGGGAACCGGCAGCCGATCCCGATGATCGCGATCCGCTCCGGTCCGTCGATCCGCTCCGGTCCGTCGGCGGGCCCGGCGGGAGCGGGCACGACGGCGGTCGTGGCCGAAGCGGCGGCGGGCACGGAGGCGGCGGTAGCGGCGGCGGTGGCGTAGCGGGTGTCGGAGGCGGTCGGGGAATCAGAGGGATCGGGAACTGCGGCGAGGTACGAATCCGTCATGGTCGAGTCCTTGTGTCGCTGCGTTCGCGCGCGCGGCACGGGCGTGGGAGCACCGCACGGGCGTGGGGACGGCGGCTGCGGACCGGTTCCAGGCAGGCCGGAGACCGGACCGGCCGAAGGGGACAGGCCGAGGCCGGCGAGGAGTGCGAGCGGGGAATGGGCGGCGGGCGGTGGGCGCGAAGCAAGGGACTACGGGGTCGCGGGGCAACGCCACCGGAACGGGTTCGTGATCGCAGCGGACAAGAGGAGGCAGCGGTCGGCGAGAAGTCGGAACGGACGGACAGGGGCGCCGGGCGGGCGGACCGGCCGGGCCGACGGGGCGTCAGGCCGGGAAGTCGTCGGCCTGCACCGGCCTTCGCCAGGGCTGGAGATGACTGGCGAGCACCTCGCGCGTCCGGGGGAAGTCGGACGGGCGCAGCAGCCCCACCGCGGCCGGCCGGCGGCCCGGTTGCCAGGTGAAACTCCCGAAGGCGTGGTCCCAGATCGAGAGGTCGGACCCGTAGTGCCCGGCCTCCGCCAGATCGACGCTGTGGTGCAGCCGGTGTTGCTCCGGGCCGGCGAAGACGTGGTTGAGCGCACCGATCCGGACATCGACGTTCGCGTGCACGAAATAGCCCTGGGCGACCACGAACAGGCCCACCACGAACACCGATTCGGCCGAGAACCCCGCCAACGCGAGCGAGAGCTGCACGGCGCCCTGGGTGAGCACCACGTCGACGATGTGGTTGACCCCGTTGTTGGCGACATTGACCTTGTCGGGCACGTGGTGCACCCCGTGCAGGCGCCAGAGCCAGCGATTGGTGTGGCTCCAGCGGTGCATCAGGTAGTTGGCCAGCGAGCCGAGCAGCAGCGCCGCCGGGATCTCCACCCAGAGCGGCAGCACCGGATGCGGCGGCGCCGCCCACCCGACCATGGCCGACACCGGCACCTGCGACAGTGCCCCACCGATCATCGTCAGCACGAAGTAGGCGCCGTACCAGCCCCACTCGCCGACACTCGGCCGCCATTCCGGTTCGTAGGGGATCAGCCATTCCAGAACCGTCAGATAGCCGATCGTGCCGAGCAGGAAGAACTGGCTCACCCGCCCGAGGTCCCAGCGCCAGCGCAGGGCCGCGACCGCTATCGACACTAGCGTGACCAGCAGGAACGGGTAGGCGACGTGACGCAGCGCGGAGCGCAACCGCTCACCCATGGCTACCCCCTTCGCGAGCCGGCTCGAACGATCACCGAAAGCATTCGTTCCGATACTAACGGTGCACGGAAGGTGATGCGAGGCATTTTTGGAAAGAATCACAAGCGCCGAAGTTTGTCAGATAATAGATGGCCCAACGATTCTTCCGCCCGTCATAAAGATCCCGGAAATGCGAACCGCCCGCCCCTCCGGAGAGGGACGGGCGGGCGGACGATCAGTGGCCCACGGCCCCGGTCAACCGAGCCGGGCCGGAAGGTGCCGACCGGCGGCGAATCCGCTGATCGCCGAGATCACCGACAGCGCGTGGTCGTCGAGGAAGAAGTGCCCGCCCGAGAAGGTCCGCACCGAGCAGCCCGCCGTGGTGTGCTCGGCCCACGCCTCCGCCTCCGCCGCGGTGACCTGCGGATCCGCGTCCCCGGTCAGCACCAGGACGGGCTGCCCGATGCGGTCCCGGCCGGGCCGGCTGCGGTACGTCTCGGCGGCCTTGTAGTCGCTGCGGACCGACGGCAGCACCATCTCCAGGAACTCCGGGTCCCGCAGCATCAACGGATCCGTACCGCTCAACCGCTCCAGGGACCGGATCAGCGCCCGGTCGTCCGACCGGTGCACGTCCTGCGCCGTGTCCCGCGGCCGCGACGGCGCCCGCCGCCCGGAGACCACCACCCCCTGCAACGCCATCCCGGCCCGCTCCATCCGGACCGCCACCTCGAACGCCACCGACGCCCCGAGGCTGTGCCCGAACAGCGTGAACGGCCGGTCCGCCCACACCAGCAACTCCCGCACCACGTGGTCCGCGAGCGCGTGCACGTCCTCGACACAGGCCTCCCCGGCCCGGTCCTGCCGCCCCGGGTACTGCACCGCGAGCACGTCCACCGAGGTGGGCATCGCCCGCGCCACCGGCAGGAAGTACCCCGCCGACCCCCCGGCGTGCGGAAAGCAGACCAACTGCGCCGGCGCGGCGGGCGCCGGCTGGAACCGCCGGATCCAGAGACTGCTCCGCTCCGGCGCTGCTGCGTACCGTGGCATTCCCATCCCCTCCCCCTCCCCGGGGCCACCCACGACGGCCCACCCTGGCTGCCATTCAAGCCCCGCCGCCCCACCACGACCAGATGCCCGTCCCCCCTCTCGCACCCCCACCCCACCCCTACCCACCCCCTACCGCCACCCCGGGACAACGCGAAGGGCCCGGTCGCCCCAAGCGACCGGGCCCCACCGCAACGTTCACCCGTGGCCATCCGAACCCACGCCCGGCGGGCGCCATCCGACACCGCCGACCCCGGACCACAGCACACCCGATCGCGGGCATCCGCCGACGCGAGGGCATCCGCCTACGCAAAAGCCCCAGGTCACGGCGAGTGAGTCCTGGGGCTTCTACAGAGCCGCCTATGGGATTCGAACCCATGACCTACGCATTACGAGCCCGAGAGTGATCATGCTGACTGCTGCCAGCATTGATCACTTGGCGATGAACCCGCAGGTCAGAGCGCTGCGCCGTGATCCACGATCCGGCTCCAACCGCCACGTGCTGCCCCATCCGCTCACGCATTGCTCACGCAGCTCACGCTTTGATCGGCTCCAACACGGCGAGCCGCCAGCTACGCCGGGATGTCGACAGCCAGGGAAGCCGGGAGGCGAACACTCCACTACAGCAGGCCAGCGGCCTTCAGGGCTTGAGCGTCGCCGCGGTAGGGATAGTAGTGACCGTTTTCGAGGCTCTTCTGCACTAGCCCCAATGCCTTGACCTTGTCGGCGTGAAAGATCGACCAGGTGTGGCATTTTTCGCACAGTTCGCAGGTCAGGAATGGCCGCAGCGGGTAGAGCCGGTGATCCCGGTCAGCCAAGTACAGGCTTCCGGTCCCCACCCTGTTGCCGCCCTTGTACTGGACGGTGGAGGTCGGGACCACTGGGTGGTCACCCATGAGTCGCCGGAAGCTGACCGTCTCCTCGTTGCGGATCTCGTCCCAGACCACGCTCGTCACATGGATCAGGGGGAGGTCAGCGAGGAAGCGGGCGTGGGTGAGTAGCAACGACAGGTCCTCGTACGCTTCATCCAGTGCAGCAGGGAGCTCAAGGTCAGTTGGTGGCCGTTGGTGGGAGTTGTCGTTTCGCCGTTCGGCGAGGCGGACTCGCGCCTTGTCCGCGGCTTCGTGCTTGAGGAACGCCCCCAGCTCGTGGAGCGGGTGGTCAGGCCGTAGGTCGCGGCGCTTCTTTCCTCCAGCCTCCGTCAGGATGCTGGCCCAATCGCCGAATCCCGGCCCGCCGGGGGCATTCGCCAGCTTGCGCTGGACATCCGCGACGGAGGCAAGGTCGATGTTGGCTTCTCGGGCGAGCGCGGCCGAGACAAGTGCGGCGTAGGCCAGCAGAGCTTCTGCTGCGTCGAGAGTCGCGCCGTACGCGGTCCTCGGGTCTCCAGCGCTCTTGCGCACTTCTGCCTCCCGCCAGCGAAGGGCGACGGGATACGGCAGCCGGGTGCGGGCAATGTAATCCGGGGCGTCCAGTTCTGCTGCTGCCTCGGCCCTGAGCCGGGTGACCTGGCCGGCGGCGAGGATGGACCGCCTGGCTTCCACCAGGTCAGTACCTCTGTCGAAGACTGTGTCGGTCAGTGCCACTGCATCGACACTCCACGCTCCCAGCCGCTGGCCGGCAGCTGCCAGCTCACCCAGTGCGGCGGATAGCGCCTCATCGTTCGCTGGCAGTCCCAATGCCTTCAGGTCTTTGAGCTGAATCCGCTGGAGGGTCACGCCGTAGGCCAACGCCCCGACCTTGTCGGAGCGGAGGAACGCGAGGATCAGACGTTCGTGCTCCGGTGCCAGTGGGCTTGCCGGGCGCAGGACGATGATGCCACGCGCAGCAGCTGCAGGAAGGTCCGCTTCTCGGACAGCTGCCGCCTTCGGGCGACCGGAAACGATTTGGGACAGCAGAATGTCGCCGACCTGAAGGCGCGGTCGGTCCGGTACGTCGCTTCGCCAGTCGGAATCCTCATCCCGCTCAGCGATTGACCCGTCTCGCCCAATGTGTTTGAGCCAGATCAGGCGTACGGCGTCCGGGGCAGTGGCCGAGCAGGGCCCCGGGCCATTCCTAGTCGGACTCCAACCCTGGATGACCTCGCCAATGACTGAATCGAAGGACAAGGGCTGATCTGGGCCGAGCCCGGAAGGGCCTTCATGATCGTTGCTGCTAGACAAAGTCCCCCCTGCTTTTCGCGATGACTGATTCTACTTCCGGCGGTGCGCGGCGCCCTGGCCAGCGGCAACTCGGCTTTCAGGAAGGGGCTACTCGTCGCTCGGGATGTGATCTTCGGTCAGTGCTCCGGCCATGGCTGGACCAACTCGTGAACCCCGGCACACTGGCGGAGCGTCAAGGGGCAACTCAGGGGATGGATCAGGCCCGCGCAGCGCGACGAGGCCCGGCAACCGTCTTGGGTTGCCGGCCTCCGTGCAATCGTCAGTCGACGAGGTAGTGGGCTTCGATGTAGGCGACGGTGGAGTCATATGGCTCCCCCACCGGCTTCAGCGTGTACCGGCGGAAGACCGCAGCGGTGGCGCGGCGGGCGCCTCGGTTGCGGGCGTCAGCGTTGTCCCACGAACGGGAAAGGGTGTGGGTGACCACCTGGTCGATCTCCTCGGCCAGGTTTCGCTCCGTGATCGTGACACCGGCCGGGGCGTGGTCGTGGATGATCCGCGACAGCACACCCACGCGGTCGTCGTCCAACACGATGACGGCTTCGTTAGGGTGCTTCTCCGCGTCCACGACAGCGCGGGCGACTCGGAGTGCTTCGGCCAGGAAGTCCAGCGCGTCCTGGGCGTTCTGGATGATCCGGTCCCGCAGCTGCCTTATCCGCTCAGCAAGGGCGGTGTACTTCGCGGAGTCCGGTTCGACGCCCTTGTCGAGGGCGGCCTTAATGCGGTCAAGGATCTCCGCTGCGGACGGCGGCTTCTCCTCTTCCCTGTCGTCGTTGCCGGGGTTGGGGCGGACGAGAGCGAGCAGTTCCTTGAGGATGGCGATGCCCTGGGCGTCCAGGACGAGGGCCTCCTCTTGGGAGCGGACCACGGAGAAGGAGTGGACGTGGGCGTTGATGATCTCCAGGACCATCGGCCCCAGCTCGGCCAGTCGCTCCTTCCGCTCGTCGTCGGAGGACTTCTTGAACAAGGTCGTGTACACGGACCCGAACAGGGCGAAGCCGTCCCGGTACTTGGCGACCCGCTTGTCAGCGATGATGAGCGGGTACAGGCGGGCCAGAAGCCGGTAGTCCTTGGCGAACACCTCAGCAACATCGGGCCTGGCGTCCAGGAAGCTGTTGGCCGCCCTCACGGACGCGTATCCGTGCTCCGCGAGGTCCAAACCGTCCACGTGTGCGAGGAGGTCTTCGATCCGGGCAAAGACCTTACGGAACTCCTTGACCAGGTCGGACAGGTCGGTGACGAACCCGCCGCCCTTGACTGGGCCCTTAGCCGTGGGGTCGGCGACGGCCCGCTGGACCTCCTCGGCCAGGCTGATGTAGTCCACGACCACGCCGGAGGTCTTCACGAACCCGGTCGGGGACACCCAGGTGCGGTTCGGACGGGTGATCGTCTGGAACAGGCTGTGCGCCTTCAGCGGCTTGTCCAGGTAGAGGACTCCCTCGTTGGGGGCGTCGAACCCGGTCATCAGCTTCGCGGTCACCACCAGGAAGCACAGCGGGTCGTCCGGGGTGAGGAACTTCCGCTTCTGCTCCTCCTCCTGAGCCTCCGAGAGCTGGAACGGCCGCATGGCGGGGTCTTCGTCCTTGGCGTCCGAGACGGAGATGTTCACCTCGGCAGTGATCCGCGTGTGCTTCCCGACCTCGGCAAGCACCTGGGACGCCTCGAAGCCGGCCAGCAGCTCGTTGATCTTGTCCCTGTAAGCCACGGCCAGCTCGCGGTTGTAGGCGACGACCTGGGCCTTGAGGCCGTTGCGGTAGGCGCTGGCCAGATAGTGGTCCACGATGTGCTGACAGACCGTGTGGATGCGTTCGGGGTTGGCAAAGACCGAGGTGAGGCGGCCGAACTTGCGGGACAGCGCTTCACGGTCGGGGTCGTCGAGGTCGAAGGTGTCCGCGAACTCGTCGAACTCGTCTTGCAGCGCCTGGTCGTTCATCTCGAAGGAGACCGGGTACGGGTCCAGCATGACCGGGACGGTCGCCTCGTCCAACAGGGAGCGGGACACCGAGTACCGGTGCAGCACCATGTCCGGGTCGGTCTCTTCGCCGAAGAGGGCGAAGGTGTCGGTGGCCAGGTTCCTGATCGGGGTGCCCGTCATGCCGAAGAACTTGGCGTTCGGCAGCGCCGCCCGCATCTGCCAGGCCAGGGACTTCTCTTTGGTGGACTGGGTGCGGTGCGCCTCGTCGACCAGCACGACGATGTTGTCCCGGGTCGACAGGTCCTTGCCGGCATCGGCGAACTTGTGGACGGTCGTGGAGATGACCCCGCGCACATCGTCGGCCAACAGGGCGCGCAACGCTTGGCCTGTGGCGGGCCGGTGGAAGTAGGAGTCACCCATCGCGGCGGTGTAGGCCTTGGCGGTCTGGCGGACGAGCTGGGTCCGGTCCGAGAGCAGGATGATCGTGGGCGACTCGGTGCGGGCGTCGGCCAACAGCAGGGCGGCGGCGAAGACCATCAGCAGTGTCTTGCCGGAACCCTGGTGATGCCAGATCAGGCCCTTGGATCCGCCGGCCAGGACTCGCTCGTGGATCAGGTGCGCGGCCTCCATCTGCGGGTAGCGAGGCAGGAACTTCTTGTCCACCCCGCCCCCGGAGGTGGCGAAGAGGACG
Organism: Kitasatospora sp. NPDC022856; assembly: GCF_055561235.1. Classification (NCBI taxonomy): domain Bacteria; kingdom Bacillati; phylum Actinomycetota; class Actinomycetes; order Kitasatosporales; family Streptomycetaceae; genus Kitasatospora; species Kitasatospora sp. NPDC022856. The sequence continues at coordinate 57,971 of NZ_JBVHHE010000008.1, read as the reverse complement.
AAGTTGGCGAGCATGTCCAGGATGGTGGCGGGGTTCATCAGCAGTTCAACGGACCGCTGCACGTCCGCCTGCCCGGACAGGTTCTCGTCGTCGGCAGTAGACCGGAACGGCTGCCACAGGTTCGTGGGCGCGCCGGCGGCACCGAACCGCAGCTTCAGCCCGTCGGATGCAACGGAGAAGACGTTGGAGGTGAAGAACCATGGGTACTCGGTGGCGTACACGTCGTTGATCTCGTGCGCGGCATCGATCCACCCGGACTTCGCGGTGGGGGACTTCACCTCGACCACGACCAGGGGCAGGCCGTTGACCCAGTACACAAGGTCGAACCGGCGGGAGGTCTTGCCGGGCACGGTGATGGTCACCTCGTCCGACACGATCAGCGTGTTGGCAGTCGGATGCTCGAAGTCGATGACCTTCAGGGCGTGCCACGCGCCGTCGGCGTCCCGAAACTCCTTTCGCCCCCGCAACAGATGCAGAACCTGCTCGTTGGCACGAACAAGACCGCCCTCGACAGCGTTGACCGTGGCTTTGATCTCCTCGACCACCGTGTCCACATCGAACCCGTCGATCACCCCCGGGTTGAGCCGGACAATGGCGTCCCGCAGCTGGCCAGCGACCACCGTCTGCGTCGTCTCACGCGGCAGTGCCCTGCCGGCCGTGAAGCCCCAGCCCATCGGGAGAGACCACTGGATCATCAGGTTCTGGAACTCACGCTCCCGTACGCCCTTCGCCACGGCTCAGACCTCCAGCTCGACTGACTCGATGTTGATGGTGCGATCCAGCAGGCCGCTGAGAAGCGACGGACGAACCCTACGCAGATGGTCAGCCTCAGCACGTGTCGCGGCCTGGGTCGCTCGAACCGAGTCGATAGCAACCAGCGCTCGGTCCTGGTCGGCGAGCGAGTCGGGCATCGGGATTGACTGGGTCAGCACCAGGCCCTTGCTCAGATTCGGCTGCGACGAACCGACCGCACGATGACGAAGGTCGTCGGTCTTTGACCTGACCGCATGGAGCAGGAACCGCGGCAGGACCACGCTCTCGTCCGGGACCAGGGCGAGTACCGCCTGGTTCGTGCAGATGGGCGCTTCCACGAATCCCGCTCGCCCCTTGGTGTCACCTTGTCCGTACATCGCTACGACGGTCGCGCCCGGCGGAACCATCTTCGCGCTGCTGCCTTGCAGTCCCGCCTCAGTGATGAACTCCGAAGCCGTGACGATGCTGTCGTTCTCGACCTCGCCCGACTTCAGCCACGGGATGTCGCCGCCATAGAACTCGGCCTTGCTTCGCGAGGGAGTCCCGCCGGCGAAGGCCCCTGACACCACCTCGTTGATCTCGACCTCGCCGTAGCGTGCTCCGAGCGAGAGGAGAAAGCCCCGGTAAACGCCGTCCAGCGCCTCAACCTCGTTGTCGAGCGCGACGATCTGGTCGTCCACCGCACGGACGACCTCGACGATCCGCTCTTGCACGACTACGGGCGGCAGAGTGACGGTGGCTGCATAGAACTCCTTCAGGCGGACGTTCAACAGGCCGTGAGCACGCGCCCCCTCCCGGAGAGTGCCAGCGAGCGAGCCGAAGAACTGGTCCGAGTTGAGGGCAAGCTCCAGATACTCGGGAAGAGCAGCCCCGTCCTTGGCCTCAAACACGAAGTACAGCGGGGAGACGATGCCGGACTCGTCGCTAAGGTTTCGAGCCACCGTGCCATAGCGGGCCGACTTCGACGTGCTCTTGTTGTAGACAAAGTGCCCGGGCCCGACAACGTAGTAGCCCGAAGTGTCTTTGCTGGCGACCTTCTTCGTGAAGAACGATTCCTGCGCGATCAACCCGTGCTCGGCGGAGACGGTCAGGACGTTCTCGTTGGCCCCGTCCACGTTTTTCGTCGTGACGCGCGTCACAACTTCCGATAGCGAGACCTGCCGCCAGTCACTCATCGAAGCCCTCGATCCCGGCTTCAGCGAGGACAGCGAGCATGCGCTGCTCGGTCTCTTCGCGCTCGGCTCGAGCAAGGTTGTAGGCGTCAATGAGGGTGCCGAGGTCTTCCTGCTCGGCAGCGGCCTGCTTGATGTACCTTCCGATGTTGAGGTGGTACCCGTTCGCCACGATCTCCGCGACGGGCACGAATCGCGCTCCGATCCCGCTTTCTCCGCCGATGTCCACCGGGTTACCGTCAGCGTCGAACTTCGAGTTGTAGGCAGTCACGACGTCAGCGATATCGGTGTCGGTTAGGACGTTGCGGTTCTTGGCCTTGGCGAACCGCTTGGAGGCATCGATGAACAGCACTCCGTTCTGCCGCTGCGGGGCCTTGGTGCCGGGGGCACGGAACACCAAGATCGCCGTAGGGATGCTGGTGTTGTAGAAGAGGTTGGCAGGCAGGCCAATGACCGCTTCGAGCAGGTCGTCGTCCAGGACGCGCTTGCGGATGGCCGCTTCCTGGCCTCCCCGGAACAGAACACCTAGGGGAAGGACGACACCGGCACGTCCCTTCTCCGGATCCATGCTGGCGATCATGTGTTGGACGAATGCCCAGTCCGCCGATGACTGCGGCGCGACTCCACCGATGGCGCGCGGGTCGTTGGACCAAGGCTTCCACTTCAGGCTGTACGGCGGGTTGGCGACGACCACATCAAACTGCCTGACGGACCCGTCCGACTTCTTAAAGCGCGGGTCCTTCAGAGTGTCGCCAACCTCGATCTTGAACTGGGTGAGGTTGTGCATGAAGAGGTTCATGCGTGCCACACCCGCGGTGTCGGCCACGGTTTCCTGTCCGTACAGGCTGAGCGTGTAGCCGCGCCTGCCGCGGGCCTTCAGAAGGTTCGCGGAAGCGATGAGCATGCCGCCCGACCCACACGCAGGGTCGTACACCGACTCGAAGTTCTGGGGGTCCAGGATCTCAATGATCAGCTCGACGACCTCCCGCGGTGTGAAGAACTGGCCGGCGCGGGTGCCGGATCCGTCAGAGAACCGCTTCAGCAGGTACTCGTACGCCCCGCCGAGCACGTCGTGAGACATGTTGCCCTCGTGCATCTTCGGGGTGCGGTTCATCACCTGCATGACCGCCGCCAGCACGTCCCCCGGCAGCACTTCTTCGGAAGTCCAGGGCATGTTCCCGAACAGGCGTGAGAACTTGTCGGGGTTGGCCGTCTCGATGGCCCGCAGAGAGGTGCGGACCCGCTGACCAAGGCCAGGCTGGGTGATGGTGGCGAGGTGGGTCGACCAGGAGGCGCGACGCTCCTGGTCGGTGCCGGGAAGGACCAACGGGATCTCGAACGACTGGTAGTCGCGGTACTCGATCTGGTGGGACTCCTCGGGGGAGAGGTCGTCCAAACCCTCGTTGTCGGCCAGGAACTTCTGGTGCTCATGGTCCCAGGTGTCTGACAGGTACTTCCAGAACATCAGCGGGAAGATGACCGAGGAGTACTGCGCTTCGGGCATCGCCACGCGCAGCTCGTCGGCGGCGTCCCACAACCGGTTCTCGATCTCCTGCTGGGTCACTGCCATCAGTCGGGTGTGTCCTTGCTGGTAAAAGGGCGGCGACCCGAAGGCCGTAGTGTTCCTACTGGTCACCTAGGCGGGGCGTCGCGATCCCTGCACGGGCGACCTGCCAACGATAGCCGTCCCCCACGACACACCCCAGCTTGTTGGACTCCTTCCGCTCCGGCACTATGCCGCCTGAATCCTCTCGCCTGGCACGCGCCATGGCGGCCGTCTGGTCCGAGAACCTGCCCGATCTCAGATCCGTCCCCGGGTCAGGGCGCTCTCGTTCGGCTCCCCGTGTGGCTACAGCTCACGTAGTCCGACCAGCACCCTTCCGATCAATAACGGGTCGGAGATCGGGCCGGTGGAGTCGCTTGGCTGCCCACGCTCCTTAGCCTGCGCCGCGTGGCCGGGGCCGGACTGTCCGGGCACGTGAAGGAGAAGTTCTGCCCAGACAACCTTCCCGGAGGCTGCGGTCGGGTAGTACCCCCATCGATTGGCCATCTCGCTCACCAGGAACAGCCCGCGTCCGCCGATGGCGTCCACTCCGACCTCTCGCCGCACTGGCGGCCGGGGATCGCGGTCTGCCACTTGGACGAGCACGCCCGTTCCTGTCTGCTGGAGGGCGAGGGTGAACGTGCCGACATCGGCCAGGCCCGCGTATCCGGTGCTGTGCGGCTCGTTGTCGGCTGGGTGGCGGATCGCGTTGGTGGTGAGCTCGGAGACGATGAGGTTGGTCGTCTCGATGACGGCCTCCGGAATCTGCCAGCGCCGCAGAATGTCGGCGGTGTGTCGGCGAGCCCAGGGGACCGCGTTGGGGGTGTCGGCCAAGGTCAGGTGGCTGATGTACGGATGGCCTTGAGACATGAGGTGCCTCCCGCTCGGGGCTGCGTAGGCGCACACGTACCTGCGCTGGCGTTGATCGGGTGATCCCGCCGCCCCGTGGTGGCCGGGGCGGCTCCAGCCACCACGGGGCAGAGGTTCTATGCGCTCGCGTGCGGATCGCCCGCGGGCTACGCAGCTTCGCGGCTACTTCGTAGCGATCACGTAGACACTGGCCCACTGGCGCTTCGGGTTGGCCATGGTCGGGTCGAAGGTCCACGACTCGACGGTCTTGAAGCCGGCCTCGGTGAAGAGCTGGGTGAGCTTCTCGTGGTCGTACGCCCAGTAGTGGGGGTTGTAGGTCGGGTCGTCGTCCTGGTCGCGGAAGACGTAGTTGATGAGGTCGAGGTAGGTGTTGATGTCGCCTCGGCACTGCCGCTTGGCGTACCAGCGCTCGATCATTTCGGCGGCCCGGTCCGGCGAGGCCGGGTACTCGTTCAGGACGAAGGCCGCGTCCGGGACACCGGTGATGAGCTGCCCGCCGGGCGCGAGGACGCGGTGAGCCTCGCGGGCGTAGTGCTTGGCGGAGCGGGGGTAGTCGATGTGCTCCAGGAAGTGCTCGGAGAAGATCGCCTCGGCGCTGGCGTTGGCGAGCGGGATGCCCTCGCGCACGTCCCACAGGAGATCGGCCGGCGGGACGATGTCGATGTTGAAGAATCCGTCGATGCGGTGGCCGCCACCGCCGATCTGGACCTTGCCGGGGCCCGGCGTGAGGACGCCGTCGGGGAGGGCGGCGAGGCTGGCCCGGTGGTGCCGGTGGAGGTCGACCTCCTTGAGGGTCGTCCGGAGTGTGCGCGCGAGGCCGTGGGTGGTCGCCGGCGAGTCGAGGGCCTGGTCGAGCTGGGCGACGAGGGCGCTTATCTGCTGGTCGTGCGGGGTCATCGTGTCTCGCTTCCTGGGTCGCCTGGGGTGAGGGTCAGGTGGTTCGGGAGCTGAGCTGGTCGATCTTCCACAGGCCCAGTCCGTTGCCGGGGTGGTGTCGGCCGGCGTCCGTGAAGTCGGTGTCGAAGTGCTCGACGGGCTCGGGCAGGTGGAACGGGGCTGCCTGGAGGTTGAGCGGTCGCCAGTGCGTGTCCGCGGTGTCGCGGTTCTCGGCGAGGTCGACGTAGGTGGTGGCGAGCAGGTACGTCGAGCCGCTGTTGGCCACGCGGCCGAGGAAGGCGAGCACCTCGTGGTGGGTGAGGTGGACGAGGCAGTCCCGCGCGATGACGAGGTCGGCAGCCGGGATCTCGTCGCGGCTCAGGTCGGCCTGCCGGAAGGAGGCCCGCTCGCTGCCGTGCCGTTCCTGGTTGCGCCGGACGAGGTCGGCGACGACATCAAGGCCGACGTAGGCGTCCAGCTGGTCGAATCCGTCGACGTGGCGGATCCAGTTGACGTCTCCGCATCCGGCGTCCGTGATGGTGCGGATCGGGTAGCACGCGAGGATCGAGGCGAGGGCGGCCCGGACCGCCTTGGTCTGCCGCAGCTCCGATCCGGGCCCGGAGACCGACTCGGGCGATCCCCAGTGGTTGGTGCGGTAGATCTCGGTGAAGAGCGCCTCGGCAGGCTGCGTGGGCACCGGCCAGGGGGCGGTGGACGGGTTGGTGGGGTCGTGGGTGGGCATGCGTCTCCTCCGCGATTGGTCGTCGAGGGGCTTGGGGCGGCAGCAGTCAGCGGCTGCTGTTGCGCATCAGCGTGTACTTGATGTCGACGAGGCGAGGCGCGATGCTCAGCGCAAGCTGCTCGGTCGGGTGGAGGTGCCCGGAGTCGTCCGGCTCGGCACGCCAGACGCGGTAGTCCAGGTTGGGGTAGGCCGGGTTGATGCCGATCTCGCCCTTGGGCATCGTGCCGTTGAACGGCGCGACGATGTCCATGTGGTTCCAGTAGTTCCAGGCTTGCAGGGCCTTGTGCTGGTCGAAGTAGAAGTAGAAGTCGGGGTACCGGCCGAAGCTGCGGAGCTCCCGGTGGATGAGATGGCCGAGCAGCGGGCCGAGCTGGGTGGCGAGGCTGTCGAACTCCCAGCGCGTGCGGTGCCAGGCTTCGGGCACTTGGCCGCTGGTGAAGAGCCGGGCGGCGACGAGATAGCTGATCCGCTCGACCAGGTAGGTGCGGGCGTGGTCGGCGTCGATGGTCGGGTCCACCCGTTGGAGCAGGCTCGCAAGCTGCTGCGGCCGGGGGCGGAACCGTGCGAGGTTGAACTTGCCGGCCATGTCCGGGAAGGAGGCGAACAGCATCTCCTTGTAGAGCCAGTTGTTGAACTCCCCGAGGTCGGCCAGCTCTCGGGTCCGCACCGAGGTGGAGTGGAGCATCAGGTACTCGGCGAGGGCCTCGAAGTAGAGGTATCCGAGGATCGGCAGCCGGGGTATGGCCGCGTCGAGCAGCTGCAGGAAACCGTCGGCTGCCACGGTCGAGCCCTGGTAGGCGATGCCGGCGGCCAGGGCCAGGAAGGCCGCCGAGTTCTTGACCCGGCCGACAACGGTCTCCCGCAGGTGGTGCCGCTCGGCCTTGCTGAGCAGGTATTCGAGGTCGGTGAAGATCTGCAGGTGGATCGAGCCCAGCCGTAGGTAGTCCACGCCTGCCAGTCCGCGGTACGCCTGGGGCGGTGCGGTGATCTCGAAGATCAGCGGTGTGGGCGCGCGCTCGGTCAGGCCAATCTTGGTGAGGGAGGCCGGGGCCTCCTTGGTGAGGACGTAGGCGGCCAGGTTGTGCATGCGGAAGCCGCGGTCGGTCGGTGTGAGTGGTGCGCAGTAGATGCTGCCGACGAGGCATCCGCCGGAGGGGTAGAGCACGCCCTGCTGGCTGATCTCCTCCAGGGCGTGGGTGACGTGGAGCAGGTGCAGCTTGCCATCGCTGCTCAGGCTGTCGAAGAGCGCGTTCTTGCGGAGCAGGCTGCCGTTCGGTGTCTCGTCGGTCAGGCGCTTGTGCCAGGCAGCCGTCTGGGGCGCCAGCGGGTCGCGCTGCCCAGCGTCGGGCGGCAGCAGCGCGGAGTCGAAGAAGGCGTGCGCGTCGGCCCACAGGTTGTAGGCGTCGCGGAGGCTCACGGCTACACCAGTCCCTTCTCGGCGAGCGCGTACAGGACGGCCTCGGCGCTGCTGGCCCCGGCGAGGTGGGCGGTCTCGGAGACGACCACGAGGTCGAAGGCGACGGCGCGGAGCTGCTCGAAAGCCGGCTCGCGGACGTACCGCGCGTCGGGCCACCAGCTGAGCTTCGGCAAGCGGTACCGGTCGAGCGCGTCGGCGGCCTTTACCAGGTCGCAGATGCGCTCGGCTCGGCCATGGTCCGCTCGGTCGTCCGCGCCGAAGGCGTCGTACGACAGGTCGTGCAGGCGGATGGCGGTAGCCGCCTGGATGATCCGCCGGGGCGTGGCGACCAGGCCGAAGTGGGCCCAGACGGTGTCGGCGTTGGCGGCCAGCCAGACGGCGGCGCGGGCGCCGTGGCCTTGGTCGTCCTTGTCGTGCAGGCGCTGGCAGTCGTGGACGGCAGCCGCCAGGATGACCGTGGCGGTCTCGCTCTCGTCCATCTCGTGTGTTTCGGCGAGCAGGGCGGCCAGCGCGGCGGTCCGCATGCTGTGCCGGATGCCGTGGATCGAGGCGTGGAGCTGGGGCTCCGCCAGCCACGTTGCCGGAAGGGCGGACCGGCCGAGGAGCGTCTTCGAGGCCGGCCGCAGGGGCGGCGGCCAGGCCGCGCCGAGGTCCGGCCGGTTGGCCTTGATCCACTCGATGGTGGCCAGGTCCATGTACTGGTGGTGCGGCAGCTGCTTGCGGGCAGCCAGGTCGACCAGGCTCGTGGTGATCGGGGTCGTGCTCATCTGTGCCCACCCCCTTCTGGTGGTCTACCGCGGTGACGTGCTCCTACCGGAGCGGGGCGGCCTGCTCCTGGCGGGCCTTGCGCTCCTGCTCGGCGGCCTCGAAGGCGGCCGCGAAGTCGGCCAGCTCCTGCTCGCTCATCAGCGTCACGCCGAGCTCGGTGGCGGCGTCGATGATCTCGGCCGACGCCTCGTCCCGGGCGGCGTCCGAGGCGCCGTCGTCGAGCAGCACCTCGAACTCGGCGTGGTAGCCCCACGCCTCGCTCCACTTGAGCGCGATCTCCACGCCCCGAAAGCGGAAGTTGTGGCGGAAGTTGAACGCCTCGTGCATCGCGGACTCGAAGCCCAGAGCGTTGAAGACCTTCACCGCCGCCGCGACGTCCTCGCGGGCGATGGCGAACTCGGTCTCGGGGAAGGCCGCACCCTGGCCGATCTTGCCGCCCTTGAGGGTGATCTTGGCGGTGCCGGCGGCCGTGTTGTCCGTGACCTTGAGCAGCTGCTCGGGCAGCACGTAGAAGTAGATGTGCTTGGCGTCGTCGCCCAGGTCCTCGCCGTCGTGCCTCAGCCGGTCCATGAGCCGGTCATGCGTCTCCTTGTCGAAGCGGGCGCGCATCTCGATCTCGACAGCCACGGTCGTTGCTCCTCGTTTCAGGCATGACGAATCCAGCCGAACCAGAACGGGCGGGCCCCTGGCTGGTCCGGATGGGTCGGTATGGAGTTGGTGATTGGTGCCGGGTGGTGCGGCCCAGCGGCTACTTCGCCGGCCGCACCACCCGAGATGGTCAGCCCAGGTCGCCGAAGCGCTCCCGGATCACACCGGCGTGCAGGTAGTTCGGCAGCGGGACGCCGCCGACCGCCACACGGGTGGTCGCCACCTGGTCCTCGGTCTCGCTCGGGAAGCCCTCCAAGAGCTGGAGGCACTGCTGCACCCACTCACGGGACTTGGGCCAGTCGCCGGCATCCCGCAGCCAGACCGCCAGCGCGTAGGCGGTCTCGGTGGCAGCCCACCGGTCGGTCGCCAGCTCGCGCTGGAAGATGGACTCCAGCTCCTCGGCGGAGGCCAGGCGGGTCTGGTTGGTCATGGTGCCCTCTCAGATCAGACGGTGGTGCCCCAGTGGTGATCAACGCAGCGGCGCACTTGCGGTGACGCCGCAACCTGCCGTCAGTTGGTGTAGATCTCGGCGAGCGTGCGGTAGTCGTTCAGCTCGTCCTTGGCGAACCACAGCTCGACCTCCTGCGTGGCCTCCTCCTTGTTGCCGGAGGCGTGCACGAGGTTGGCCACGGCCTTACCGACGGCCACGCTGCCCGCAGAGCTCATGTGCGAGAGGTCGCCCCGGATGGTGCCAGCCGGAGCCTGGTTCGGGTAGGTGCTGCCGACGATCTTCCGAACGGTGGCGATGGCGTCGTAGCCCTCCAGCACCAGGGCGATGACCGGCCCCTGCTGCATGAAGGTGGCGGTGAGGTTGTAGACCTCGGCCCCGAGCCGCTCTTCGAGGTCGAAGTAGTGCTTGCGGGTGAACTCCTCGTCCATCCACTTCATCTTGACCCCGACGATCTTCAGTGCGGCGTCCTCGAAGCGCGAGATGACCCTCCCCGCGAGGCCGCGTACCAGCGCGTCGGGCTTGAGCAGGACGAGCGTGCGCTCGACCGTGTGGACCTGGTCCTCGGCCATCAGTTCCCTTTCAGCGTTCCAGCATAACGATCATGACGAATAGTCAGCACGTCATGAACTGAGGTTACCGGCGCTGGCGAGCCACTTTCGGCGCTCCGACCTACCCCCCGAACGGGTGAACCTTGCGCAGCTCGGTGGCGTTCGATCGGCCATCCTGCCGACACGGCGATCTCACAGGCGCAATCGCCCAACTCGCTGTCCTGCTTTGGGCACTCACCTAGAATCTCCGAGGGGGTTGGCGTGTGTGTCCTGTCGCTCCCAGGCACCTCTCAGAGCTCAAGTTGCCTAGATGAGCCTGACCTTGGGGTGCCGGCTGCAAGTCTTCCGGTATCCACGCTGCGCAGCGATGAAGCGCCAGTGCAGTCGATGTGCATCTTCGCCGCGCGCTTCCTGCACTGCAGCGACCACGACCGAGAGGGAACGGCGTTGGACGTCATCGAGGTCTGGAGCGGCCGTTACGCCTGCCTGCTCCAGTCCGCCCTCCGCCTCACCAACGAGGCTTTCGCCAATCAGCTCGGGATCGCGGTGAGAACGGTGGCCGCGTGGCACGCTGACCCCTCCGTCGTACCGAGAGCCGAGATGCAGCAGCTCCTCGACGCGGCATACGAGAGGGCTACCGACACGGCTCGTCAGCGCTTCGCCCTCCTGGCAGCGAAAGAAGGCGGCGAAGCCCCCGAGTCCGGCGCGCCGACTGCGCAGGCCCTACGGGTGGCCATCTCGGTTGTCCTCCGGCAGGGCGACGTGCTGCTGGTCTGTCGGCGCGACGACGACGCGTCCGGGATCACCTGGCAGTTCCCGGCTGGGGTGATCAAGCCCGGAGCGAAGCCGGAGACTGCGACCGTCCGGGAAACGTTGGACGAAACCGGGGTCCACTGTGCCGTCCGCCGGAACCTCGGCAGCCGTCTCCATCCCGTGACGGGCGTGCTGTGCGAGTACTTCCTGTGCGAGTACCTGGCCGGCGAGGCCACCAACAGCGACGCCGTCGAGAACGTCGACGTGATGTGGGTTCCTCGAAATTCGGTGACCCGCTTCATCGACGCCGATACGATCTTCCCACCCATCCTGGCCGCCCTGGAGGAGCAGACGTGACACAGCAGACTGCGGAGGAACGCCCGGGCATTGCCGCCGCGATCGTGGTCCACGAAGGCCGCGTTCTGATGGTGAGGCGACGGGTGAGCGAGGGCCAGCTCTCCTGGCAGTTCCCGGCCGGTGAGATCGAGGCCGGCGAGTCGCCCGAGCAGGCGGCTGTCCGTGAGACGGCGGAGGAGACCGGACTGGGCGTTGCCGCCGTCAAGCTCCTGGGTGAGCGAGTGCATCCGAAGACCGGTCGGCTGATGTCGTACACGGCCTGCGAGGCCGTCAGCGGCACCGCCGAGGTGGTCGACACGGACGAGCTGGACGCCCTCGCGTGGGTGACACTCGCCGAGATCCCCGAGTACGTGCCGTACGGACTCTACGAACCGGTGCAGGAGTTCCTGGACGCCACACTCAGGAGCTGACCGACTTCGCTAAGAGGCTCTGCGAGCGGGCCGCCGGCTGGTGACCACCTACAAGACCTTGGCCCCATCACGGTGGATGGCCAGGTGAGCCCAGAAGAACCACGTGTCCAGCAACGGGGAGCACATGAGTGATTCGGTGACGCAGCTGTCCGGACTGATCTGGTCAGTTGCGGACTTGCTTCGCGGAGACTTCAAGAGGTCCGACTACGGCAAGGTCATGTTGCCGTTCACAGTGCTTCGACGCCTGGACTGCCTCCTTGCCCCCACCCGGCAAGCCGTGCTCGCCACCGCAGAGGAGCTCTCGCACACCGAGGACTCGGACGCCAAGCTCCGGGATGCCTCCGGCTACCCCTTCTACAACATCAGCCCCTTCACCCTGGCGAGCGTCGCCGGTGACCCGCGGGATGCTGATCGTCACCTGCTCGCTTATGTGCGCGGCTTCTCCCGAAACGTTCAGGAGATCTTCGAACATTTCGAATTCGATATCACGGTCAAACGCCTGGCCGATTCCAATCTGCTTTACCCCATCGTCGCTCAATTCCAGCATCTGGATCTGGGGTCGGCCATTCCAGCACGCGAGATGAGCTTCATCTTCGAGGAACTGGTACGGACCTTTGCCGAGCGAGCGGGCGAGCTCGGCGGCGAGCACACCACGCCACGCGACGTCAGCCAGCTTATGGCTGCACTCGTGATGGAACCCGATCTGGGGCAGATCGCGGCCCCTGGCGTGGTGAGGAAGATCCACGATCCAGTCTGCGGCACCGGCGGCTTGCTTCTTGAGCTGGCCGAGCGCATCAGCGCCGTCAATCCCGAGGCCCAGATTCAGCCATCCGGCCAGGAACTCAACTCTGAGAGCTGGGCGATTGCTCGCTCCAGCATGCTGATGAGCGGGCACGACCCGGAGCAGATGGCTCTGGGAAACGTCCTGCGCGAGGACGTATTCGCAGCAGAACGATTCGACTACCTAGTGGCCCATCCTCCGTTCGGCGTCGAATGGAAGAAGGTCGAGGATCACGTCCGTGCCGAGCACGAGGACCTCGGCCGCAAGGGTCGCTTCGGTGCCGGCCTCCCTCGTATCAACGACGGTTCCCTACTGTTCCTCCAGCACATGCTCGCGAAGATGAAGCCCGTGGACGACTCCGGCCGCGGGGGAAGCCGGATCGCGGTCGTCTTCAACGGCTCTCCCATGTTCGCCGGTTCTGCCGGTTCAGGAGAGTCCGACATCCGACGGTGGATCGTCGAGAACGACTGGCTCGAGGGCATCGTCGCCCTGCCCGACCAGCTTATGGCCAACACCGGCATCAGCACGTATGTCTGGGTGCTCAGCAACCGGAAGCCCGCCCACCGCCAGGGGCGCGTGATTCTCGTCAAAGCACAGGACCACTGGCAGAAGATGCGCCAGTCGGTCGGCAGTAAGCGGAAGTACCTCGGGCCCGACCAGCTAACCGAGATTGTCCAGCTCTACAGCGAAGCCACGTCCTCCCCTCCTTCCCTGACCCGGTCTCAGCGCGACCTCGTACGCGTCGTGCGGAAGGAGGATTTGCTCTATCACCAGATCGTCATCGAACGCCCGCTGCGACTGCGTTTCGAGCTCTCCGAGGAAGCCCTCGTCCGGCTCGCGGCTCTGCGGCCGGTCCAGCGGACCAACAATCCCGAGGCCTTGGTATCGGCGTTGCGGGGCCTCATCGGTACGACGTGGAAAGCGAGCTCCGACGTACGTGCAGCGCTGCGCCGCGCCACAGAGGCCGTGGGCCTGGCCTGGCCCGGCGGAGCCGCATTCGAGAAGGCTGTCCGAAACGCAATCGGTGTGCGCGACGATGAAGGTGAGCTTCAACAGCGCGGTGGAGCGAAGGAGCCCGACCCGGAGCTGCGGAGCGTGGTCTCCCTGCCGTTCCAGGAAGAACCGGAGGAGTATTTCCGGACCAAGATCTTGCCCCACACGCCCGATGCCTGGATCGACCCTGCCCGGACGCGACTGGGCTGCGAGGTTCCGTCCGCGCTCTTCTACGTTGCGGAGTTCGACGGTCTCTTCGAACCGCTTCAGAACTTCGCCCGGCTAGAAATGAACCGGGTCAAGCTGCACCGCCCGGATCCGGGCGATGACGCACCGCCGCCGCCCAAGCACCTGACCACGCCTCATCTGCACAGCGTCGGTTCAGCCCTGGAGCTTCCTGACGCGGAAATGGATGACTCCGAACTGACCCCGTGTTCAGGCGGTGACCTTGTAGGGCGCTTCGGAAATTGGAGGCTTCTGCCTTCAGGGTTCGGCGAAGCCGTCACACCGCTCTTTGTGCTGCACCCGCTACAGGGGCGCGGCAGAGTGCTGTGCGAGTGGCTTAACTCCCGTAAGGAAAGCAGCGCATTCCCGCGCGTCCGTGACCTGCTCGATACGCCCGTACCAGTTGACCTGGTCACCGACACAGCTGTCAACGACCTCCTAGAGGAGGTCCAGGAAGGCCGCCGTGCCCTACGCGCCGCGACCGAGGGCATCCTCCCGAACATCTTCTCAGGCAGCGAGACCCTCAGCGAGGAGATTCGAACCGCCCTACGATTCGCCTCCCATGAGGCACGACTCGCGAGCCAGTTGGTACGCCCCTTTGACGACCCAATCTGGCGGGCGGAGTCGAGTTACCCCTTCCACATGGCCGCCCTCGCCCGCCGCTACCGCGTCAGCACCCATCCGGCCGAGCGCAAGGACGGGCTGCTCAAGCTCGGCGAGGGCGTTGCACGCACACTGGGCATCCTCGCACTCAGTGCACTCATCGCACACCACAACGGCTTTACCCGATCGCTTCGCCAGCAGTTCCGCAATGGGGCGACCTTCGGCACCTGGCTCTGGCTCATCGACCGCTTCATGGACGAGGTGGGAAGAACCTCCGTCCTGCCGGAATTGGCAGCGATCCAGGAACGTGAGGCGACACGCACGCTCCTGGAAGAGATCAAGGACTTCCGCAACCACTCCCATCATGCCCACGGCGTCCGTATGAGCCACGAGATCGACGAGGACGTCGAAAAGCTCGAACCGCGCGTGGTCTCAGCCATCAGCTCGGTCAACTGGTTGGCCGGGATCCAGTGGTACTGGGTGGAGCGCTGCGAGTACCTCGACGAGTCCTCCTATCGCACAGTGGGCCTGCAACTTCGAGGGAGCCATCCGAGCTGGGAGCCATTCGAGCGCCCTACCACCTACCCTCTGCGCCCCGACCGGATCTACGTCGACAGCGATCTTTCAGGCGGGCCAGTTGATCTGTGGCCGTTGGCCATGGTTAGTCTCTGCCCGCACTGCCGGACGCGGGAGTTGTTTCTCCTCAACCAGGTAAGAGACGGGCAAGTGATCCTCCGAAGCCTGGAGGAGCACTCCCTGGAGATCCCGTACCGCACATCGGAGGGGACCTAAGCCTGCCCCAACGGACCGACCGCGGGCCTGGCTCGCTCTCGTTGACCGGCCACCGCTAGGCGGTGTCAGCGGCGGTGAAGGCTGGCGAGGTTCTGGCCCCGGCCTGGCGGCCCTGGCACCCAGGCCAGGCCGAGTCACGCCGGGGCACCAGCCCGGTGCCCCGACGCTCAAGCCCGACCAGGATGGGGCCGGGGTATCTCGTCGTCTCGGTCGGTCAGCGTCGGCGGTTGGGACCGTTGGCGGCCCTGGTGCTGGTCGCCACGGCTGGCAACGCGGGCACGGTTGTCGGGGTGGTGCGGCTGCCGGTACGGGCGCGTGCGGCCTGGGTCCGCTGCTCGACGCGGTCGTTGGTGGAGCTTCGGAGGCGCCAGAGGAGGACTTCGGCGGGGCGGTCGGCGGTGGTGAGCTCCCGCTGTTGGGCGGCCTCGCTGAGGGCGCGGTGCGGTGGTTGGCCGGCGGATTCGGCCTGGGCGAGCGCGGTAGCCAGGGCAGGCCAGGAGGGGTCGGCGAGGATGTGCTGGGCCTGGTCGGGGACGGCGGCGTGGATGTGGGCGGCGAGGCGGTCGGTGGTCTTGGGGGTGGGGGTGCGGCGGGTGAGGTCGGCGATGACCGGCTCGGCCGTCTGCCGGTAGGCGGTTCGCAGGTGGACGAGGGACTGCTGGGCGGCGTGGGCTTGCTGCTGGTGGCCTCGGGTCTGGTGCCAGCGGGCAATGGCGATCACGACGAAGACGGCGGTGGACAGCAGGGCGGCGACGGTGCCGCCGTCCTCGCCGGAGCCGGCGGTGTGCAGGAGTTGCTTGGCGGCGGTGCGCAGAGCTGCGGCCTGCTGGTGTTCGGCACGGACCTTGGATCGGGTGGCGCGGTTGAACGCGGTTGCGGCGGCTCGTAGTTCGGCGCGGGTGTGGGCGGGTGCGGTGAGGGCGGCGGTGTGGAGGAGTTCGCCGAAAGCGGCGGCCTGGGCCTGGACGACGGCGTCGGACTCGTAGGAGAGGTGCTGGCCCTGGTAGGCGAAGCGGGCGGTCTCCCGCAGGGTGGTCTCGGCCTGTCGCCAGCGGTCCGGTTCGACCGTGCCCCGTGCGGGCGTGGTGGGCTGCTGGGCGGCGAGGCGTTCGCGCAGGCGGTTGATGGACAGATCGGGGGAGAGCTTGGAGCCGCCGAAGTAGACGGGTTCGCCTTGGGCGTTGACGTCGCCAGGGCGGGCGAGGCTGTAGCCGATGACGTCGCCGCTCTCGGGTCCGATGCGGTAGCGGACCTCGATGCCGAGGGCGGTGAGGGTGGAGAAGTACTCTTGCTCGTCGCGGACGGCGGCGGCGATGGCTTGGGCCTGTTCCTGCAGCCACTCCTTGGCGGTCTGCTGGTGGCCGGTGCGCTGGGCCTTGGCCTGCTCGGCGCTGGTGGGCATCGGGGCGGCGGTGTGGTCGCCGGAGTTGAGCTGGCGCAGGCCGAGTTCCTTCTCGATCTTGCGGCACTCGGCTTGGGCGCGTTGGCCGTCGCGCTTGTTGCGGGGACGGCGGCCGTCCTCGCGGACGGTGGTGGCCATGATGTGGATGTGGTCGTCGGCGTGACGTACGGCGATCCACCGGCAGCCCTTGTCGTCGCCATCGGGCGCGATGCCAGTGGCGTGGACGATGCGGCGGGCGACCTCGGCCCACTCGGCGTCGGTGAGGTACCGGTCGCCGGGCGCGGTGCGGACGGGGCAGTGCCACACGTGCTGCGGCACCTTCGTGCCGACGCGCCTCTCGCGTGCGCGCACGGGTTGGTCGAGGTAGTCGGCGAGCTCGTCGAGGAGGGCGTGGTGCTGGTCGAGGGGCGCTCGGCCGGGGTCGGGCAGGCCGGGCATGGCGAATGCGGCGACGATGTGCGGGTCTGTGTGCTCGTCGCGCCGGCCGGGGCCGAAGAGGTAGGAGAGCAGGCCGCGGGTGCGCGAGCCGGTGGAGACGTCAGGCACCACGGCGGCCTCCCGGCAGGACGCGCTGGTAGGCGTGACGGGCCTCGATCGCGCAGGCGTGAAGGGCGTCCAGGGTCTCCATGGCGCGCTCCGGGATCTCGCCCCGGTAGATCTCGACCATGAGCTGGTTGAGGTTGTTGCCGGCCCGGTCGATCGCCCGCTGGTGGGTACCGACCGCTTCGGTGAGGAGCGTGACGGCCTCGTAGTCGGGCATGGGGACGAAGGCGTCGCGGCGGCCGGTCCTCAGGTACGCCAGGGCCACGCTCATGGCGGAATCCGCCAGGAAGGAGGAGCGCGAGCGCTTGAGCTTCTTGGCGACGAAGTCGAGCAGCTCCTTCTCGGCCGGTTCCACCGAGCAGGTGACCTGGTCATCGCGCTTGGTTCCGGAACGCGGCCGGTACATCCGCACCGCCAGCGGAAGCGAGGTGTCGTCCACCGGAAGTACGAAGCGGTCGAGAACCGGAACGCGCTCATGGATGAACTCGGCGGCGGTGACGGTCGGCGCTTCACGTACGACGCGGTCGGCGGCGTCGGCACGCTCGGCGTCGATGTCGTTGCGCGGCTCGGCATCGTGCTCGGGAAGCTGCTCCTGGTCGTGGCCGCCCTCGGTCGCGACCTCCTGGTCCGGCGCGCCCTCGCGCCGGTCCTGCCCCGCCACCCCTGGGGCGGGGTCAAGCGCAAAGTCCGCGGCGCCAACGGCGTTGTGGACTTTGCCCCAGCTTGCTCCGTCGTCGTCGTGACTGTGGCCGGTCCAGGGCAGGGCCTGCTTGACGCGGGCGAATATGCGACCACGTCCGGGCTTGTCGCTACCGGTTCCGCGGGGCTGTGCTTCCTGCTCGGGCGTGACGGAAGCAGGGGCGAGGTGGTGCTGCTGGTCGGGCACGGGGATCTTCCGGTTCTTCTGTGACGGCAGGTGGTTGTCGGTTGGTGGGGTGTTCGCCGGATACGGGGTGATGGTCCGGCGGAGGAGGGGTTTGGCGGTGCCGGAGTTCCGGTGTAGACGTCGCCGGTTCAGGACTTCCGGGGTCTCCGGATGGGCGCTGGGAGAGTTCCGGTGAGCGTCGGTCAGCGTCGGTGAGGGGCCGCTCGCCCTGTCCGGAAGCGGGCCGGTGCTCGGGCGAGCGGCGGGGGTGTCAGGCCGCCGAGGCCCTGGCTTGCGCGTCGGCCTGCTGGCTGGCCTGTTCGTCCTTGAAGCGCTGGGTCAGCTTGCCGAGGCGGTCGCTGGCGATGGGTATGCCGGCTTCGCGCAGGACTGTCCTGATCACGGCCTGGGTGGGGCCGTGATCCTGGACGGCGGGCCGGACGATCTCGGCCAGCTCGTCCATCGAGGCTGCGGGCTTGCGGCCGGTGCGCTTGGTGCCCACCATCGGTTTCCGGCTGTCGGGCCGGACGTCGTGGTCGGGCTCGAGCACCGGTTCGTCGGCGGGTAGGTCGTACTGCTCCGCGTCCGTCACCGGTGCGGGCTCGGTTGCCCGTGCAGGCTCGGGGTTTTCGCGGAGCGGGAGTTCGCCCTCGGCGCGCTTCGGGTCGATGGCGGGCGCGGTCGCGGTGGTGTTGTGGGCGAGGAGGGTGCCGCCGAAGAAGGCGAGGGCGGGCCATCCGGCGACGAGGATCCGTAGCCAGGCGGGGACGTGGGCGAGGTCGAGGAGGCCGGCGGTGGCAACGTTGGCGCCGAGGGAGGCGGTCAGGGCGATGGCGAACCAGGTCCAGGCGGTGCCGGCGGGGTGTCCGGTGGTGCGCAGGGTTCGCATGCGGTGCCAGGCGGCGACGAGCAGCAGGTCGACCGAGACGGGGTAGGCCCAGGCTTTCCAGCCGTGTTGTCCGGCGGCTTCGGCGATGTCGTGGAGGTGGGCGAAGGACAGGGCGCCCGCGATGGCGGCCTGTATGAGGACGGCGTCCGGGCGGGGCAGACGCGGTGGGGTGGTGGCGGTCATGCGGAAGGTGGTCCTCGCGGGTCGGGCGGTGGTGGTTTGTGGAATTGCCGTCTTTGCCGTCTTGCCGTCTTGGTGCTGCGGGACGGTCTCTGGGCTGGGGCGGGCCCGGCTGCCCGGGTGGTGCCGTGGACACGGCGGAGTTCGGGTTCGGGACGGTGCGGTATCCGTCTTGGGGCTCGTATCCGTCCCGGAGGCGTGGCCTTTGACCTGCGGTTTTACGGCAGGGACGGCTGGGACGGCACAAGACGGATGTGTTTCCCGTCCCGGCCAGGGCCCGCCGCTCGCGCCCCGGACGGGGGCGGCGGCGGGCCGCTGGTGGGAGTGGACGGCTACCGTCTTGGCGTGGGCCTGATCCGTCTTGGTGCGGATGACGTTGCCGTCTTGGGGTGCCGTTCCGTCTTGGTGGCAGGTGTGGTGACCTGCGGTGTTACGGCTGGGACGGCAGTGACGGCATTTCGGGGAGGGTGGTCAGCGTCTGCTTCCCGCTGCGGTGGCGTTCACGGGGTGGACTGCGGGGCAGTAGCGCCGCCAGGCGTCGAGGAACTTGTTGCGCAGGTAGCCCTTGCACTGGGTTCCATCGGGCATGCGGACGTTGCCGGAGGAGATGCCGAACTCGCGAAGCATCGCGCCGAGGCCGCGCGGGGTCAGCCCGCCTCGGCTGGTCTCGGCCCAGGGGGCCTCGGGGTCGCCGTTGAGGTTGAACAGCAGTTGGTCGGTGGCGATGCTGTCCGGCTCACCGGCGGCGTGGAAGATCCGCCGGATGTCCGCGAGGATCCGCGCGCCGCCGGGGTTGTCCTCCTCGGTCTGGACCTCGGCGTCGACCATGCGCTTGCACGCCTGGCGGGCACGGCGGGGCCAGGGGCCTCCGGCGAGGTCGGCGATGATCACCAGGGGCTCCCAGGTGTCGGCCGCGCGGTCCTCGACCGGCATGGCAGGCTCCAGGCGCAGGGCCTGGTCGGCGAGCGGTGCCGTCCAGCGGGCGATCTTGTCGCGGATCGCGTGCAGGGCGGGGCGGTCGCGCTTGGTGCGGTACGGGGAGACGCGCTCGCCCTCGGCGCGGCGGCGCATGCGGATCACGATGGAGCGGTCCATGATCGTGTCGGGGAGGTCGCCGATGCCGGCGATGGCCGCCATGGCGAAGGTGTGGAACCTGCCCGGGGCGTGCTCCTTGCCGACCACGCGCAGGACGTAGCGGTCGCGCTGATGCCCGGCGTTGAGCAGGCCGCGCATCTCCTCGTTCTTCTCGGCCATCTTCGGGCTACCGAAGATCGTGTCCGCCTCGTCCACCAGCAGGGTGGGCGGCTCCTCGGTGATGGAGCGGAAGATCGCGGACGGAGACGAGTTCACCGTCGCCACGGGGTTGTGCACCGTCTCGGTGAGGACGTCGAGCAGGCGGGACTTGCCGCAGCGCTTGGCCGGGCCGACCACGGCCAGGCGCGGGGCGTGCTGCCACGAGCCCTGCAGGTGGGTCGCGGCGACCCACAGCGTGGTGGCGTCCAGGGCCTGGTCCGAGGGCAGGATCACGAACTTCGCGATCCGGGCCCTCAGCTGCGCGAGCAGGTCGGCGCCCTCGGTCGCCTCGGTGTCGGGCATCAGGTCGGTCCCGTCCGGGACGGCGGGCTCGGCAGGCACCGCCTCGGCGTCGTGTCCACAGGCTGTGGACACGAGGGCCTGCTGGGCGGGCAGGTAGGCGCCGGGCTCGCCGGCCTTGGCGACCGGCGGCCAACTCGCGATGGAAGCTGCCAGATCGGGCTGGTGGGACGTAGACTCCATGGTGAAGCTCCAGACTGGGGCGCGGGATCTGTTCCGTCGCGCGCCGCCAATGAAGGTCGTGGGTAAGGATTTCGCCTGGCCCTCGGTGTTCGCAGCACCGGGGGCCTTCGTGCGTCCTGGGGTGGTCGGGCCGGGGATCCTGGCCCTCTCAACTCGCAGGGACCGCTTGCACCTTGGCGGTGGCCCCTCGGCGGCCGAGGCCGCCGAGGGACCACGAACGTACGGTCATGCCGCTGGAAGATCCACTCCAATCGGGCAAGTACGCCCACGGCAGACAGGCTTGTGGATCGGGCTCTCACCACGTCAAGCTGCATCAGCCGCCGGACCTTCGCCGAGCTCCGCGTCGATGCCGAGCAGGCGCAGAAGGTCCGCTGTGATCACGCGGTACTTCTTGCCCAGTCGCAGGACCCGGCAGGGGTACGCGCCGAGGCGGGCCAGCTCGTAGCCCTTGCTCCGCCCGAGGCCGATGGCCCGGTTGGCGGTGTCGAGGTCGATGGCCGCCGGCAGCCTGAGAAGTTCGGCCCGACCCATCCCCTGCGCCGTCGCCGATATGTCACCAGTTCGCACATGAACTCCAAATCCGAGCTTCCCCCGGACGGGGGGGCTGCGGCGGAGTGCCGCAACGGAGAAGAGCTTTCCAGTGGCTACTGTGTCGATATGACACAACGCCGCGAGGAACACTGGTCCACCGACGACGAAGACGCGCCCGACTGGCCCGAACGGATCACGAAGGACGTGATCCGAGCAATCACCCGAAGGAGGCAAGACCTTGGACTGTCCGCGCAGGATGTGGCCGACGAAACAGGGGACTTGGGCTACGAAGTCCCCCGGAACGTCATCGCCAACTGGGAGTCCGGCAGGCGCAAGACGATCACGATTCCCGAGCTGATCGTCGTGGCCGAGGCCCTGGACATCGCACCGGTCGAGCTGCTCTTCTCCCCAGCCCTCGGCGGCCGGGTCGACTACCTGCCAGAGATGCCCGGCGACCGCTGGTCGGCGCTCACCCACTTCACAGGAGAGGCCCGCCACTCGCTCGGGATGTACCGGCTCCGCCTCTACCGGGAGCACGAACGGATCTGGCAAGAGCTTCAGGAGGAACATCACGACGCGTTCCAGCTGGAATTCAAGTTGTTTCGAGAGGAATGGCCTCCCGGCTCGCAGGAGAAGCTCGACGCTTTCGTCGCCGCCGTCCGCGAGCGGCTTCAACCCGCCAGGGCACACCTGCGCGAGATCGGCCTGGAAGTCCCGCACCTCGCACCGAGTCTCGGCTTTCTCGACGCCGAGCTTCCCCCACTGAACACCGATACCGATCTGGAGGACGAATGAAGGGTTCCACCTACCACCGCTGCTACTGCCGCGACGCGGAGACCGGAAAGCCGCTCGGCAAGGCGTGCCCGAAGGCCGGCAACCGTAAGCACGGCTCCTACTCCATACGCCAGGAGCTGCCCAACGCCGAAGACGGCACGCGCCGTTCGTTCAACCGCGCCGGCTACGAGACGCTCAAGGAGGCTCAGGCCGACCTCGATCATGTTCGCGGCCTGCTCGCCCTCGGCAAGGAGGATCCGGACGACCTGGCCTTGGTCGCCGAGCTCCTGGTGAAGGTCGCCGACGAGAAGGCTCAACTGCCCGACATCGAGGAGACCCGCAACCGCCTGAAGGCCGGTCAGGACCTCTCCTCCCGCGTCACCGTCGGCGAGTGGCTCGACACCTGGCTGGCCGGCAAGAAGATCCGCAAGTCCGGGATCACCCGCTACGAATGTGACGTGCGGGTCCACCTCAAGCCCCGCATCGGGCACATCCGCGTCGACCGGCTGCGGGTGAGCACGCTCGCCGAGATGTTCACGGCCATCGCCGACGCCAACGAGGAGATCCTGGAGAACAAAGCCCTGCGGCACGCGCTGAAGGCCGAGCTGGCCACGGTGCCGATCAAGGGCGCGGAGAACCGCGCCCGCCGCAAGGCTCTGCACGCCGAACTCGCCGAGATGCCGCCGTTCCGGCGCACGACCGGCGCCGCCACCCGCCAGCGCATCCGGGCCACGCTCCGGACCGCCCTGAACGACGCGATCCCCGAGGGCCTGATCACCCTCAACCCGGCCGCCCACGTCAAGCTCGACCCGGCCGCCAAGCCGAAGGCTCTGGTCTGGACGCCGGAGCGAGTCGCCCAGTGGCAGGCGACCGGCGTGAAGCCCTCCCCCGTGATGGTCTGGACGCCGCAGCAGACCGGCTCGTTCCTCGACTTCGTTGCTGCCGACCGCCTGTACGCGATGTGGCACGTGATCGCCTTCCGCGGGCTTCGCCGGGGCGAGGCGTGCGGCCAGCTGTGGTCCGAGACTAACCTCGACAACGGCTCGCTGACCGTGACGGCGCAGCTCGTGCAGGACGGCTGGGAGGTCGAGGAGTCCGACCCCAAAACCGACGGAAGCTTCCGGACCGTGGCGCTGGACGACGACACGGTGGCCGTCCTGCGACGCCACCGCGATCGGCAGCAGAAGGAGCGGGCCGACTGGGGGCCGGCCTGGACGGACACCGGCCGGGTCTTCACCAACGAGGATGGTTCCTGGCTCCACCCGGGCAAGGTCACCGAGATGTTCGAGCGGCTCGTGACCGCGTCCGGCCTGCCGCCGATCCGCCTGCACGACCTCCGCCACGGCGCGGCCACCCTCGCGCTCGCAGGAGGAGTCGACATGAAGGTGGTGTCCGACATGCTCGGCCACTCCTCTATCAAGATCACCTCGGACATTTACACCAGCGTCCTGCCCGAGATCGCCAAGGACGCCGCCGAGGCCGCCGCGAAGCTCGTCCCCCTCCAGCGGAAGACCGAAGCCGAGGCTCACGCCAAGGCCGCAGCCGAAGCGGAGAAGGCGAAGCGGAAGGCCGCGAAGAAGGCGAAGGCCAAGGCCAAGAAGACCAAGGGCTAAACCAAGATCAACATCCGCGCTCACGCATCGCTCACGCAAGCGATCTTGCAGCGCATCACTGACGCCTGCTCACACGTCAAGGAACGGCAAAAGGCCCAGGTCACGGGCTATGTGACCGGGGCCTTCTCTGAGCCGCCTATGGGATTCGAACCCATGACCTACGCATTACGAGTGCGTTGCTCTGGCCAACTGAGCTAAGGCGGCACCGTTGCCGCACGTGGTGGCAACGCGGGCCAGTCTACACAGGTTCGCGGGTGATCCGTAACGGGGTTCCGCGGCGGTGGATCAGGCGGAGGAGACGGCCAGTTTGGCGGCGAAGCCCGCGAAGAGGACCGCGACGCCGCTGGTGAGGCCGGCGGAGAGGCGCTTGCGGCGGCGGAAGGCGGTGGCGAGGGTGGTGCCCGCGAAGATCAGCATGGAGAGGTAGAGCAGGCTGAAGGTCTGCAGGATGCCGCCGAGCAGGGCGAAGGAGAGGGCCGGCTGTCCGTAGGACGGGTCCACGAACTGGGTGAAGAAGGAGAGCAGGAAGAGGATCGCCTTCGGGTTCAGCAGGCTGATCACCAGGGCGCGGCGGAACGGGCGCTCGGTGGAGTCCGGGACGGCGGCCGCGGCGGTGTCGGGGGCGGCCGCGGCGGCGCGGTGCTCGCGCCAGAGCTGGCGGGCGGCGCGGAGCATGCCGACGCCGATCCAGAGCAGGTAGGCGGCGCCGCCGAACTTCACCACGGCGAAGACCGCGGGGTTGGCCTCCAGCAGCGAGGCGGCGCCCAGCGAGGTGAGGCTGATCAGGGTGAAGTCACCGACGAAGACGCCGGCGGCGGCGGTGTAACCGGTCCGGACGCCCTTGCGGGCGGCGACGGACAGCACGTACAGGGAGTTGGGGCCGGGGAGGAGGATGATCACGAGGGCGCCGAGGATGTACGTCGCCAGGTCGTTGACTCCGAGCACGGTGGGCTCCGGTGGGGGTGGCAGGGGCTGCGGGGCGCTCATCGTAACGTCGCACCGGTCGGCGGTTGAAGCCGAAATTACCCGCCGATCCCCTCCCCCTCTACGCGCCGCAGCGCTTGCCCTGCTCCGGCGCCGGACCGCCCAGCAGGTACGCGTTGACCGCCCCGTCGACGCACTCGTCGTGCCGTCCGTACGCGGTGTGGCCGTCGCCGTCGAAGGTCAGCAGCCGCCCGGACTCCAGCTGCCCGGCGAGGGACCGCGCCCAGGCGTACGGGGTGGCCGGATCGCGGGTGGTGCCGATGACCACGATCGGAGCGGCGCCGGCGGCCCGGACGGTGTGCGCGGCGCCGGTGGCCCGGACCGGCCAGTAGCTGCAGGTCAGCGCCATCCAGGCCATGTCGCGGCCGAACCGGGGCGAGGTCCGCTCGAAGTCCGGCACGGCCCGCTGGACGTCGGCCGGGCCGGTGAACGGCGCGGGCAGGTCCAGGCAGTTCACCGCCATGTTGGCGAACATGAGGTTCGGGTACGAGCCGTCCGGACCGCGTTCGTAGTACGAGTCCGACAGCTTGAGCAGGCCGGTGCCGTCACCGGCCTTGGCGTCGGCGAGCGAGGTGCGCAGCTTGGGCCAGAGGAAGTCGGCGTACATGGCCTGGATGACGCCGGTCGTCGCCTGGGACTCGGTGAGCCGGCGGGCGCCGTCGACGGTGGTCAGCGGCTTGGCGTCGATGGCCGCGAACAGGGCGCTGAGCTGCTCGCCCGCCTGCTGCTCGGTGCGGCCGAGCGGGCAGTCCTCGCGCTTGACGCAGTCCTTGGCGAAGGCCGCCCAGGCGGTTTCGAAGCCGCCGGCCTGGGTGCGGTTGCCGCTGATCGAGTCGAGTGACGGGTCCATCGCGCCGTCCAGCACGATCCGGCCGGTCCGGCCGGGGAAGAGACCGGCGTAGGTGGCGCCGAGGAAGGTGCCGTAGGACTTGCCCACGTAGTTGAGCCGTTCGTCGCCGAGCAGCGCCCGCAGGACGTCCATGTCGCGGGCCGCCTCGACGGTGCCGAGGTGGCCGAGCCGGTCGCCGGCCTGCTGCCGGCAGCCCTCCGCGAACTCCCGGTCCGCGGCCACCAGGGCGTCGATCTCGGCCTGGTCGTCGGGGGTGATGTCGGTGGCGGTGTACGCGTCCATCCGCTCCCCGGTCAGGCAGGTCACCGGGCTGCTTCGGCCGACGCCGCGCGGGTCGAGCCCGACCAGGTCGTACCGGGCGCGCACGGCGCTGTCGTAGGTCTTCGCGACGGCCTCCACGTACTCGATCGCCGAGCCGCCGGGGCCGCCGGGGTTGAGCAGCAGCGACCCGAGCCGGGCGCCGGCCGCGCCGGGGGCCCCGCCCTGGTCCGGGTCCGCCGGGACGGCGACGGCCCGGACCGCCGAGAGGGTGAGGTCGCCGCCGCCCGGGCGGTCGTAGTCCAGCGGCACCGTGAAGGTGGTGCACTCGAAGCCGTCGTCGCAGGGATGCCAGGCGGGCCGCTGGCCGTAGTACGGCGCCAGCGCGGCGGGAACGGCGGCCGGGAGCGGCTCCAGCGGTGTGACACCGGGACGGGCGTCGGCCGCCGCCGGCCCCCCGGAGGCGAGGGACCCGGACGGGGCGGCGCCGGGCGCGGTGGTGTCCGAGGAGGCCGCCCCGGGGGTGGACGAGGAGGAGCTGCACCCGCCGACCAACAACCCCGCGACCGCCAGTGCCGCGGCCACCACTCGCGCCCGCATGCCCCGCTCCGACCTCATCCGGTCCCTCTCAGGTGCTGGGGCGCGGCCGCTGCCGGCGCCCTGGGTACCGCGAAGCGTAGCCTTCGCGGACACCCTGGTCAGGACGCCTTCGCCAGCGTCTCGGCCAGGTACTGGACCGCCTGGCGGACCAGCCGCAGCCGCTCCCGGTCGGCCGTGTAGTCCTGCACGTTCTCGGAGATCCGGACGTCGGCACGGGCTGACGCGCCGGCGCCGCCGTGCAGCGCGGTCTGCAGCTTGCGGGCCGCGTCCAGGCCCGCGGCGTCGGCCTTGGCGGCGGCCAGGAGCAGCTTCGGGGCGGCGTTGGCGGGGGCCTCGGCCCCCGTCCGGGTCAGCGCGACGGTGTCGTACCGGCCGGAAACCGCGGCGGCCGCGCCGTACAGGTCGGGGCGGGCCAGCCCGGCGGCCACCGCGCAGGGCGCGCCCGCCTCGACGCCCAGCGTGCCCCAGGAGGCCGGGCCGGGCGGCAGGGTGCGGAAGGTGGCCGCGATGGTGGTGCGCAGCGCGGCGTCGTCGGCGATGGCCTGGGGGGCGGCGGCGACCAGCTCGCACGGGTGCGCGGTGCCGTTCGGCGCCTCGGGGGCCACCAGGATGAACGGGCGGGCCTTGCCGGTCTGGACGGCGGAGCCGAGACCCTCGAAGACGTCCGGGACTTCGGTGTCGGCGGTCATCCGGGGAGTGGCCGCGTGCATCACGACCACCGGGAAGCGGGCGTTCGGGTCCTTGGCGTACTGGGCAGGCAGCCAGACCCGGACGTTGCGGGGGTGGCCGTCCGGGCCGGGGACGGCGGACTGCAGCAGCTCGCCACCGCCCGGGTGGCCGACGCTGTCGAACCGGCTGGCGGCCGGTGCCGGCGCGGGGGCGGGGGCGGGGGCGGGAGCAGGAGCGGGCGCGGGCGCGACAGCCGGGGCGACCGGAGCGGGTGCCTCGTCGGCGGGCGGCGCGGCCTGCCGGCTCCCGCCCTGGCCCGTGCTGTCGGCGGTGAGCTCCGCGGAGTCGGACCGCGAGGCCGGTCCGCCGAACGTGCCGAAGGTGCCCAGGGCCGTCAACACGGTCAGTGCCGTCACGCAGATGCCGCAGACCATCGCGCCGGCCGCGCGCAGCAGCATCGGCCGCTGATCACCGGTCAGCTCGTAGGTCTCGGCGGACCGCAGGTCGCGCCAGCGCAGCAGGGCGCCTCGGGCGAGCCAGATCCCGCCCGAGGCGGCTGCCAGCAGTGGGACGACGAGGAGCGAACGGACCATGGGACGCACCGCCTCGGGAGGAGGGCCGGACGACCGGTGGGGGCCGGTGCCGGACGGGACGCGACGGCCCCGGCGTCGGGGCGCAGTCGGCCCCAGCGTGCAGGGCGATCCGGCCGTCACACGCAGGTGTCCCCGGCGCGTACGGCCCGTTCACTCGAAGGTGGGACACCCGGGTAGCGCGGGAGGCCCTACCGGCGGCCCCCCGGCGGTCCTACCGGTGACGGCCCCGCCCCGGCCGCCATCCGCGTCCGCCGACTCAGCCCGCGCGCAGGGCGACGGTCATCGCCTCGACGGCGAGCAGCGGGTCGACGTTGCGGTCCAGCGCCTGCCGACAGGCGAGCACCGCCTCGATCCGCCGCAGCGTGCCCTCCGGCGGGCCGGCCTGGGCGACGCGGTTCAGGGCCTGCCGCTGGTCCTCGTTGGAGAGCGCGCCGGTGGAGCCCAGCTGGAGGGCGAGCACGTCCCGGTAGAAGCTCAGCAGGTCGAGCAGGGCGACGCCGAGCGTCTCCCGGCGGGTCCGGGTGGCCCGGCTCTTCTGCCGCTTCTCCAGTTCCTTGACCGCGCCGGCCATGCCCCGCGGAGCCTTGCTGCCCTCGGCCGCGCCGTACGCGGCCTTGAGGTCGCCGGTCTCCTTGGCGTCCTGGGTCTCGGCGAGCGCCTCGGCATCGGCCTTCGCCGTGTCGACCAGCCGCTGGGCGGCGGCCAGGCAACCACCGATGTCACCGACCTCCAGCGGGATCCGCAGCACGTCCGTGCGCCGGGTGCGGGCCTGGTCGTCGACGGCCAGCCGACGGGAGCGCTCGATGTCCCCCTGGCCGGCGAGCGCGGCCATCCGGGCCGTCGTGGGGTCGACACCGTCGCGGTTCACCAGCATGTCGGCGACGGCCTCGGCGGCGGGCTGGCGCAGCACCAGCAGTCGGCAGCGCGAGCGGATGGTGGGCAGGACGTCCTGCACGGAGGGCGCGCAGAGCAGCCAGACGGTGCGCGGGGAGGGCTCCTCCACTCCCTTGAGCAGGGCGTTGGCGGCGGCCTCGGTGAGCCGGTGGGCGGCGTCGACCAGGATCACCGACCAGCGGCCGCCGGTCGGGTAGCTGGACGCCCGCAGTACGAGGGCGCGCATGTCGCCGACGCCGATCGACAGGCCGTCGGTGCGCACGTACTTCACGTCCGCGTGGCTGCCCGCGAGCACGGTGTGGCAGCCGTCGCAGAACCCGCAGCCGGGCGTACCGCCGAGCGCGAGATCGGGGCTGGTGCACTGGAGGGCGGCGGCGAAGGCGCGGGCCGCGGTGATCTGGCCGGCTCCGGGGGGGCCGGTGAACAGCCAGGCGTGCGTCATCAGCGAGGCTTTGCCGCCCGGCTCCGGCGCGGCCCCGCGACCGGCGGCGGCCGTCGCCCAGGCCGCCCGGGCCGCGGCGCTCAGCTGCTCGACCACCCGCTCCTGGCCCACCAGGTCGTCCCAGACGGCCACTGCTGCTCCCAAGCTCGGTACGGACTGCGCCGGCGTCCGTCACCCGGGCGGCGGACGGCGCTCCGGGCACGGTTTCCCGGAGTCGAGCATACGTGCCCGGTACGACGGTGGGCGGTGCCGCCGGAGCACCGCCCCGGCCGCACCGCCCACCGTCCTTCAGGCCCCTGCCCCGCCCCGGCCGAGTCGGCCCACCAGGCCGAGTGGGCCATGTGGACCGCGTGGACCGCGTGGACCGCGTGGACCGCGTGGGACCGCGCGGGCCGGGACCGAGTCAGCTCCGGCGCCCCCAGCGCCGGCCCTTGCCCTTGCCGTCGCCCCGGTCGTCCGACCCGCCTTGGGCGTCCGTCCTGCCACGGCTCTCCGGCCAGCCGGGGCCGGCCGGAGGAGCGGCCGCGCCACCGCGCGGGTCCTGCGGCGCCGGGTCGGCGGGGCCGCCCTGCTCCCAGCGGGCCCACTCGTCGCGCGAGCCCAGCAGGGTGTCGGTGAGGCTCGGCAGGTCGTCCATCGGCGTCTCCTCGGCCCAGGAGGGCCGGGGGCGCGGTTCGGCGGCGGGCTGCTCCTCCACCGCCGGGAGCTCGCGGGTGCTGTCGACCGGCGTCTCCCGTCCGGCCGGTCCGGCCGGACGGGTCGGCTCGACCCGCGGCAGCACCTCGGTCCGGTCCGCCGGACGGGTCGGCTCCACCTGCGGCAGCACCTCCGTCCGGTCGGCGTGGTCGCGCCGCCCGGCACCCGACCGGTCGGGGTCCGCCGAAGGGACTCGGGGCAGCACCGCCGTCTCGTCCGCCGGAGCGGTGGGGACGACCGGCAGCTTCGCCGTCGCGTCGGCCTCCGGAGCCCGGGACGCGGAAGCGCCACCGGCCCCCGCGGCGCCGGCCGCCTCGGCCGCCCGGACGGCCGCCCGGCGGTCCCGCTCGGAGATCTCCTGGGTCGCGTCCTCGGGCTCCGGCACGATCCGCAGCTCGGTGGTCACGTCGTCGGCCGGCGGAGCGGGCCGGTCCGCCCGGTCCGCCGCGCTCTCGGCGGCGGCAGCGGCCGCGGCGAGCGCGGCGGCCTGCGCCAGCCGGGCCTCCTCGGCCCGCTGCAGCGCCTCCTCCGCGCGCCGGCGCTGCTCCTCGCGCTGCAGCTCACGCTGCCGCTGGAGCTCCGCCTGGGCGGCCGCCTCCTCGGCGAGCCGCCGGCGCTCGGCGGCCTCGGCGGCGAGCCGGGCCTCCTCGGCCGCACGCTGCCTGGCCTCCTCCTCGGCCCGCTGGCGGGCTTCCTCCTCCGCCTTGCGCCGGGCCTCCTCGGCCGCCTTGCGCGCCGCCTCGGCGGCGACCCGCTCGGCCTCCTCCTTGGCCAGCCGCTCCTTCTCCGCCTGTTCGGCGCGGAGCTGCTCCAGCAGCTCCAACCGCTTGCGCTCCGCCTCCGCCTCGGCCGCGCGCCGGCGGGCCTCCTCGGCGGCGCGGCGCTCGGCCTCCTCGCGGGCCAGCCGCTCCTGCTCGACCCGGGCGGCCTTCTCCTGCTCGGAGAGCGGCAGCTCGCGGTCGAGCCGGTGGCGGATCGCGGTGGTGACGAAGCCGGGCTGCTGGCTGCCGTCCACGACCAGGTACCGGGCCGGGTCGGCGGCGGCCAGCGAGAGGAAGCCGGACCGGACCCGCTGGTGGAACTCGGTCGGCTCGGACTCCAGCCGGTCCAGCGCCTCGGTGAACCGCTCCCGGGCCCTGGTCGGGTCGACGTCGAGGACGACGGTCAGGTCGGGCACCAGCCCGCCGGTCGCCCAGCGCGAGATCCGGGCCACCTCGGTGGCGGCCAGGTCGCGCCCGGCGCCCTGGTAGGCGATCGAGGAGTCCATGTAGCGGTCGGTGATGACCACCGCGCCGCGGGCCAGCGCCGGGCGGATGACGTTCTCGACGTGCTCGGCCCGGTCGGCGGCGTAGATCAGCGCCTCGGCGCGGTGCGACAGACCGGTGTTGCCGACGTCCAGGACGAGGCCGCGCAGCCGCTGCCCGACCGGGCTGCCGCCGGGCTCACGGGTGAGCACCACCTCGTGGCCCTTGCCCCGGATCCACTCGGCGAGCGCCTGGGCCTGGGTGGACTTGCCGGCGCCGTCGCCGCCCTCCAGGGCGATGAAGAAGCCGGTACCGGTGGTGCGGTGCGGGGCCGGACCGGCGGCGCCGCGCACGGCGTCGACGAGGTCCCGGCCGAACGGGGCGGTGCCCCGCCGGTCGTCGGTCTTGAGCAGCACGACGGCCGCGAGCACCAGCGTCAGCACCCCGGCGGTGGCCACCGCGAGGGCCGCGCCGCCGTGGATGAAGGTGAACGAGCCGGGCTCGACCGTGCCGTACTCGACCTCGCCGTAGGCCGCGGCGATCAGCGGGACGACGATCAGCGCGCCGCCCACCACGGCCCGCAGCACCGCGTACAGGTGCTCGTCGACCTTCGGGAGCCGCGCCTCCTCGACCTCCTGGGCGAGCAGCGAGCGCCCGGCCGAGACGACGATCCCGGCGGCCAGGCCGGCCAGCACGGTCAGCAGCAGCACCAGGACGAAGTCCAGCACCAGGCCGGCCAGGATCAGCGCGACGCCCTCGGTCAGCAGCGCCAGTGCGAGCAGCCGGCGGCGGGAGAGCGCGGGCAGGGTGGCCCGGGTGAGCCGGGAGCCGAGCGCCGGGGTGCCGACGGCGGCGAGCACCAGCAGGCCGTAGCCGATCGGCCCGGCCCGGTGCTCGGCGGCGGTCAGCAGCGCGAGCGCCGCGACGCCCGCCATCGAGGCGAAGGCGGCGGCGACCGAGAAGGTGAAGTAGGGGGCGGCGCCGGTGCGGCCCTTGCTCAGCGCGGGGCCGGGCGTGGCGTCGGTCGGCGCGCGCAGGCTCCGCAGCGGGGAGTGCGGAGGGGCCACCGTCGGACCGCCGGGCAGCTGCTGGAGGTACGCCCGGACGGCCGAGACCGTGAACAGGGCGGCCGCGCCGAGCGCCGCGAAGGTGGTCTGGTGGACGCGCAGCCAGTCCGAGCCGAGGGCCGCGAAGACGTTGTTGACCAGGGTGAGCGCGACCAGCGCGGCTGCCGCGAGCGGCACGGTGGCCCAGCCGGTGCGGCGGTCCAGCGTCCGCACGCTCTCCAGGTTGGCCGCGGACGGACGCTGCTCCCCGGGGGGCGCGAAGGGGTTGGCCGGCGGCAGCAGGCCGGGTACGGCGGCGCCCTTGGCGATCGCCCAGACCCGCTCGGCCGCACCGGTCACGAAGACGGTGGCGAGCAGTACGTAGGTCGCGGCGGCGGAGGGCCCGGAGTCGGAGCCCAGCCAGACGATCCACCAGGGCGCGACGCCGATCAGCACGGCCCGCAGCGCGTCGGCGCCGAGCAGCGTCCAGCGCCGGTCCAGGCGGCCGCTGAGCAGCCCGTGCACCGGGCCGAGCAGGGCGGCGCCGACCAGCAGGGTGGCGGCCAGCCGGGCCGCGAAGACCGCGGCGACGGCGAAGGCGAGGCTGCGCGGCAGGTCGCCGAACTGCCCGCCGAGGGCGGCCGCGATCACCGTCAGCGCGAGCAGCACCAGCAGCCCGAGCCGGTCGGCGGTGCCGCCGATCAGCTGGGTGGTCCAGAGGCGGCGGTAGGGGCGCAGCCGCAACAGTGCCCGGGCGCGCTCACCGGGGGTTCCGGCGGGCGCGACCTCCGGCAGGTCGGGCGTGCCGGCTCTGGCGGCACCGCCGGTGCCGGGGGTGGGCTGCTCCTCGCTCGTCATACGGTCAGCGTAGCGGTCGGCACCGGTCGGAAAAGAGGGGTGCGGGCTTCCGGATGCCCGTCATTGCAGGGTTGTGACGCGCCGCGCACACGCTCGCCACCCCGCGCCGGAGGTGCTCGCGCACCGGTCGCCCACAGACCTCGGGCCCGCGCCTCCGAAGAGGGCGCGGGCCCGGTGCCGCTGGTGGAGGGTCAGCCCTCGTCGACGGCGGCGGTCTTGCTCGCGGCGGCCTTCTTGGTCGCCGTCTTCTTCGCGGCGGCCTTGGTCGTCGTCTTCTTGGCCGTGGTCTTGGCCGCGGCCGTCTTGGTGGTGGTGGTCTTCTTGGCGGCGGTCTTCTTGGCCGCCGCCTTCTTCGCCGGGGCCTTCTTGGCCGTCTTCTTCACCGGCCCGCGGGCCCGCTTCTCCGCCAGCAGCTCGTAGCCGCGTTCGGGAGTGATGGTCTCGACCTCGTCGTCCTTGCGCAGCGTCGCGTTGGTTTCGCCGTCGGTGACGTACGGGCCGAACCGGCCGTCCTTGACCACCACCGGACGCTCGCTGACCGGGTCGGTGCCCAGCTCCTTGAGCGGCGGCGCGGCCGCGGCCCGGCCGCGCTGCTTGGGCTGGGCGTAGATGGCCAGGGCCTCCTCCAGGGTGACCGTGAACATCTGCTCCTCGCTGGTGAGCGAGCGGGAGTCGGTGCCGCGCTTGAGGTACGGCCCGTAGCGGCCGTTCTGCGCGGTGATCTCCACGCCCTCCTGGTCGAGACCGACCACGCGCGGCAGGGACAGCAGCTTCAGCGCGTCGTCGAGCGTGACGGTGTCCAGCGACATCGACTGGAGCAGCGACGCGGTCCGCGGCTTCACGGCGTTCTTGCCGGTCTTCGGCGTGCCCTCGGGCAGGATCTCGGTCACGTAGGGGCCGTACCGGCCGTCCTTGGCGACCAGCTGGTTGCCGCTGACCGGGTCCTGGCCGAGCTCGAAGTCGCCGCTGGGCTTGGCCAGCAGCTCCTCGGCCAGCTCGACGGTGAGCTCGTCCGGCGGCAGCTCGTCCGGGATGTCGGCGCGCCGGCCGGGCTCGCCCTCCACGGTGGAGGCGCGCTCGACGTACGGGCCGTAACGGCCGACCCGCAGGGTGAGGTCGTCGCTGATCCGGAACGAGCTGATCTCCCGGGCGTCGATCGCGCCGAGGTCGGTGACCAGTTCCTTCAGACCGCCCAGGTGGTCGCCGTCGCCGTTGCCGGCCTCGGCGGCGCCGCCGGTGGCGTGGCCCTCGCCCTCACCGAAGTAGAAGCGCTTCAGCCACGGCACGGACTGCGCCTCGCCCGCGGCGATGCGGTCGAGGTCGTCCTCCATCCGCGCGGTGAAGTCGTAGTCGACCAGCCGGCCGAAGTGCTTCTCCAGCAGGTTGACCACGGCGAAGGAGAGGAACGACGGCACCAGCGCCGTCCCCTTCTTGAAGACGTAGCGGCGCCCGATGATGGTGTCGATGATCGAGGCGTAGGTGGACGGGCGGCCGATCTCCCGGTCCTCCAGCTCCTTGACCAGCGAGGCCTCGGTGTAGCGGGCCGGCGGCTTGGTGGCGTGGCCCTCCGGGGTGAGCTGCTCGGCGGACAGCGGGTCGCCCTCGGTCACCTGCGGCAGCCGGCGCTCGCGGTCGTCCAGCTCGGCGTTCGGGTCGTCGGCGCCCTCGACGTAGGCCTTGAGGAAGCCGTGGAAGGTGATGATCTTGCCCGAGGCGGAGAACTCGGCGTCCCGGCCGTCCGCGGAACGGCCGCCGACCTTCACGGTCACCGACTGACCGACCGCGTCCTTCATCTGGGAGGCGACGGTGCGCATCCAGATCAGCTCGTAGAGCCGGAAGTCGTCGCCGCTCAGGCCGGTCTCGGCCGGGGTGCGGAAGCGGTCGCCGGAGGGGCGGACGGCCTCGTGCGCCTCCTGGGCGTTCTTGACCTTGCTGGCGTACGTGCGCGGCGCGTCCGGCAGGTAGTCGGCCCCGTAGAGCTGGGTGACCTGCGCCCGGGCGGCCGAGATCGCGGTCTCCGACAGCGTGGTGGAGTCGGTACGCATATAGGTGATGAAGCCGTTCTCGTACAGCTTCTGGGCCACCTGCATGGTCCGCTTGGCACCGAAGCCCAGCTTGCGGCTGGCCTCCTGCTGGAGCGTGGTGGTGCGGAACGGCGCGTACGGCGAGCGGCGGTACGGCTTGGACTCGACGCTGCGGACACCGAACGAGGTCTGCTCCAGGGCGGCGGCCAGCGCGCGGGCGGCCTGCTCGTCCAGGTGCAGGGTGTTGACGCTGCCGGCCTTCAGCCGGCCGTCCGAACCGAAGTCGCGGCCGCTGGCGATCCGCTTGCCGTCGACGGCCGAGAGCCGGGCGCCGAAGGTCTCCGGGTTGGCGGCGTCGGCCGGGGTGCGGCCGGTGCCGAAGGTGGCGACCAGGTCCCAGTAGGAGGCGCTGCGGAAGGCGATCCGCTCGCGCTCCCGCTCGACCACCAGGCGGGTCGCGACGGACTGGACGCGGCCGGCCGACAGCTTCGGCATGACCTTCTTCCAGAGCACCGGCGAGACCTCGAAGCCGTAGAGGCGGTCGAGGATGCGGCGGGTCTCCTGGGCGTCGACCAGGCGCTGGTTCAGCTCGCGCGGGTTGGCCACCGCCTCCTGGATCGCGGTCTTGGTGATCTCGTGGAACACCATCCGGTGCACCGGCACCTTGGGCTTCAGGACCTGCTGGAGGTGCCACGCGATGGCCTCGCCCTCGCGGTCCTCATCGGTGGCGAGGAAGAGTTCGTCGGACTCGGCCAGCAGCGACTTCAACTTGCTGACCTGGGACTTCTT
The DNA here is from genome assembly GCF_055561235.1 of Kitasatospora sp. NPDC022856. NCBI lineage: Bacteria > Bacillati > Actinomycetota > Actinomycetes > Kitasatosporales > Streptomycetaceae > Kitasatospora > Kitasatospora sp. NPDC022856. The sequence continues at coordinate 22,749 of NZ_JBVHHE010000008.1, read as the reverse complement.
GTCCGCGTTCACCACGTAGATGGGCGCGAAGTCGTGGTCGACATCGACGCCGAGGCGGCGCACCTCGCCGGTGTACTTGTCCGGGACCTCGGCCGCTGTGCTGGGCAGGTCCCGGATGTGCCCGACGCTCGCCTCGACGATGTAGCCGGGGCCAAGGTAGCCCTTGATCGTCTTCGCCTTGGCCGGCGACTCGACAATGACGAGTCGCTGTCCGTGCGCGGTCTCGCTGCTCGGGGACACCTTCGCTCTTCTCTCCCGGTCGTTACGTGAGCTGGTCGGCGCCGGCAGCACAGGCTGCGCTCCGCCCGACCCCTCCACCGTCCCGGGGGCGCCGCTGCACGACGACCCCACCAGCGGAGTGTGACCGTACCCCGGCCACCCTTGTCAAACGGAAGGATCCTGCTTTTTCACCGGCAAGGCCGACCGACGCCACTCGAACGGTAACCCGATGATGGAGGATCGCGCCCCGTCGAGGGGGGCTTCGGCGGGTTTCGAAGGATGGAATGACGGATTTCAAAATCTGTCAACGGAAAATCGACACCTCGCGGCGGGCGGAGCGGGCGGTGGGACGGGGCTCAGCCCCTGAGGCCGGCGGCGATCAGTGCCGCCCCCGCGGCCACGCAGCCGGTGCCGAGCGAGGTCCAGAGCAGATCGGCCACCGCCGCCCGGCCGGTTTCCGCCGCCGCCAGGACCGCGCGGCTCGGCCGCCGAGGATCGTAGGAGATACGGACGGACGCCCCGGGCGCGAAGCGGGCCGGCCGGCGCAGCGGGGTGTGGCCGCGCGGGCGGGTGATCACCAGCTCGGCGCATCGTCCCGGGCCGGAGGCGCCCCTCACGGCCGGCGCGGAAAAGGAGAGCAACGGTGCGCTGTCCAGCTCACCGTGGGCGTCGGCCTCGGCGACCACCGTGGCCACCGCCGGCACGCCACGGCGTCGCACCAGGTGGCGAAGGCGCACTTCGGACGCGCACCAGAGCAGCAGTGCGCCGCCGAAGAGCGCGAGCACCGCGCCGCCCGCCGTGGCCGTCGTCGTGTCCACCTCTTGCCCCCAGCTCTGTCCACAGCCTGTGGACAGAGCTTCACAGTCCGGGGCCAACGCGGGACAGCCGTTCGGCGACCGGCGGGCGAACCAGGAGGCACCGGGAGATGAACCGGCAGGGGCTCGAGCCGGCCCGTTCGGACCGAATCGGGTCGTGCCGGACCGAGCCGTGGCGGGCCGTCGGACCGCGCCGGGCCGTGCCGGGTCACGGCAGGCCGTTTCGAGCCACGGCAGGTCGCGGCGGGGCCGCCTTCGGGCTTCGACGCGAGCCGAACGAACGAGGGCACCGGCGGGTGGCGGACGGACACCGGGTGTCGGCCGCGGGTGGGCGGCCGACCGGGCGCCGGGGGGCGGCGGACCCGCAGGGCGGCCGGCCTGCGGGGCAGCGGGGCAGCAGGGCAGCAGGCCCGCGGGGCAGCTCCGGGGCCGTTACTCGACCGGTCGGATGAACCCCTGCTCGGTGAGGAGCCGCAACGACTCCGGCACCCGGTCCCGCAGGACCACCCGGTCCTCGCCGAGCAGCTGCGCGATGGCGTCCACGATCTCGCCGGCCGACAGCGTCCCGTCGCAGACCCCGGCGAACCCGGCTCCCACCGTGTCCACCTTGGTGGCCCGCCGCATGCCGCGGTTGTGGCGCAGGATCACGTGCTCCGGGTCCTCCGCCCCGGGTGCGCCGACCTGCTCCTGGACCACCTCGTCGGCCAGCACGTACCGGGCCGCGAGCAGCCCCGCGTCGTCGTGCGTGCGCAGGTAGTCCTGCCGGTCGAACCACTCCTCGATGTGCGGGCCGAGCGGCTGCTCGACCGGGTGCGGCCACTCCTCCACCCGGACGGTCGGCCGCTCGGCGCCGCTCGCCCGCAGCGTGATCCAGCCGAAGCCGATGCCCTCGACCCGGCCCGCCTCGAAGGCATCCAGCCACTCGCCGTACCGGGCCTGGTAGTCACCGCCGGCGCCGCGGTGGTCACCGCCGTCGCGCAGCCACAACTCGGCGTACTGGGCGACGTCCTGGACCTCCCGCTGGACGACCCAGGCGTCCAGGCCGGTGCCCGCCACCCAGCCGGCCAGCCGGTCGTGCCAGTCCTCGCCCTTGACGTGCTGCCAGTTCGCGAGCAACTGGCAGTAGCCGCCCGGCTCCAGGTGCGCGGCGGCGGAGCGGACCAGGCTGCGGCAGAGGTCGTCGCCGGCCATGCCGCCGTCGCGGTAGGTGAAGCGGCCGGTGGGCGAGATCACGAACGGCGGGTTGGAGACGATCAGGTCGAACTTCCGCTCCCCGACCGGCTCGAAGAGGCTGCCGGCGGCGGCGTCGGTGTTGTCGAAGCCGGAGAGCGCGAGCGTCAGCTCGGTGAACCTCAGCGCCCGCGGATTGAGGTCGGTGGCGGTGACCCGCTGCGCGTGCCGGGCGGCGTGCAGGGCCTGCACCCCGGAGCCCGAGCCGAGGTCCAGGGCGGCCCGGACCGGGCGGCGCACCGTGATGTTGGCCAGCGTCGTGGAGGCGCCCCCCACCCCGAGCACCAGGTCCTTGCGGGCCACGCCGTGCGCGGTCTCGCCGGAGCCGATCCCGCCCGCGCCGCCGACCGCGCAGCCCAGGTCGGAGACCACCCAGGCGTCCGAACTGGGCAGACCGGAGACCTCGTTGGCATACGGGCGGACGTCCACGGTGGCGCGCACCTGGTCCCCGTCCGCGCGCAGCCAGCCGTCGGTCAGACAGTCCTCGACCGGCAGCGCGGCGGCGGCCGCCTGGTACGGCACGGGCTGCTGCAGCAGGAACAGCCGCACCAGCGTCTCCAGCGGGCTGCCGCCACGGGTGGCGCGCAGCGCCGGGACGGCCTCGCTGCGCGCCAGCGCCGCGTAGCCGGTGGGCCCGAGCAGGTCGAGGCAGCCGTCGGCGGTGTACGCGGCGGCGAGCAGCGCCTCACGGAACTTGGGGAGGCGGGTCGGGTCGAGAACGGGGCTACTGATCACCCCGCCATTGTCCCCCCGGCCGCCGGGCCCGCTTCCCCGCCGGGCCCGCTTCCCCGCCGGGGCCGCTTCCCCGCCCGGGCCGCCCGTGCCGGGGCCGGGCCGCCGACCCGCCCGCGCCGAGCACGGCCGGGCGGGACCGGCTCCGGACGGGGACGAGGCTCCGGACGGGGTCGGCTCCGGACCGGTCGGGTCAGCTCGCCGAGGGCGCGGGGCTGGACGCGGCGGGGGCGGGCGGGGCCGAGGTCGCGGCCGGGTCCGTCGCGGCCTGGCTGCCCGCCGGGCTCGCGCCGTCGGTCGCGCCGGGCGCGGGGGTGCCGGTGCTGCCGCCGGCCGTCGGCGTCCCGCTCGCTCCGGCGGTCGGCGCCGCGGCGGCCGAGCCCGGCTTGCAGCCCTCCTGCTTGGCCATCGCGGCACCCAGGTCGCCGCGCTGCAGCTTGGCCTGTGCCTGGGTGGAGAGCGAGGCCAGCTTCTGCACCTGGTCGGCGACGCTGCGCAGCCCGTCGGCGAACTTCGCCTGTTCGTCGTTCGGCAGCGCGTCCAGCTTCTTCTGGACGTCGAGGTACAGGTCGGCCGCCTTGTTGAGCTCCGAGACGGTGTCCTTCTGGAGGTTCCCGCCCTCGTCGACCTTGGGCGCACCGGCGGAGTCGATGGCGGCGGCGATCTCCTGGTTGGTCTTGGCCAGCCGCCCGATGTCGGCGGAGAGGCGCTTCTGCAGATCGGCCGGGGCCTCACCGGTCTTCACCTGGCCGGTGTCCGCCAGAGCGGTCTGCGCCTGGGCGATCGGGTCCTTGGCCGCGCCGCAGACGTTCGCCGCCCAGGACTCCAGCTGCTTGCTGTTGTCGTCGCCGCAGCCGACGGCGCCGAACGCCAGCAGCGCGCCGAGCGCGGGTACGGCCAGCAGTCGCTTGTTCACCGGGAGAAGCCCTTTCGGTTTCGGTCGTCGAACTGCGAACCTACACGGCCGCCACCCGGCCCCCGGTTCCCGCCCGTACCGGCTCCGATCGGTCTCCCCGGCCTGGATCGGTCGCTCCCCTCCTTCGGACGGCTTTCCCCGGCCTCGGGGGCCCTCACGGCGAGAGGCGTACCGGGCCCGGGCGCACCGGCCCCGGGATATGGACTCAGGCCGACCGAACCCAGGCGGACCTGGTTCAGGCCCGCTCGACCCTGACCGGGTCGTTCGGGCGGACGGTGCGCAGCACTTCGGGATCCCCGTCCAGGGAGCCGAGGATGTTGCAGGGGCTGGCCAGCCGGCACTCGCCGTCCCGGGAGATCGGCGTCGGCCCGAAGGGCAGCGCGAGGCTGTCACCGTCCGTCCAGAACGCCACGGTGCCCGGCTCGACGACCTGCCGGGCGTCGTCCTCCCTGGGCACGCTGACCGGCGTCCCGAAGTACACCTCCTCGCCCCAGGTACTGGCCGACGAGCTGATCGGCAACGCACCCCAGAGCGCCTGGGCGGTGGGGGTGGCCGTGAGCGTGGCGAGCGCCTGACCGGCGGGCCACAGGATGCGAATCCGCATGGGTTCCCTCTTCTACGACCTTCTACGACAGACCCGATCACCGATCGGGGCCGGTCGTGCCGAGAGCAGGGAACCGCTGGATTCAACAGTTTGTCAATGCGCTCCCGTCAGGTGGACTCCCCGGCTGCGGCCGTGGCGTGGCGCGAGGGACGTGTGCGGCAACCGGTCGGCCGTCACGACGGCGACGCGGCCACAACAGCGCGCGAGCGACCACGACAGCGGCCACCGCCGTAGTCGGCGGGCAGCAGGAACCGGCCGGACGGGAGGGCCCGGTCGGCCGTCGGCAGTCGCCGGTCAGAGTGCCATCGCGTCGACCGAGACCGGCCAGCTCATCCGGATCAGGCCACCGCTCGCTCCGCTGGTGACCTCCAGCTCCTCCACCAGTCCGGTGATCACGGCGAGACCCAGGGTGTCCTCGTCCGGATCGCCTTCGGCAGCACCAGGGGCCGGCACGGTGGCGGGGCCCGCCTCGTCCTCGACCTCGATGAGGAAACGCTTCTCCTGGTCCGTGAGAGCGACCCTGACCGCACCGGTGATGCCACCGCGCTGGTGCAGGCCGACCGCACGGGAGCACGCCTCGCCCACGGCGAGCCGGACCTCGTCGAGCACCGACTCGTCGACCCCGGCTCGTCTTGCCACAGCCGCGGCGACCAGCCGGGCCGTACGGACATGCTCGGGAAGCGCACTGAATCGAAGTTCGACGGTTGCCATCTCTCCCCCTCGGGGTGTCCGGCCGAGGCCGGGCATGCGGGCCCCTGCGAACCGGTCCCACCGGCTCCGGGGCGGGCCCGGACGGGCCGGGGCCACACGGGGCCCCGGCACGCCGGACACGTGGATCGGACGGGTCGACACGAGGCCGGCCCGGCCTGGTCAGTCGGTCGAGTTGACCGCGTCGTCCACCGAGGTGTGGATCGGGAAGACCTTGGTCAGGCCGGTGATACGGAAGATCTTCAGAATGCGCTCCTGGTTGCACACCAGGCGCAGCGAGCCCTCATGGGCCCGCACTCGCTTCAGACCGCCCACCAGCACGCCCAGACCGGTCGAGTCGAGGAAGTCCACGCCCTCCATGTCGACGACGAGGTGGTAGTTGCCGTCGTTGACGAGCTCGACCAACTGCTCACGCAGCTTCGGGGCGGTGTACACATCGATCTCGCCGCCAACCTCGACGACCGTGCGATCGCCGACTGTACGGGTCGACAGGGACAGGTCCACGGAACCTCCAGCACCTTGCCTTGCTACGTCATTGCGATCTTCGGCCGGACGGCCGTCACCGCATGGTCGCGTACCCCGGACGCGCCCAATCACGCGTGGCGAGCCTCAGCGCTGCGACCCCCGGCCGTACGGCCGTCACGGCCACATTCAACCACCTGCGACCATGACCGCACGATGGCTTACGACGATTCTCCGTCACGCCGGTGACACACTGGGTCCTCATGCCGCCCCGTCACAGCCTGCCCGAGGCACTGCTCACGACCCTGTCCACCACCCGGGGGCGGTCGGACCGGCTCACCCATACGGAGCACCTTCCCGCCCGACCAGCACGTTATTCACCCTGGCCCGACTCGATCCGACCCGAGATCGTCGCCTCCGCCCGGGAGCTGGGCGTGGAACGTCCTTGGGCTCATCAGGCAGAAGCGATGAACCTGGCCAAAAGCGGCCATACTGTGGTGATCGCCACAGGAACCGCCTCGGGCAAGTCACTCGGCTATCTGGCGCCGGTGCTCAGCGACCTGCTGGACGGGACCGAGGCCCGCAACGGCCGTGGCGCCACCGCGCTCTACCTGGCCCCGACGAAGGCGCTCGCCGCCGACCAGCGGCGACGGGCCGCCGAACTCGCCCCGCCCAGGGTCCGGCCCGCCCTCTACGACGGCGACACCCCGCCCGAGGAACGCGAGTGGGTCCGCCAGTACGCCTCCTACGTGCTCACCAATCCCGACATGCTGCACCGCGGCATCCTGCCCGCGCACGCGCGCTGGTCCTCCTTCCTCAAGACGCTGCGCTACGTGGTGGTCGACGAGTGCCACAGCTACCGGGGCGTGTTCGGCTCGCACGTCGCCCAGGTGCTGCGCCGACTGCGCCGGATCTGTGCCCGGTACGGCTCCTCCCCGACCTTCCTGCTGGCCTCGGCCACCACCGCCGACCCGGGCGCCACCGCCCGGCTGCTCACCGGGCTGCCCGCCGAAGCCGTCACCGAGGACGCCTCGCCCCGCGGTCCGATGGTGTTCGGGCTCTGGGAACCGCCGCTCACCGAGAACGTCGGCGAGCACGGGGCCCCGGTCCGCAGGACGGCCACCGCCGAGGCCGCCCACCTGCTGACCGACCTCGTCGAACGGCAGACCCGCACCGTCGTGTTCGTCCGCTCCCGCCGGGCGGCCGAACTCGTCGCGCTCCAGGCCCAGGACCAGCTCGGCCGACCGCTCGCCGACCGGGTCGCCGCCTACCGCGGCGGCTACCTCGCCGACGAGCGCCGGGCCCTCGAACGCGATCTGCAGTCCGGCCGGCTGCTCGGCGTCGCCTCCACCTCCGCTCTCGAACTGGGCGTCGACATCTCGGGTCTGGACGCCGTCCTGATGGCCGGGTACCCCGGCACCCGGGCCTCGCTCTGGCAGCAGGCCGGGCGGGCCGGGCGCGAGGCCCAGGGCGCCCTGGCCGTCCTGATCGCCCGCGACGACCCGCTGGACACCTACCTGGTGCACCACCCGGAGGCGCTCTTCGCCACGCCCGTCGAAGCCACCGTGCTCGACCCCGACAATCCGCACGTCCTCGCCCCGCACCTGTGCGCGGCGGCCGCCGAACTCCCACTCACGGACGGCGACCTGGACCTGTTCGGCCCCTCCGCGGGCCCGCTGCTGCCCGTCCTGGAGCGGCGCGGGCTGCTCCGCCGCCGCGGTGGCGGTTGGTACTGGACCCGCCGCGAACGCGCCGCCGACGCCGTCGACCTGCGTGGCAGCGGTGGCAGCCCGGTGCAGATCGTCGAGGCCCCGACCGGCCGGCTGCTGGGCACCGTGGACGCCTCCGCCGCCCACACCACCGTCCACACCGGGGCCGTCCACATCCACCGGGGACGCAGCTACCTCGTCCGGGACTTCGACCTGGACAGCTCCGTCGCCCTGGTCGAGCCGGCCGACCCGCCGTACACGACGGCCGCCCGGGACATCACCTCCATCTCGGTGCTCTCCACCGACACCTCCCTCGCCTGGGGCGAGGGCCGGCTCAGCTTCGGTTCGGTGGAGGTCGTCAACCAGGTGGTCGGCTACCTCCGCAAACGGATCTCCACCGGGGAGATCATGGGCGAGACCAAACTCGACCTGCCGCCCCGGACCCTGCGGACCCGGGCGGTCTGGTGGTCCGTCACCGAGGACCAGCTGCTCGACGCGGACATCCCGCTCGACCAGTTGCCCGGAGCCGCCCACGCCGCCGAACACGCCTCCATCGGCCTGCTGCCGCTCTTCGCCACCTGCGACCGCTGGGACATCGGCGGTGTCTCGGTGCCGCTGCACCCCGACACCGAGCTGCCGACGGTCTTCGTCTACGACGGCCACGCGGGCGGGGCCGGGTTCGCCGAACGCGGCTTCCAGCGCGCCGTCCAGTGGCTGACGGCCACCCGGGAGGCGATCGCCGCCTGCGAGTGCGAACGCGGCTGCCCGTCCTGCGTGCAGTCGCCCAAGTGCGGCAACGGCAACGAACCGCTGGACAAGGCGGCCGCCGTCCGACTGCTGGACATCCTGCTCGCCGGAGCACCGGTGGCCGACGGGGCCGGGGCCCCAAGCGGGGACGGAGACGGGGACGGAGACGGGGACGGGGGCCGAGACGGGGACGGGGACGGGGACGGGGGCCGGACGCCTCACGAGCCTCAGGGCGACGGCGGCCCGGAGGCCGGGGCCGGGGCGGCCGAGCCGTCCGCCGGGGGCTCATGAGCCGCCTGCCGTCGCACCGACGCCCTCGTCCGCGGCAGCAGCCGTAGCAGCAGCCGCGGCACGGATCGGCCCGGCTCGGGAACGGGCCCGCGCCGGCCCGATCGGCAGATCCACCGGAAGGCGGCCGATCGACACCTCCGCCACCACCTCGACAGCGTCCGCCTCCCGGTCCACCGTGCAGGACACCAGGGCGGCCGCCTGTGCCCGTGCGATCCCGGCGGCCCGGGCGCACCCGCCGTCCAGGTCCAGCAGCAGCCGGTCGGCCGCCGCGAGGGCCGCCAGGTCGGCGGCGGACTCGGCGCGGTGGCGGGCGCCCACCACCGCGCCGACCGAGAGGACCGCGGCGAACGTCGTACAGCCGAGCACCGCGAACGCGACCAGCCAGACCGTCGCGGATCCGCCGTCGGTCGGGCGCCCGACCGACGCACGGGCGCCCCGGGCCCTGGCCACCCTGCCCATCACGGCCGCCCCAGGGGTCAGGAGGGCCATGGACCCGCACCCCCGCCGCCCGTCAGGGTGTCCTCCCGCGCCGCCACCGCGGCCGCGCCGAGCCGTACCGAGAGCAGGCCGGCGAGCCGGCCCGGGGCCGCCGAGGGCGCGTCCACCGTGACCCGAACCGTGTCCGCCTCGACGGCCACCCGCACAGCCGCCCCGGGCGGGGCCGCCGCCTGGGCGATCGCGGCAGCGTCCACCTCGCCACGTGCGGCCGCCCGGGCGCCCACCCGCGCCGCGTCGACGCAGCGGATCTGCGCGGCCGCCGCGAGCACTCCCCAGATCAGCATCACGGCGAGCAGGACCAGGGCCGGCATCGCCACCGCCGTCTCGGCGGTGACGAAGCCCGCGTCCCGGCGACGGAGCCGGGTCACCCCGGCTGCCCCGGACGTCCTGGCTGCCCCGAATGCCCCGGGAGGCCTGCCGGCCCACCGGCCGTCACGACGCATGGAGCGCCCGGGTGATGACCTCGGTCAGCGCTTCGACGATGGCCGTGCTGGTCACCACCTTGTACAGCACGGCGGCCAGCGCGCACGCGGCGACCGTGCCCACGGCGTATTCGGCGGTGGTCATTCCGGCGTCCGACCTGCCCCGGGCGCGAGCTGCCCGTCGGATCCGGACGGCCGCCCAGCGACTCCGCCGGCGACACACCCCGAGCAGGCGCCGGTACGGTCGGCCGTTGTCGGCGGGCCGGTGCGCGATCAATGCAGTCATGGATTCTCTCCTTGGGTTCTTTGCCGCTCAGGGCCGACTCGCGGCCCGGGCGGTGCTTCGAGTTCGACAGCGGAGGTTTTGAGGTCGTCGATTCAGATCGACCGGGCGAAGCCGGCGGTGAGCCCCATGACCACCGGGACGACGCTGATCAGTACGAACGCGGGGAGGAAGCAGAGCCCCAGCGGCGCCGTGGCGAGCACGCCGGCACGGCGGACGCTGGCGTGCGCCGTACGGGCGGCGGCGGTCCGACGGGCCTGCGCCAGCCCGACCAGCGGCCCGGCCGCCGGGGTTCCGCTCAGACTCGTCCGGATCAGGCAGCGGGCCAGCGGCGCCAGGGCCGGGTGCTCCTCACCCAATCGTCTCCAGCAGAGCTCCGGCGGTGCCCCCAGAGCCAGTTCGGCCGCGATCGTCACCAACCGTGGCCCCATCGGCGCGGCGACGCTCCGGCCGACCGCCGCCACCGCCGCGGCGGGCGAGGCGGCCGACCCGAGGCAGGCCGCGAGCAGCTCCGCGGCGAACGGGAGTTGCCGGGCGAGCTGTTCCTCCTCCCACGCGGACCGCCGCTCCGCCGGGGACCGCGCCCTGGTCAGCCACCGGTGCAGACCCACGGCCAGCAGGAAGCCCGCCCCCAGGCCTGGCCCACCGCCGAGCACGGCGGCCATGGCCGTCCCGGCGCAGGCCGCCACCACGGCCCGTCGCGCACGCACCATCGCGGCGATGCCCGGTGCGGCGGACCCGGCGCGCCGGAGGTGGCCCTCTCCCCCGCCGGCCAGCCGGCCGGGCAAGGTCGGCCGCCCGGCCCAGGTCGGCCGACGCCCCCGCGCCGTGGGCCGGCCCGGCCGCCGGGGCCGGGAGCGAGCACTGGACCGGAAGCCGCCGGAACGGAGCAGCGCGACCGCCCTCCGGCGGCCGGTCCGCCCCCTCGACCACCGCCGCAGGAACAGCGCTCCCGCTCCCAGCCCTGCCAGGAGGGCGAGCCGCTCGGTACCGGGCGTCACGCCGAAGCCGCCTCGGCACGGAACGAACCGCTCGGGCGACCGGGCCGGGCCCGCGTGCGGGAGATGCCGCACCGCCACCCACCGTCCGGCCGGTCGCCGACTGCGCCGCCGCCTCCGGGCTCGGCCGCGACCCCGGACCCGACCGTGGCCCCGGCGGCCGTCCCTCCGTCGCCCAGAGGACCCTCCAGGGCGCCCCGGGAGGCAGCCCGGACGATCCGGGCCGTCCAGGCCGCGCCGAGCCCCTCCAGCGCCGCTCCGCCCGCCAGGCAGGCGAGCCCGGCCGGAGTGTGCAGCAGGACGGTCAGCGGCCGGGCCCCGAGCGCCGCGCCGAGCAGCAGCCCGGCGACGGGCAGCGCCGCCAGGACGGCGATCGTCGTCCTCGGCGCGGCCAGCTCGGCCGCGATCTCCTCCGCCAGCGCCCGTTCGGCCCGCAGTGCCTCGGCGACCCCGTCCAGCCCGGCGGCCAGCCCCGCGCCGCCGTCGGACGTGACGCGCCAGCAGGCGGCGATCGCGGTCGCCCCGCGGCCACCCGGCAACTCCGCCAGCGACTCGAAGGCACCGGGCACATCTCCGCCGTACCGGCCGGCCGCGAGCCGGGCCACCGGCTCCAGGCCGATCCGGTGCAGGGCCTCGTCGTCCTCGGCGATTCGCGTGGTCACCAGGTGGAGCGCCTGCTCGGGCGTGGCGCCGCTGCGCAACTCCCCGGCCAGTGCCGCGCAGAGGTCCACCACTGCGGCGGCCCGCCGACCGGCCTCCGCCTCCACCGCGCGACGCCGCCGTCGGCGCCGCAAGGGAAGGAAGGCCAAGCCCGCGACCAGCACCGGCACCGGCGAAGCCGTCACCTGGGCGACTCCCAGCCCGCCGGGCAGGAGGAGCAACTCCGGCGTCAGCCACTCCGGCCGTCGCGGCCGCGCGGCCGAACCGGATCCGGCCGCCTCGGGGCTCGACCAGGGCCACCGCCACCGGGGCATCGGCACGCCATCGCTCCCACCCCCTCCCCCACCCGTCCCACCGACGAACAGGAGCCTGGACCGCCTGACTCCCACCACCTGGCGCTGGAGAGCGCTCCACCCCACCGTGGCCACCACACAGAGCATCGCCACCCAGCACAGCTCGACCTGATCTCTCGTCATCCCGCTCACTCCTTTCGCCGTTCACCCTTGCCGCGCCACAACCCCAGCAGCCCGGCCGCACCCACCGCGCACCCGCAGACCAGCAGGCCGAACGCCACCTCGACCGCCCCCGGGATCACGACGGTCCTCCCGCGAGCGCCGCGCCCACCGCCACCCCGCGGGCCGCGAGCAGCCGCAGAAGCCGGTCCCGGCCGGCTCCGGGCACGGTGGCCCCGCCCGCCGTGAACGCCACCGCCGCAGTCGTGACGGCCAGCCCGTCGCGGTCACCGGACAGCGTGTGGATCTCGGCGACCCGGCGCCTCCCGGAGGCCGGATCCCGCACCAGGTGCACCACCACGTCCAGCGCGGCCCGGAGTTGGCTGTGCAGCGCCGCCCGGTCCAGCCCCGCGAGCGAGCCGAGCGCCTCCAGCCTGACCGGGACGTCCGCCGCGGCGTTCGCGTGCACAGTGCCGCAGCCACCTTCGTGTCCGGTGTTCAAGGCGGCCAGCAGGTCGGATACTTCGGCTCCGCGCACCTCCCCCACCACCAGTCGGTCGGGCCGCATCCGCAACGCCTGGCGGACCAGATCCCGCAGGGTCAGCTCACCGAGCCCCTCCTGGTTGGGCGGTCGGCTCTGCAGCCGTACCACATGCGGATGGGCCGGTCGCAGCTCGGCGGAGTCCTCGACGACGACGATGCGCTCGCCGGGCCCGGCCAGCCCGAGCAACGCCGCCAGCAGCGTGGTCTTGCCCGTGCCGGTTCCGCCACTGATCAGCAGGGAGAGCCGGGCCCGCAGGATGCCTGCCAGCAGTTCGGCCCCGGCGGCGGGAAGCGCGCCACCGGCCACCAACTCGTCGAGCGTGAACGGGCGGGGCCGGCAGACCCGCAGCGAGATGTGGGTGCACCCGGCCGCGATCGGCGGCAGCACCGCGTGCAACCGGGTGCCGTCCGGCAAGCGGGCGTCCACCCAGGGCCGCGCGTCGTCGAGCCTGCGCCCGGCCGCCGTGGCGAGCCGGTGGGCCAGCCGACGGACCGCTTCGGCGTCGGCGAAGCGGACACCGGTGGCCCTGCGCAGACCGCCGCCCCGGTCGACCCAGACCTCGTCCGGCCCGTTGACGAGTACGTCCGTGACGTCAGGCGCCGACAGCAGCCGGTCCAGCGGGCCCGCACCCACCAGCTCGGCGCGCAGCGAGCGCACGGTGTCGAGGACTTCGTCTCCGCCGAGCGGCGGCCGGGTCGCCCGGAGCGCCGCCGCGACGGACCCGGCGGTCGGCGCGGCGCCCGACTCGGCCAACCTGAGCCGCACCGCGTCGACCAGCGCCGCCGTCCGCTCCTCCCGAGCCGTCCGCCCGTAGGGGGGCGGCTCGGGCCGCCGGCCGGACTCCGCCGGCCCGGCCGCCGTCGCCACGCTGCGCAGCGGCCGGCGCTCCCGCGCAGCGAGGCTCCGCCCGGTGGCGTTCGCCCTTCCCGTACCTCCGAGACGAACCATCAGTACACACCTCCGCCCACCGCCGGCACCGGCGGCAGCACCTCGTCCAGGAAGGTCTCGCAGAAACGCGCCAGCGGGCCCTCCGTACGGATCCCCGGCGGTACGCCCTGCTCGGCGTCGGCGGCCAGCCCGGGCTCCGGCTCCAACTCCCCCACCAGGTGGAGCCGCAGCCCCTGCGCGATCCGGTGGGCCGGGAGCCCGAAGGGCCGCAGCGGGCGCACCACGGCCCGTACGTCGTGGAGCCGCATCCGGACGGATGCCGCGACCCGGTCGGCGGCCGCGACCGCGCGCAGTTCGGCCGGCACCACCAGGAGTGCCAGGTCGGACTGCTCCAGCGCCTGGCCGGCGGCCGGGTCGAGCCGGCGCGGCACGTCGACCACGACCAGCCCGCCCCTGCGCCGGGCGGCGGCCAGCACGCTGCGCATGGCTTCGGGCGGCACGGCGAGCGTGTCGCCGCGGTCCCAGGACAGGCAGGAGAGCGAGGTCAGCCGTTTGAGCACCGGAAGCGCCTTCGCGAGTTCGGCGCCGCTGACCCGGCCCCGCGAACCGGCCAGGTCGGGCCAGCGCAGGCCGCCGGCCGTCTCACCGCCGAGCAGGATGTCGAGGCCGCCGCCCAGCGGATCGCCGTCGACGAGCATGGTCCGCCGGCCCGTGCGGGCGGCCGTGACCGCGAGCGCGCAGGCCAGGGTGGAGGCACCGGCCCCACCCCGGCCGCCGAGGACGGCGACGGTGAGCGCCGAGGTGCCGATGCCCTCGGTGGCGTCCGCGATCCGGTCGAGCAGCCACGCCTCGGCGTCCGGCAGGAACAGCACGTGCTCGGCGCCGAGTTGGACGGCCCTGACCCAGATGCCCGGGTCGTCCAGGTCCAGCCCGAGCAGCAGTACCCCGGTGCGGCGGGGGAGCCCGGCACAGCGCTCGGCCTGGTCGTCCCCGACGAGTACGAGCGGTGTGCTCTCCCAGAGCCCGCGCGTCGGCGGGGCACCCCGGATCAGCTGCGGCTCGGTACCTGCGGCCGCGCACAGCCGCAGCAGGTGCTCGGCCAGGCCGTCGTCCTCGGTGACGACGAGCGGGCCGGTGGTCGCCGGGCCGTCCGCGGCGGCGTGGTCGGTGAGTGGTGTCGACATGACGGTCTCCCCTGTACGGCGCCCGTACCGCTCGCGCTGAGCGGTACGGGCGCGCATCCGGATGGACGCGGCGGGCGACCGCGCGGCCGGCCCCATGGGGCCCGACCGGCAACCGCTGCCGTGCATCACGGTGGGGGGTGATCCGGATTCCGTCAGCCCCGTTCCGATTCCCTGTGGACAACTCGGGTCTGTGGATAACTTCGTTCACTCGGACAGGGGGCTATTGAGCAGTGAATTGACGAAACGGGCTCACCGAGAAGAGTCGGAACATCACGCCGAGGCTGATCGTCCCGGCCTCCACCGAGGCCTCCCGAACACGCTCCGGGGTTCTTCGCACGCTCTTCGAAGCATCCCGAGGGCGGCTTCGGAGGCTGGGGGCCGGCGCACGGCAACCTGAGCAACTGGCTACCGAGAGTGATGAAAGCGGACCGGTGCACCCTCGATCCGACACCCCTTGTAGATCGCCACCGGGCCGGGCGCGGAATCCTCCGCAGCAGCCGTTCAAGCCCTGAAAATGGCCCCGGACGTGCGACGACCCCCGCCGGGGGGGAGAGCGGGGGTCGTCTATCCACAGCCCGACTCGGGGGGGAGGAGCCGGACCGGGTTAGCACGGTCGCGAACGATCCGTGACTTCCATGGTGTACCCGAGCGGCCAGAAACACAAACCCGCGCGGCCATGAGTACGCCGAATGGCGGGCTGTTTTCCAGCGCCCTCTATCCTCGGTTCCCGTGGACACCACCGAGAACGCCGACGAGTACGCCGACGAGTCCCCGGACTCCACCGCCGAGACTGCCGAGATCGCCGAGACCATCGAGACCGCGGAGTCCGCGGAGTCCGCCGGGACGACCGGGACGACCGGGACCGCGGCGTCCTCGAAGTCCTCGGCGGCCACCGGGACCAAGGGGGCGGCTGTCGAGAACAGCGACAACCCTGCGGTGGACGGGAAGGCGGCGGAGGGGAAGCGCGGGAACTCCGGCGCCGTCCCGGATTCCGCGGCGGCCGAGCAGGACGGCGCCACCGCGGCCGAGGAGCCCGGCGCTCCCGCGGCGGCCGGCCTGCCGGTCACCCGCACGCGCCCGACAGGCCCCAGGACTGCCGCCTTCTTCGACCTCGACAAGACCATCATCGCCAAGTCGAGCGCCCTGGCCTTCAGCCGGCCCTTCTACCAGGGCGGTCTGATCAACCGTCGGGCCGTCCTGCGCAGTGCTTACGCCCAGTTCGTCTTCCTGGTCGGAGGCGCGGACCACGACCAGATGGAGAAGATGCGCGAGTACCTCTCCGCGCTCACCCGGGGCTGGAACGTCCAGCAGGTCCGCGAGATCGTCGCCGAGACCCTGCACAACCTCATCGACCCGATCATCTACGACGAGGCCGCCTCGCTGATCGAGCAGCACCATGCCGCCGGGCGCGACGTGGTCATCGTCAGCAGCTCCGGCTCCGAGGTGGTCGAGCCGATCGGCGCACTGCTCGGCGCGGACCACGTGATCGCCACCCGGCTGAAGATCGAGGACGGCCGGTACACCGGCGAGATCGACTACTACGCCTATGCCGAGAACAAGGCCGCCGCCATCCGGGAGTTGGCCGAGGTCGAGGGGTACGACCTCGCCCAGTGCTACGCCTACAGCGACTCCTCGACGGACCTGCCGCTGTTGGAGGCCGTGGGCCACCCGTCCGCCGTCAACCCGGACCGGGCACTGCGCAAGGAGGCGGTGGCCCGCGAGTGGCCGGTGCTGGTCTTCGACCGTCCGGTGGAACTGCGGCGCCGGCTCCCGGAATTCTCCGCGCCGAGCGGCTCGGTGCTGACGGCGGTGGCGGTCGGCGCCGCGGCACTGACCGCCGGTGTGATCTGGTACGTGGCGCGCCGCCGCCGTCCGGCGGCCTGAGGGCGCGTGGCCGGCGGCCGGCGCACCGGGCGGGTGGGCCGACACTCGGCCCGTGCGCCGGGCGCCTGCCGCTCGCGCCGTCCCGGCCTGCCGAAAGCAGCTCTCCCCAAAGAGATACTTACCCGGGCCCTTCGGATAGAACGGGCAAAAGCCGAAGACTTCTCGATTCGGGTTCCCCTTTCCCCCGAAACGCGATACAAAGGAAGCACGGCCCGCGAGACCCGGTACAGGACCGAAGAGGTCAAACCGACAACGCAGTTCAGGCCCCACGGACCGCACGTACAGATAGTCGAGCACCCACATGCAGCCGACCCGCTGTCGGGCCGCCGCACCAGACGAACGGGCAGGATCCCCGTCTGATGGGCACTTCCGGTGCATGCATGGTCACCCGGCACCTGTACCAGCGGCGGCACCCAGGCAGGATCGGGTGCCGCCGCATCCTCGCTCTCACCGCCCGCCGAACCGCCCGCGTCGCCGAAGCCGGCCGACCCCGCCGGGTCCGGCCCAGGGCGCGCGCCCGGCCGGACCGCGCCCCCGGACCGGTCAGACCATGCCGCGCTGCATCGCCTCGCAGACCGCCGTGCTCTCCCGCACGCCCAGCCGCAACGCCCGGCCGCAGTGGCCGATCCAGGCCGCAAGGCCGTCCGGTGTGCCCGCCAGGTAGCCGGCCAGCGCGCGCCGGTAGGTGTCCGTGCCGAGTTCCGCGAAACCGACCTCGGCCGGGCAGATCGACTTCGGGTCGAGCCCCTCGGCGATCAGGACGATCCGCTGCGCGGCGCGCGCGATCACACCGTTGAACGAGCCGAACGGACGCAGCGCCAACAGCTCCCCGTGCACCACCGAGGCCACCACCAGGGCCGGCGTCCCGACGCCCTGGCCCTCGGCACGGGCGATCAGCAGGCGGGAGAGCTGGTCCAGCCGGGCGGCGACCTCCTCGGCCCCGGGCGCCGGTGGCGGTTCGACCGCCGGCCCGGCCGGAGTCGCCTCCACCTCGACGCTCTCCACCGGCTTGAGTTCCAGCGGGAACAGGTCTTCCACACCCTCCCCGGCCCGCCTCGGCCGACCCGCCGCGGGGTCGGCGTCCCCGACCGCCAGCAGGTGCAGCCGGGCCAGCACCTGGAGCGGCGAGTGCCGCCAGACGCTCAGCAGCTGACCGGCCTCGGCCGCGATCCGCAGCGCGGCGCCGACGGTGCGGGACTCCTCGTCGGCGCTGAAGTCGCTGCGGCGCCGGACCTCCTCCAGCGGCCAGTCCGCCCCGGCCAGCGCCGCCGAGGCGCGGGCCCCGCGCAGCGCGGCTTCGGAGGTGACCTCGGCCGCGCGGCGGCGCATCACCCGGTGGCCGTAGAGCCGGTCGACGGCCTTGCGCACCTCGGCCACCGCGTCGGGCACCCCGGGGAGCTGGGCCAGCGGGGCGAGGGGATCTGTTCCTGTGCTCACCTACCCGAGAGTAATGAACGAGGACCCCCTCCCGGAACAGCAACCCCGCATCACCCGTTCGAGGCAATCCTCACTTCCCTCCGCCGGTGAACCCGAAACCACGGATAGCATGGCCACTATCGGAGACGATAACGATTTCCAATTCAGGAGATCGTCGGCCTCGGCGCAGTGCGGACGCGACCCGGAAGGGGCGCGCGGAGCGGCCCGGCAGAGGCCCCGAGCAGGCGGCCCCGAGATCGGGCCCCAGAGCGAGAGCGGGAGTCCCAGTTGAAGATCGCCTTCGTCGGCAAGGGCGGCAGCGGCAAGACCACGCTGTCCTCGCTGTTCATCCGCCACCTGGCCGCCGCGGGGCGCCCGGTCATCGCCGTCGACGCCGACATCAACCAGCACCTCGGCCCTGCCCTCGGCCTGACGGACGCTCAGGCGGCGGAGCTGCCGTCGCTCGGCGCCCACCTGCCGGAGATCAAGGAGTACCTGCGCGGCGACAATCCGCTGATCCGGTCCGCCGAGGAGATGATCAAGACCACGCCGCCCGGCCGCGGTTCGCGCCTGCTGCGGATCGTCGAGGAGAACCCGGTGTACGCGGCCTGCGCCCGTCCGATCGCGCTCGACGAGGGGTCCGTACGACTGCTGGCCACCGGCGCCTTCACGGAGGAGGACCTCGGGGTGGCCTGCTACCACTCCAAGGTCGGCGCGGTCGAGCTGCTGCTCAACCACCTGGTGGACGGCCGGGACGAGTACCTGGTCACCGATATGACGGCGGGCTCGGACTCGTTCGCCTCCGGGCTGTTCACCCGCTTCGACCTGACCTTCCTGGTGGCCGAGCCGACCCGCAAGGGCGTCTCGGTGTACCGCCAGTACAAGGACTACGCCCGGGACTTCGGCGTCCGGCTGCGCGTGGTCGGCAACAAGGTGCAGAGCGCCGAGGACCTGGAGTTCCTGCGCGCCGAGGTCGGCGACGACCTGCTGACCACCTTCGGGCAGTCCGACTGGGTGCGCCGGCTGGAGCGCGGCGCCGAGCCTCCGCTGCGCGCCCTGGAGCCGGGCAACCGCGCCGTGCTGGAGCAGCTGCGCGCCGAGGCCGACGCCGCCCACGAGCGGCGGGACGCCCTCCGCTACACCGAGCAGGCCGTCCTCTTCCACCTCCGCAACGCGGAGAGCTGGGCCAACGCCAAGGTCGGCATCGACCTCGCCACCCAGGTGGACGGCGACTTCGTGCTCGGCGGCCAGCGGCCCGCCCCGGCGGGCGCCCACGCCTGAAGGCTGATCCCGCCCCACCTCGGACGCCGCGCCGGAGCGCGCCCCGGTCGCACGCCCGCCCCGCCGCCGCCCATGGGCCGTGGCTTCCCCCGCCCCCGGGGAAGCCACGGCCCATTTGCGCGTGTTCGACGCCGCCACGGGCGCCACCAGCAGATTTCCGTCCGTTCGAACACCACCCAATGGGGTGAATCAAGGGCGCTGGACCTACCGCCCGAGATGACGCTGTGCAAAGCTTTCATTACCCTCGGTTTACCGAGTCTTGATGGTCCTCTCTGCGGCCTGGTCCTCCCCGGCTTCTTCGAGGCCCCTTGATGGTCCACGGCCCGGCCGGTGACACCCGCAATCCCCGCCGCGCCCCACGCCATCCCGCCACACCGTCGCGACCCACGACAGCCGATCCGACTCCCCGAGCCCCCACAACCGGACTCACCACCGGACCTGACTGCGTTCGTTCCCCCGGACAGACGGGAAGACAATGACCCTCGACATCTCCAGCGCACCCATCGCCTCCGACACCAACGACCACGCCCCGCCCGGACCGCCCTCTCGCGGTCACTGGGTGCAGGACCTCTCCGCCTCCCTGGTGGTCTTCCTGATCGCGGTGCCGTTCTCCCTCGGCATCGCCCTGGCCACCGGCGCCCCGCTCACCGCCGGGCTCGCCGCGGCCGCCGTCGGCGGCATCGTGGTCGGCTTCTTCGGCGGCACTCCCCTCCAGGTCAGCGGCCCCTCCGCCGCGCTGACCGTGATCACCGCCGGGCTGATCACCCAGTACGGCTGGCAGGCCACCTGCGCCATCACGCTCGCCGCCGGGCTGCTCCAGCTCCTGCTCGGCGTCCGCCGGGTGGCCCGGACGGCGCTCGCCGTCTCGCCCGCCATCGTGCACGGCATGCTGGCCGGCGTCGGCCTCACCATCGCCATCGCCCAGTTGCACGTCGTCCTCGGGGGATCCCCGCAGAGCTCCGCACTGGCCAATCTGCGCGCGCTGCCGAGCCAGTTGGCGGGCCCGCACCCGTCCGCGCTGGCCGTCGGCACGGTCACCGCCGCCGTCCTGCTCGGCTGGCCCAGGCTCGGCCGACTCCCCGGCAGGGCCGGGGCGTTCGGTGCCCGGCTGACCAAGGTGCCGGGCCCGCTGGTCGCCGTCGGCGCCGCCACCGCGCTCGCGATGGCCCTCGGGCTGCAGCTCGCCCGGGTCGAACTGCCCGCCTGGGAGCCGCACGACCTCGTCCCCGACCTGCCGCACGGGCCGATCGCCGCGATCCTGGCCGCCGTGCTGACCGTCACCGCCGTGGCGAGCGTCGAGTCGCTGCTCTCCGCCGTCGCCATCGACCGGATGGCCCACCGCACCGGGGACCTCGACCGCGAGCTGCGGGGACAGGGCCTCGCCAACATGATCAGTGGCCTGCTCGGCGGGCTGCCGATCGCCGGCGGCGCGGTGCGCAGCACGGCCAACGTCCGGGCCGGCGCACAGACCAGGTGGTCCTCGATCCTGCACGGCGTCTGGGTGCTCGCGGCCGCGCTGGCGCTCACCGGCGGGCTCCGCCGGATCCCGCTCGCCGCGCTGGCCGCGCTCGTGCTGGTGGTCGGCCTGCAGATGGTCAGCTTCGCGCACATCCGCAAGGTGCACCGGCACCGCGAGTTCCCGGTCTACCTCGCCACCGTGCTCGGCGTGGTGCTGCTCGGCGTTCTGCCCGGGGTGGCGCTGGGCGCCGCGACGGCCGTCCTGCTCGCGCTCTACCGCCTGACCCGCGCCCATGTGGACGTCCTGGCCGGCCCCGACGGCTCCTTCACGGTGCAGACGCACGGGCCGCTCACCTTCACCGCCGTGCCCCGGCTGAGCCGCGCGCTGGCCGGCATCCCCGCCGCCGCCGACGTGGCGGTCGTCCACGACGGCTCCTTCCTGGACCACGCCGCGTACGAGACGCTGCACAGCTGGCGGACGGGCCGCCAGGCGGCCGGCGGCCAGGTGTCCATGGTGACGCGGCGCCAGGACGACGAGGTCCTCGATCCCGACGGCACCGTCCGGGCGGGCAGTTCCTCCGGCCCGCACCGCTGCCGCGCCTGGACTCCCTGGGTCGGCCACCACTGCATCGACCAGCAGGAGGATCCGCACGGCCGGCTCCTGGACGGCGTCCGGGTGTTCCAGCTGCACACCGCTCCGCTGGTCCGCCCCGAGCTCGCCCGGCTCGCCCGGGAGGGGCAGACGCCCTCCCAGCTGTTCCTGACCTGCTCCGACTCGCGCCTGGTCACCAGCATGATCACCAACAGTGGGCCCGGTGACCTGTTCACCGTTCGCAACGTGGGCAACCTCGTACCGGCGCCGTTCGAGCCGGGCGCCGCCGACGACTCGGTGGCCGCCGCGGTGCAGTACGCCGTCGAGGTACTGGAGGTGCGCTCCATCACGATCTGCGGGCACTCCGGCTGCGGGGCCATGAAGGCCCTGCTGGACGGCGTCCACGACCGCCCCGGGCCGCCGACCGCGCTCACCCGCTGGCTGCGCAACGGCCGCGGCTCGCTCGACCGGCTGCGCCGCGTGCCCGCCGAGTTCGCCACCCGCCCGGCGGCCGACGTGGTGGAGCAGCTCTGCATCACCAACGTGGTCCAGCAGCTGGACCAGCTGATGGCGAACCCCGCAGTGGAGCGCCGGGTCGCCGAGGGGAGCCTGCGGCTGGTGGGGATGTACTTCGACTTCGCCACCGCCCAGGCCTACGTGCTCGACCGGGAGAGCGGCCGGTTCAGTTCGGTCGAGGCCCTGGGCGGCACGGCGGGCCCGGCACCCTGCGACACGCCCGGGCGAATGAGTGAAATCGAAGAGGTCTCCGCCGCCGGTGCGGACCTCGCCACGGCAGCCGTCACCGGGGGCGACCCCCGGCTGGCCGCCTGAGAGCCGGGCCCGTGTCCCGCCGGGGCGGACCGGGGCACGGGCCCAGTTCTCCGTACCGCCACCGAGGCTCTCCTCCCTCGGCCTGCCGTTCGACTCTCGGTCAAAGGTCTACACCAATTACCCGGCGCCTCTTGTCAACCGACCACTTCGCCTGGTGAGCTGTGCGCTGGGACACACGGGACAATCCCCACGCACGGGATTGACCCCGATCATGACTCGATGAGGAGTGCGCGTTGAGCAACGAGAGCCTGGCCAACCTGCTCAAGGAGGAGCGGCGCTTCGCCCCGCCGGCAGAGCTCGCCGCAGCCGCCAACGTCACCGCGGCCGCGTACGCGCAGGCCTCCGAGGACCGCCTGGGCTTCTGGGCCGAGCAGGCCCGCCGCCTCACCTGGGCCGTGGAGCCCACCGAGACGCTCGACTGGTCCAACCCGCCGTTCGCCAAGTGGTTCGCGGACGGCAAGCTCAACGTCGCGTACAACTGCGTCGACCGCCACGTCGAAGCGGGCAACGGCGACCGGGTCGCGATCCACTTCGAGGGCGAGCCCGGCGACAGCCGCTCGATCACCTACGCCCAGCTCAAGGACGAGGTCTCCCGCGCCGCCAACGCGCTGCTGGAGCTCGGCGTCGCCAAGGGCGACCGGGTGGCGGTCTACCTGCCGATGATCGCCGAGGCGGTCGTCGCGATCCTCGCCTGCGCCCGGATCGGCGCCACCCACTCCGTGGTCTTCGGCGGCTTCTCGGCCGACGCCGTCGCCTCCCGGATCCAGGACGCCCAGGCCAAGCTGGTCATCACCGCCGACGGCGGCTACCGCCGCGGCAAGCCGTCCGCACTCAAGCCCGCCATCGACGAGGCGCTGACCAAGACCGACGGCGTCGAGCACGTCCTGGTGATCCGCCGCACCGGCCAGGAGGTCTCCTGGACCGA